>NZ_DASVOB010000781.1:0-11349 GCF_036383575.1 Mucilaginibacter sp.
AAGTTCATCTATCTTTTTTTGCAGAGCGGCCGGCTTTAACAACAACGAGCATAATTTCAGTGAGGCCGGTCCTCTTTCCTTCAGTTTTTCAATCAGGTAATGAGCTGTATTGCCGGTATCAACAATATCTTCAATAATAAGTACATCCCTACCTTTTATATCAACCGTTAAATCAATATCCTCTCGTATTTTTAGTGAGCTGGTAGTACCGCCATAGTATGAAGCTAATTTGGTGAAGTTAATTTCGCAGGGAATGCTCACTTGTTTTATCAGGTCGGCAATAAATAAAAAGCTTCCGTTTAGCACGCCAATAAAAACCGGCACACTGTTACTATAATCCTCGCTCAATTGTGCGCCAATGGCTTTCACGTGTTCTTCAATCTTTTCGGCAGTTATCAGTATTTCAAATTCAAGATCGGCTATTTGTTTTTTCATTTGGTTTTGGTTCGTTTTTAAAGGTAGTGTGATCTCGCTGTTTTGTATTTTAACCGTGGCGAAACTTGTTTTTAAGCGCCTAAAATACTATAAATCACTTACAATAACGTGAAAAATAATTGTGACATATAAGCTTATCTTTGCAGTCGAATGATTGACTACCAACTTTATACTTTGCCCAATGGCATTCGTATACTATACAAGCACTGGCCATCGGCAATTACACATTGCTGCTTTATTGTAAACGCAGGCTCACGCGATGAAATTCCGGGACAGGAAGGACTTGCGCATTTTATTGAGCACCTGCTGTTTAAAGAAACCGAGCGCCGTAACACCAACCAGATACTCAACAGGCTTGAGCTTGTTGGTGCCGACCTAAATGCTTATACCACTAAAGAATATACCTGCATCCATGCATCGTTGCTTAACCAGCACCTCGACCGTACCATGGATCTTTTTGAAGATATTTTGTTTCACTCCACTTTCCCTGATGATGAGCAGGAGAAGGAACGGGGAGTTATTTTAGATGAAATAGCATCCTATCTTGACCAGCCGGAAGAAGCCATTCAGGACGATTTTGAAGAACTGCTGTTTAAAGATCACCCCATGGGGCAAAACATTTTAGGCACGCCCGAAACTGTTGGCCGACTTAATGGTGATGATATCCGCAGGTTCATAGCGGCCAACTATAATACAACCGAGATGATCTTTGCCGTGCATGGCAATTATGACTTCAAAAAACTGGTGGCCATGTCCGAAAAATATTTCGGCCACGTACCTTTTAACCAGCTTCAAAAAAACAGGATAAAGCCCGCACTGAGCCCTGCCGGTATCCACCTTTTTAACAAGCCTATTTCACAAACGCATTGCATGATAGGTACGCAGGCTTATTCATCAGGCCATGAGCATAAATGGGGTTTACTGTTGCTTAACAACCTGCTGGGCGGCGTTGGCATGAGCAGCCGGCTTAATCTCGAGATCAGGGAGAAACATGGTATAGCCTATACCGTCGAATCAAATTATACTCCATTAACTGATACCGGCATCTTCTCCATTTATTTTGGTACCGATACGGAAAAAGCGGGCAAAGCCTCCAAGCTGGTTCATAAAGAACTAAAAAAACTGCGCGAGCAAAAGCTGGGCACATTGCAGTTGCACCAGGCCCGGCAAAAGTTTATCGGGCAGATAGCATTAGCCGAAGAGAACCGCATGAGTCTCATTATTGCCATGGCCAAAAGTATGGTTGATTTTAACCGCATCGATACGCTTGAAGAGATCTTTGCTAAAATTAACCAGGTAAGTGCCGAACAATTGCTGGAGATCAGCAACGAAATTTTTGATAATAACCGCTTGATCACTTTGCTATTTGAGCCTAAGCAATAATCCTTTATTTTTGCACGATGAAATACCCTATCATTGCCTACGGTGATCCTGTTTTAAGAAAGAAAGCAACAGCCATTGAGCCCGACGAGTATCCGCATATAAAAGAACTGGTTGATAATATGTTTGAAACCATGTATGCTGCCCGTGGTGTTGGCCTGGCCGCGCCGCAGGTGGGCATGTCAATGCGTTTATTTGTGGTTGATGCCACTCCTTTTGATGATGACGAGCCGGAACTGAAGGATTTCAAAAAGGCATTCATCAATGCAACCATATTGGAAGAAACCGGCGAGGAATGGGGCTTTAACGAAGGTTGCCTGAGTATCCCGGATATCCGTGAGGATGTGTACCGCAAGCCTGTTGTACGCATGTCATACTATGACGAGCACTGGAAACATCATGAAGAAACCTTTAAAGGTATGGCCGCACGCGTTATCCAGCACGAGTATGATCATATTGAAGGCAAGCTGTTTACCGATAAGCTGAGCCCGTTGCGCAAACGCCTTATCGAAAAAAAGCTTAATGAGATCTCGAAAGGCATGGTTGATGTGGATTATAAGATGAAATTTCCCAACATTAAAAAAGGAAGATAATACCTGTCAAAAGTATACGAGAAGCCGCTGCACAGCGGCTTTTTCTTTTCTATACGCATAACCGCGCCTGTAAAAATTACAATACTATCTCTCTTCATTAAACCAATCAACGTAACTTCGGTCTTTGATTTGGCATTTTTAATGCGTTATATTTACACAACCAATCAATAAAACATAAACCAATGACTACCAGACGCTCATTTCTAAAAACTTCGGCGCTACTTTCAGCAGGCTTGTTGGCAGCTCCTAATTTGTTTGCATATGATAAAAAATATATCGGTTTGCAATTATATACCGTGCGTGATGCCATGGCGGCCGATCCCGTTGCTGCATTAGCCAAAGTTGCCAAAACGGGCTTTACATCTGTTGAAGGTGCAACCTATACCGGTACCGAATTATTTTACGGCATGCGCCCCGGCGATTTCGCGAATGTTTTAAAACAGAATGGCCTCATTATGCCAAGCGCACACTATCGCTTAGGCGAGGAACTGGTTAACGGCGAACACCAGAAAGGCACTATCATGAACGACTGGAAAAAAGCAGTTGATGATGCTGCTGAGGCCGGTGTACAATACATGGTTTGCGCCTACCTGTCACAATCAGAACGTGGCGACCTCGACCATTATAAAAACGTGGCCAACATGCTTGATATAGCCGGAGAAACCTGTAAAGGCGCAGGCATCCAGCTTTGCTACCACAACCACGATTTTGAATTTATCCAGGAAAACGGCAAATACCCGTACGAGATCTTACTGGAAAATACCGATAAGGACATGGTAAAAATGGAAATGGACCTGTATTGGGTAACCAAAGCCAACCAGGACCCTATCACTTTAATTGATAAGCATCCAGGGCGTTTCCCATTATGGCATGTTAAGGATATGGATAAAACCCCTGAAAAGAAATTTACTGAAGTTGGTAATGGCACCATCGACTTTAAGAAGATCTTTACCCAGGCTAAAAAATCGGGCCTCAAATACTTTTTTGTTGAGCAGGATGTTTGCCCTGGCGATCCGTTTAACAGCATTACACAAAGCATCAGCTATATTAAAAAGAACCTCGTGTAAAATTGCTTTTACACTGAATGTTAAAGGCTTGCAATTAAAACAAATTGCAGGCCTTTTTTATTTTATAATCGTAAATCGACACAGCACCAGTTTATCGTAAGTAAGGAAAAATGAGCCCAACCATGATCAAATATCTCATAGCCATTTTACTGGCCTCTTTCCTGTTTGCCTGCGCTGCCGAGGCGCAAACCCGCAAGCAACTTGTATCCGGCGATAAAATACCCTCCTTTTCCCTTACCGATCAAAACGGCAAAGCGTTCAATACTGCCGATTACGTAGGCAAAAAGGTATTGGTGGTTTATTTTTATCCCAAGGATGAAAGCATGGTTTGCACCAAAGAGGCCTGTGCTTTCAGGGATAGCTTTGATAAATTTACCAAAGCAGGCGCTATGGTTATCGGCATAAACAGCGGTACAGTAGCAGGCCACAAGGCCTTTGCCGATCATTATAAACTGCCCTTTACCGTTTTGAGCGACCCTGACAACAAGGTTTACGATATGTTTGGCGTAAAAAAGAAATTCTTCATGTCGGGCCGGGAAACTTTTGTGGTTGATTTGAAAGGGAAGATAGCTTATACCCACGAAGCCATGCTGCAAGGCAAGGAGCACGCCGACGATGCTCTGGCGTTTATCAACTCTGCCAAAGCCAAATAAATGATCAGCGCCTTAAAAATACTGTTCAGTATTGTTTTTGTGTGGATGTGTTACGTAGTGATCAGCACAAGCCTTGCACATAACCTGTTTAAAGAATGGGATTATTTAGGATCGATAGCATGGATGAGGGCCACCCTTTGGGATTTTTATGCCAACATTCTGGTTATTTATGTATGGATCTGCTACAAAGAAAAGAACTGGGTATGGAAAATAGTTTGGCTGATATTGCTGGTTACACTGGGTAGCCTGGCAAGTTGCGTGTACGTACTCATTCAGCTTTTCAGGCTCAGGGACAATGAAGGTTTAAAAGAATTTTTCGGCAGGCAAAATGGATAACAATTCAATTTGGATATTGGTGGTTTATTGCCTTATCGCTTGCTGCGGTATTATGGCCCTGGTATGGATTTGGGCGCACAAGATCAAAAACGCAGGGGTGGTTGATATCTTTTGGTCGTACAATTTTCCCGTTATCGCTATTATCCTGTTTTTCCTTGCTCCCGGATATCATGATCGCAAAGTGCTTATTTGCGCTATGGTGATTATTGCGGGCGTACGTTTGGGCACACACCTTGCAAAACGAATCATTACTCACCTGCACGAAGAGGAAGGCCGTTACCAGCAGCTCCGTAAAGAATGGGCGCCTAATGCCGAAAAGAAGTTTTTCTTCTTTTTCCAGTTCCAGGCAATCTCCAATGTCCTGCTGGCTATTCCTTTTTTTATCAGCTGCATGAATACTAAAGATGAGTTATCGCCATTTGAGTATGCCGGGTTTATCTTATGGTTCATCAGCGTAACCGGCGAAGCGATAGCCGACAGGCAACTGGCCTTTTTTAAAAAAGATCCATCCAACAAGGGCAAAGTTTGCGATACCGGCCTGTGGAATTACTCGCGCCATCCTAATTATTTTTTTGAATGGATGATGTGGGTATCCTACTTCGTTTTCGCGCTGGCTTCGTCTTATGGTTATTTAGCGGTGGTTAGTCCGGTAATTATCCTGTACCTATTGTTAAAAGTAACAGGGATTCCGGCTACCGAGGAGCAGGCTGTTCGTTCCAAAGGAGAAGCATACAAACGCTACCAGGCAACTACCAGTGTTTTTTTGCCATGGTTTAAAAGTATCCAAAAGAAATAAAAAGGGCAGGATTATGCGATTCCCTACCCTGGGAGGGTGTAGGGTAATGTCATTAAGTTAAGAGATTGACAGGTTGCACCAGCGGTGCAAAAGGTTTGTAGAAATGAAAGGTATGTCTTGTCTTAGTGTGCCAGAGGTACACAACTCCGGTGTTCCGTACCTCTGGCACGGTGATTTTCGGTATATGATGTTGCTACAAACCTGTTCCCCCTCCGGGGGATTTTTCTTACCTTAATGAGATTAGGGTATAGGGAGGGAATTAAAAAAGCTACCAAGTGTTTTTGTGCCATGGTTTAAAAAACAGTAACACTCAAAATCCGTAACCACCGTGTTAACGTATAACCATAAAACACAAATTACATTCAGCGTAAAACGTACTGCGTAATACGTTCAACCTAAAATTATGTGGTACGATAAACTCATTGAACAAAACCGCGTCCCCGATTTTTTACTGCGGCAAGGCATCCGCAAGCTATTAAAGCAGCGCCTTGCAGATGAAAACAAATTCAATGTCGAAGCCCAGCAGGCGCATTTAATGAACTTGATAGCCGAGCTTAAAGCATCGCCCATAGCGGTGAATACAGCCGATGCCAACGAACAGCATTACGAAGTACCAACTCAATTTTACCAGTATTGCCTCGGCAAAAACCTCAAATACTCAAGCGGATATTGGAAACCCGGCGTAACTAATATTGATACCTCCGAGGATGATATGCTGGAACTTACCTGTCAACGTGCCGAATTGGCCAATGGGCAGGATGTATTGGAACTGGGTTGCGGCTGGGGATCGCTGTCATTGTATATGGCGGCTAAGTTTCCACAAAGCAATTTCAAAGTGGTCTCTAATTCGCGTACCCAAAAGCTACATATTGATGAGCAAGCTCAAAAACGCGGTTTCAGCAACCTGACCGTGATCACCGCGGATATGAACGTTTTCCAGATCGACGAAAAATTTGACCGAGTAGTATCCGTTGAGATGTTTGAGCATATGCGTAACTATGAGCTGCTGCTTAAAAAAGTAGCCTCATTTTTAAAACCCGAGGGCAAGCTGTGGATCCATATTTTTACGCATAAAGAGTACGCTTACAAGTTTGAGGTAATTGACGAAACCGACTGGATGAGCAAATACTTTTTTACCGGCGGCATCATGCCCAGCGACGACCTTATGTTTTATTTTAACGATAATATGGTGGTTGAAAAGCATTGGCATGTAAGCGGTAGCCACTACGGCAAAACATCCGAAGCCTGGCTTAAAAACATGGATGCTCATAAAGCCGAGATAATGCCCCTGTTTGAACAAACCTACGGGAAAGAAGAGGCTGTAAAATGGTGGGTATACTGGCGTTTATTTTACATGGCTTGCGCCGAACTTTGGAACTTTAACAATGGCAACGAGTGGATAGTGAGCCACTACTTATTTCATAAAACTGCTGCATGATCCGTCTTATTATCATTATTATATTACTCCTCGTTTCCCTGCTGGCTGTTTTCAAGGCATTTGAATATTACATGTGGATGTTTGCCATCATTGCTACCGAGTTTTCATGGTTTTTTATACTGCTTACGCTTATAGCATTAGGAAGCGGCTATTATTCCGGCAAATATCAGCTGGTCGGCACCATTTTAGGCTTGATAGCATTAATGCTTTTTGCCTCACCAATTGTACGGGCCTACGTTGTTGCAGGCAGTTTAAAACAAAATTTCAGCAATGCTTTCGGCCCTGGTAGTACCATCATCAATGGTGACAATAACCATGCGCCATTTAGCTTTCGCAGCTTATTCGCCGGTAGCAAAACCGTAAATGCTAAACAAATAAATTATGTTTCCTACCCAGATGGCACAACACTCTCCATGGATTACTATCCATCGCAAATAGTAGGCAACAGGGCCTGTGTAATTATTGTACACGGAGGGGCATGGAACAAAGGTGATAATAAACAGCTCCCCGAACTAAACAGCCATTTAGCGCTGATAGGCTATAACGTAGCCGTTATCAATTACAGGCTTGCCCCCAAATATCAAAGTCCGGCTCCATTGGATGATGTTAACGCAGCACTTATCTATTTAAAAAAACATGCTGCAACATTGCATATTGATACCAATAATTTTGTATTGTTTGGCCGTTCGGCGGGGGCGCAAATTGCTTTACTGGCTGCCTATACCATGCACGATAAAAGCATCAGGGGCGTAATTGACTATTACGGCCCTGCCGATATGGTTTGGGGATATTCCATTCCGTCAAGTCCGCTCATTATGGATTCGCGCCAGGTAATGAGGGATTATATTGGCGGCAGCTACGAGCAGGTGCCCGAAAAATTTGCGGCAAGTTCACCGCTGGAATTTATTGATCACGAGTCGCCGCCAACGCTGATCATTCATGGTGATAATGATGTGCTGGTGTCGCCCGAGCATAGTCGCCGCATGAACGAGAAACTGGAGCAGAACGGCATTAAACATTTCCTGCTCAAACTGCCCTGGGCAACTCATGGCTTCGATTTTAATTTGAACGGCCCCGGAGGGCAGCTGGCCACCTATACTGTGGAACGATTTTTAAATACGGTAACCAAATAATATGTTAAAAACAGCCATTATAGGTACAGGCATAGCAGGAATGGGCAGCGCTCACTTCCTGCACAAAACGCATGATCTCACCATCTACGAGCAAAACGACTATGTTGGCGGTCATACCAATACGGTGACTGTAGATGAGGATGGCAAGCCTGTATATATCGACACCGGCTTTATGGTTTTTAACTATAAAACTTACCCTAACCTTTGTCGGTTATTTGCGGAGATAGGCGCGCCGGTTAAAAAAACCGATATGAGTTTCAGCGTACAGCATGTGCCTACCGGTTTGGAGTATTCGGGCTCAAGCGTTAACCACCTTTTTGCGCAGCGCAAAAATATCTTCAACATCAAATACCTTAAAATGCTGATGCAGATAGGGCGCTTTAATAAAGAAAGCGTTAAGATAGTTGATGACCCTAAATACGCTGATTATTCCATAGGGAGGTACATTAAAGAATTTGGCTTTGGCAAGGAAATGCTGTGGAAGTACCTGGTGCCTATGAGCTCGGCTGTATGGTCGACCCCGATGGAGCAAATGCTCGATTTTCCGGCAGTAACACTCATTCGTTTTTTTCAAAACCACGGCTTTTTAGGGCTCGATACCCAGCATCAGTGGTACACGCTGGATAAAGGAAGCCAAAGCTATCGCGAGATCCTGATCCGGTCGTTTAAAGAACGCATCCATATCAATCGTAAGGCGGTAAAAATAACCCGCACAAACGGCAAAGTAACCGTTCATGCTTCAGATGGTTCGCAGGAAACTTTCGACAGGGTGATCATCGCCACACACGGCGACCAGGCCCTCCAGCTTTTGGAAGCGCCAACTAATGATGAACAGCGCTTGTTATCATGCTTCAAATACCAGTACAACAAAGCCACCCTGCATACCGACGAAAGTATTATGCCCAAAACCAAACTGGCCTGGAGCAGTTGGAATTACCGCATCCAGATGCAAAACGGGCAGCTTACGCCAAGCACTATCTATTGGATGAACCAACTACAGGGTGTATCCGATAAAAGGAACTACTTTGTATCCATCAACCCGCATGATAATATCGGCCCTAAAAAGATCATCCGGGAAATAGACTACGAGCACCCGCTGTTTGACGTTCCTGCTATAAATGCCCAGGCCCAGCTGCATAAAATCAATCAAAACGGCCCGGTATATTTTTGTGGCAGCTATTTTAAATATGGTTTTCATGAGGATGCTTTTGCCAGCGCGGTACAGCTTTGCTCGCAGTTGTTGGGGAAGCCGGTTTATGATGATGCAGTCATCCAGCCGCCTTTATAATCCGTATATTCATATATGGCAAACCCGGCGGTTAATTCATGTTTATATAAAGCAATGGTGATGCACCACCGGCTCGCCCCCACAGTGCATAGCTTTCACTATAACGTATTCCTATTTTATCTCGATCTGGACGAGATCGATTTGTTGAACAAGCGTCTCAAATTCATGAGCCGCAACCGGTTCAACCTGTTCAACTTCCGGGATAAGGACCATCTGCAATTACCGCGCGAAAACCCGGATCGTTCAAAAAACGTCCGCCAGCATATCACAGCTTACCTTGAACAAAACGGCATTAATATCGGCCGTGGCCGCATCATGGTGCTTACCAATCTTTGTACCCTGGGCTATCAGTTTAACCCGGTGTCCTTTTATTTTTGCTACGATGAAGCCGGACAGCCCGTTTGTTCGGTGGTAGAGATCTGTAATACTTTTTTAGAGATGAAGCCCTATTTTTTAGGTGCGGATACCCGGCATGACGAAGCCTTTAAACTCAATACGGAGAAGTATTTTTATGTATCCCCATTCATGGACATGGACACTAATTTTGATTTCGACCTCAGCATCCCCGGCGAAAAACTCAGGATCAAAATTGACGATTATGACAGGGAGGGTAAGCGCTTTTTCATCAGCACTTTAAACGGCATCAAAAAACCGCTTACTGATGCCAATCTGCTGTTATATTTTATCAGCTTCCCGCTTATCACCATTAAAGTAATTACGCTTATCCATTGGCAAGCCTTTAAACTTTGGCTCAAAAAAATCCCCTTTCATAAAAAAGAAAGTCACAAAGAGCTGCAAAAGGAAGTTTACCGGCCTTACTCATAAAATGAATAGTTCTGCTTAAAACTATCCACCTGCCTAATACGTAATTAAGATAAAGTCAATTATATATCAGCAAATTATGGCAGGTACTTTATCCCTCGTTAAAAAAAGCGCCTTTTATCAAAGCCTTGTTCTCCAATTTTTATCAAAGATGGATAAAGGCTCCTTGTACCTTACGCTTCCGGACGGCGAGCAGATCACTATCGGTACCGGAGAGGGCAATATCAGCGCAACGATCAGGATAAATGACGAAGCTTTTTACAAGCGGCTGATCCTGTTTGGTGATATTGGTTTTGGCGAAGCTTATGTTGACGGTTTGTGGGATACCGATAACATCACCAATGTAATTAAATGGGTACTGCTCAATATTGAAAATGCACCGGGTCTATCGGGTAGCAAAACACAGGCGCTTTCATTAAACTTGCTCAAGTTTTTCAATAAGCTTTCGCACTTTAAAAGGGCCAATACGGTGGATGGCTCACGCAAAAACATTGCTGAACATTACGACCTCAATAACGATTTTTTTGCCAGCTTCCTTGACCCTACCATGACCTACTCCGCCGCTTATTTTTATAAAGACGGCCTGAGTTTGGAGGAAGCCCAGTTAGCTAAATACGACAGGCTTTGCCGCCAGCTGCACCTCAAACCAAGCGACCACGTACTGGAAATTGGCAGTGGCTGGGGAGGCAACGCCATTTACATGGCCAAAACCTATGGCTGCAAAGTAACTTCGCTCACCATATCCGAAGAGCAACATAAACTGGCCGTTGAGCGTGTCGAAGAGGCGGGCTTAACCGATAAAGTAAGCATTGAGTTAAAAGACTACCGGCAGATGGATGGCGTATTTGACAAGATCGTATCTGTTGAGATGCTGGAAGCCGTGGGATATAACTTCATGGACGTGTATTTTAAAAAATGCCACGACCTGCTTAAAAAGAATGGCATTTTAGCTATCCAGGTCATCACCTCGCCCGATTCAAGGTACACCGCCCTCCGCAAAGGGGTCGACTGGATCCAGAAACATATTTTCCCGGGCTCGTTGCTGCCATCGGTTGGTGCCATCAATAACTCCATCAACCGCACGGGAGATCTGACTATGGTCGACCTGAAGGATATTGGTCTTGACTATGCCACCACACTTAAACTTTGGTTCAATGCCTTTAACGCCAATCTGCCAACTGTACGCTCCTTAGGTTTTGATGACAGGTTTATCCGCAAATGGAATTATTACCTGTGCTACTGCGAAGCCGCTTTTGAAATGCGCAACATCAATGTAATGCATTTGGTGTATACAAGGCCTAATAATATTGGCAGGTAGTTTGGCGAGTGGTTGATTGAGTTGGATTAGCAAAAGATAAAATGTCATTGGCACAAAGCAATCGCATGCTATACAGAGCGGCTATGCTTC
>NZ_DASVOB010000782.1:0-4224 GCF_036383575.1 Mucilaginibacter sp.
AAACCAAAAAAGACCATCCGCTTACGCAAATGGTCTTTTTATTTTTTGATCCCACACCTTTCAGTGGGCCGGTCGTCTATCAAACTTTGATCTCAACCTCAACACCGCTTGGCAATTCAAGCTTCATCAGGGCATCTACAGTTTTTGAGTTAGAGCTGTAAATGTCTAATAAGCGCTTGTATGAGCAAAGTTGGAATTGCTCACGTGCTTTTTTGTTTACGTGTGGTGAACGTAATACGGTGAAGATTTTCTTTTCGGTTGGTAACGGAAGTGGTCCGCTAACTACAGCGCCAGTTGGCTTTACTGTTTTTACGATTTTCTCAGCAGATTTATCTACCAGGTTGTAATCGTAAGATTTTAATTTGATCCTGATTCTTTGGCTCATTTTTGTTTGTTATTATGGCTGATTATAAGAGCTATTAATTATAACCCGCCGGTTTATTATTTTGAAAAGCTGATTGGCAACTACTCTCTAATCACCAATCAACTATTCTCTGATTTTTTAGTTATTACCTGCAGCTTTTTTGCCTTTTGCTTTAGCTACTACTTCGTCCTGTACGTTACGTGGCGCTTCAGCATAGTGATCAAACTCCATGGTTGAAGTAGCACGGCCAGAAGTAATGGTACGTAATTGAGTTACATAACCAAACATTTCTGAAAGTGGTACAGTTGCTTTAATAACCTGTGCACCTGCACGTGAATCCATACCTAAAAGCTGGCCACGACGACGGTTCATGTCACCGATAACATCACCCATGTTTTCTTCAGGGGTAAGGATCTCGATTTTCATGATCGGCTCAAGCAATACTGGTTTACATTTTGGCAATGCCTCACGGTAAGCCATCTTAGCAGCTAACTCGAAAGATAGCGCGTCCGAATCGACAGCGTGGAATGAACCATCAATTAAACGTACTTTTAAGCTTGTTAACGGATAACCGGCTAATACACCATTTACCATTGAAGCTTCGAAGCCTTTTTGTACAGATGGGATAAACTCACGAGGGATTGAACCACCGCTAATTTCGTTCACAAACTGTAAGCCTTCTTTACCTTCATCATTTGGTGAAAGGATAACCTGGATATCAGCAAATTTACCACGACCACCGGTTTGTTTCTTGTATGTTTCGCGGTGTTGGATAGTACCTGTGATAGACTCTTTGTAAGCTACTTGTGGAGCACCCTGGTTAACCTCAACTTTAAACTCACGTTTTAAGCGGTCCATGATGATATCTAAGTGAAGCTCGCCCATACCTGAAATTACAGTCTGGCCGGTTTCTTCGTCAGAGTTTACACGGAAGGTTGGATCCTCTTCGGCTAATTTACCTAAAGCCATACCTAATTTATCAACGTCGGCCTGAGTTTTAGGCTCAATCGCTAAACCGATAACCGGCTCAGGGAAGTTCATTGACTCAAGGATGATCGGGTGTTTCTCGTCGCAAAGGGTATCACCTGTTTTGATATCTTTAAAGCCTACTACCGCAGCAATGTCACCTGCACCTACGTTAGGGATAGGGTTTTGCTTGTTAGCGTGCATCTGGAAGATACGTGAAATACGCTCTTTGTTATCTGAACGCATGTTGTGAACGTATGAACCTGCTTCAAGATTACCTGAGTAAACACGGATAAAGCACAAACGACCTACGAAAGGATCGGTTGCAATTTTAAATGCTAAAGCTGCAAATGGCTCTTTAACATCTGGTTTACGTAGGATCTCTTCGCCTGTATCAGGGTTAGTACCAATGATACCTTCAACATCCATAGGTGATGGCAATAATTCCATCACATAATCAAGCATGGTTTGTACACCTTTGTTTTTGAATGATGAACCGCAAACCATAGGAACGATCTTAGCGTCCAAAACTGCTTTGCGTAAAGCGTCAAGCACTTCACGCTCAGTAATAGTTTCAGGAGCATCAAAGAATTTTTCCATCAGGCTTTCGTCATACTCAGCTACTGATTCAAGCAATTTCTCTCTCCACTCGGTAGCTTCTTCAATCATATCCTCAGGAATAGGCACTTCGGTAAAGGTCATACCTTTATCATGCTCATTCCAAACGATACCTCTCCAGTTGATCAGGTCAACAACACCTTTAAAGTGTTCTTCGGCACCGATAGGTAACTGAAGCGGAACAGCGTTGCTGCCCAACATGCTTTTAACTTGTTTAACAACGTTCAAGAAATCGGCACCAGAGCGGTCCATCTTGTTAACGAAACCGATACGGGCAACGTTATAGTTGTTAGCAAGCCTCCAGTTAGTTTCAGATTGAGGCTCAACACCGTCAACCGCGCTGAAAAGGAACACCAAACCGTCAAGTACACGTAATGAACGGTTTACCTCTACGGTAAAGTCCACGTGACCCGGGGTATCAATGATGTTCATATGATAGTTGTGGTTCCTGTATTTCCAGTTAACGGTTGTAGCAGCCGATGTAATGGTAATACCACGTTCCTGCTCCTGTGCCATCCAGTCCATTGTAGCGGCACCTTCGTGTACCTCACCAATTTTGTGGCTTACACCAGCATAGTAAAGGATACGCTCGGTAGTGGTAGTTTTACCAGCATCAATGTGAGCGGCAATACCTATATTTCTTGTATATCTAAGATCTCTTGACATTTTTGTTTTTTTATGATTACACCGATTATGTTATGATTTCACTGATTTATTGCGATTATGCCTAAAAGGCGCAATCATAGTAAATCAATATAATCTTAATATATAATCGGTGTAATCCTTTTATATCGGTGTAATCCTTAATTAGAACCTGAAGTGTGAGAACGCTTTGTTAGCCTCAGCCATTTTGTGCGTATCTTCTTTCTTCTTAACAGCGGCACCTTCACCTTTAGCTGCTGATATGATCTCACCTGCTAATTTCTCCATCATGGTTTTTTCACCACGACGACGTGCATAGCTGATCAGCCATTTCATACCTAAAGCTATTTTACGCTCCGGACGAACCTCTGTAGGTACCTGGAAGTTAGCACCACCTACACGGCGGCTTTTTACTTCAACAGCAGGCATAACATTGTTTAAAGCTTTTTTCCAGGTTTCTAAGCCGTTTTCGCTTGTTTTTTTCTCAACAATTTCAACAGCGTTGTAAAAAATGGCGTATGCGGTTGATTTTTTACCATCATACATCATGTTGTTTACAAACCTTGTTACCAAAGTATCATTGAACTTTGGATCAGGAAGGATAATTCTCTTTTTTGGTTTTGACTTTCTCATTGCTTTCTATCCTCCTTAATTATTTCTTTTTACCTTTTGTTGGCGCTGCTGCTACCTGACCTGGTTTAGGACGTTTGGTACCATATTTTGAACGACGTTGGTTACGGCCAGCTACACCTGATGTATCCAGTGCACCACGGATGATGTGGTAACGTACACCTGGTAAGTCTTTAACACGACCACCGCGGATCAAAACGATAGAGTGCTCCTGTAAGTTGTGACCTTCACCTGGGATGTAAGCGTTTACTTCTTTTCCGTTGGTTAAGCGCACACGGGCAACTTTACGCATTGCTGAGTTTGGTTTTTTAGGGGTAGTGGTATACACGCGTGTGCATACGCCTCTTCGCTGTGGACAGCTGTCCAACGCTGGTGACTTACTCTTGTCAACCAGAGCTACTCTACCTTTTCTAACTAATTGCTGAATAGTAGGCATTTCTTGCTTTTTTGTCTAATAATTTTATCCCGCATTTCGGGACTGCAAAAGTACGAACATTATTTTTGATTTTCAAGTAGTTGTGTGAAAGTTTTTTTGAGGGGAAGTTTTAAATTATTGTTGTATTAATTACAAATGGTTATGCTATCCATTTGAATATGAAATTAGCTATTATCCCGGTGATTATTCCTAAGAGAATAGATGAAATAAGAATTCTCCACGTTTTTTCCAGCTTCTTTTTGGTTTCATCTCTGTATTCTACTGCTTTTTTTGTCAATACCAGAAAGCTGGGTTGTGTGCTCTTTGATGCAGTATCTTCAATCCATATACCGAAACCTATAGAGATTAATAGTGACACTAATATGAAGATACTTACTTTGAAATAGTGCTGAGTTGAAACTCCACTTGCAATATATGAGGTAAGGAAATTTAGCTGCTCGTTTATTGTATGATTTTTATCCAACGAAAATGTTTTGACTTTTTTTAGTTCATCATTAATAAAGCCTTGAGTTATAATAAAAGATCCGACTATACTTGACAGAAATAGTAACACGCTAAAGCCAATAGA
>NZ_DASVOB010000783.1:0-2182 GCF_036383575.1 Mucilaginibacter sp.
CGGCAGCGGCATAGGCAAGGCTATGGCTGTATTATTTGCACAGCAAGGTGCCGAAGTGCATATCATCGAATTAAACGACCAGGCAGCAGCCGATACCGTAACCGAAATAACTGCAGCCGGCGGAAAAGCAACCGGATACGCCTGCGATGTGAGCAATCAGCAGCAGGTGGTAGATACTTTTACCAAAATAGGCAAGATAGATATCCTGATCAACAATGCGGGCATAGCACATATCGGCCGTGCCGATAATACCAGCACCGAGGATTTTGAGCGGGTATTTAATGTGAACGTCAAAGGCGCTTATAACTGTCTTTATGCGGCTCTTCCTGTATTGAAAAATAACGGCGGTGGTGTGATCCTGAACACTGCTTCTATAGCAGCAAGCGTAGGTATTACCGACAGGTTCGCTTATTCTATGAGCAAAGGGGCTATCCATGCCATGACTTTATCCGTTGCGCGCGATTTTCTGCATGATAACATCCGTTGTAACTGCATTTCGCCGGCAAGGGTGCACACGCCTTTTGTGGATGGTTTTATAGCCAAAAACTATGCTGGCAGGGAGGAAGAGATCTTTGAAAAGCTATCAAAAAGCCAGCCGATAGGCAGGATGGGTAAACCGGAAGAAGTAGCTGCATTAGCATTATACTTATGCTCGGACGAAGCCGGCTTTATAACCGGTACCGATTATCCTATTGATGGAGGCTTTATCACTCTGAACAATTAAAACCTGATTTGATATGATCAAAAAGCTATTATTAATGGGGATGCTGCTTGGTGCTGTACGCGCTGGCGCTCAAACCTACACACCAACCGCCGATAACCTTGCCGCGAGGCAAAACTTCCAGGATATGAAGTTTGGGCTGTTCATTCACTGGGGTATTTATAGTGAGTTGGGCGCTGGCGAGTGGGTGATGAACGAAAAGCACATTCCTTATGATAGCTATAAACGCTTGGCCGACTTCTTTAACCCGCAGGCTTTTAACGCCCATGATTGGGTGATGTTTGCCAAAAAAGCGGGCATGAAATATATCACCATTACTTCGCGTCATCATGATGGGTTCAGCATGTTCGGTACCAAGGCATCGCCATATAATATTGTTGATGCTACGCCTTACCATAAAGACCCTTTGATGGAACTGGCACAGGAATGTGTTAAAGAAGGCATAGAACTGCATTTTTATTATTCGCTGTTGGATTGGGGACGTAAAGATTATGCTTTTGGCAGCCCGATTGTTGACGGCAAACCGGTAAACGGCGATTGGGATAGCTACATTAGCTTCATGAAAGCCCAGCTTACTGAATTGATCACCAAATATCCCGGTGTGAAAGGCATCTGGTTTGATGGCCATTGGGAACGTGATGTTAACTGGCACTATGATGAGATTTACGGATTGATCCATAAACTGAACCCGGCGATATTGGTCGGCAACAATCATCACCTCGAACCAAAAGAGGGAGAGGATTTTCAAATGTTTGAAAAAGATTTGCCTGGAGCAAATACTACCGGCTTTAGCGGTAAATCAAAAATAGGCGCCCTGCCTCTGGAAACCTGCGAAACTATTAACAACAGCTGGGGCTTTAACATTACCGACAGAAGCTTTAAATCATCCAAACGTATCATCCATTACCTCGTTAACGCAGCCGGTTTAAACGCCAACTTTTTATTAAATATCGGCCCGATGCCTAACGGTAAAATTCAGTCGGAGTTTACGGATACGCTGGCTATTGTTGGCGCGTGGGTGCAAAAAAACGGCGAAGCTATTTACGGTACCCGCGGTAGCGGTATTCCGGTACAGCCATGGGGCGTTATCACTCAAAAAGATAAGAACCTGTATGTGCATGTGATGACGCCACCACAGCAACCATACGTTTTCATTCCGCAGTTAAAAGGCAAAGTGACAAAAGCAGCACTACTGGCCGACGGCAGTGCGGTGAAATTTAAACAACAAACCGAGGGCGTGTTTGTATATCTTAACGGTATAGCAACCGACCCTAACGATACTATTATTAAACTGACAACTAATTAAAAAACATACAATGAAGCTTATACGATTTGGCGAAAGCGGTAAAGAGAAACCTGGAGTTATCCTGAATGATAAAAAATACGATGTATCAGCCTTTGGCGAAGATTACACCGAACAATTTTTTGAAACCGATGGACTTAACCGCCTTGCTGACTTTA
>NZ_DASVOB010000784.1:0-15924 GCF_036383575.1 Mucilaginibacter sp.
AACTAAGGTTCAACAAGCTTAAATTTTTATTTACGCCAACCGAACTTTGGTTTAAGCCCATTGTCCACATCGAAATAAAGCCTTTTGCCTCACCGATATATTTGGCAGCAAGACGAATATTGCTTTCGCTTACCCCACAAATAGCAGCCGATTCGGCCAGGGTACGTTCAAATACCAGTTTGCTGTATTGCTCAAAACCATCAGCATGCTTGGTTACGAAATCAACGTCAATGTCTCCGTTTTCTATCAACACCCTGCCAATAGCATGATTCAGAGTAATATCGGTGCCCGGATTCAATTGCAGGTGCAGATCGGCAGTGCTGCAGGTATCTGTAACCCGCGGATCAACTACAATGATCTTTACATCAGGATTAGCCGTTTTATGGGCTTCAACCCTTCGCCATAAAATAGGATGGCACCAGGCCGGGTTAGCCCCTGTAACATAAAAGCAATCGGCCAGCTCAATATCATCATAGCAAACCGGTACGGTATCCTCACCCAACGCAATTTTATAGGCAGCAACCGCGCTGCTCATGCACAACCGCGAATTGGTATCGATATTATTACTGCCGATGAAACCCTTAATCAGCTTATTTACAACATAATATTCCTCTGTAAGGCACTGACCTGAAGCATAAAACGCCACCGAATCCGGCCCATATTTATTGATGAAGGTTTTAAAAATGGCTGCTGTACGCTCCAATGCATCATCCCAGCTTACCCTTTGCATGGGCATGCTTTTGTTATAACGCATCTGAGGGTACAGCAGCCTGTCGGTTTTGTCATTAGCGGTGTAGTGCAGGTTAAGACCTTTACTGCACAGCATCCCCTTATTTACGGGATAGTCCTTATCGCCCTCAAGCGTGATACTACCGTTTTTTTCTTTATTTATTACCACGCCGCAACCTACCCCGCAGTAGCAGCAGGTGCTTTTAAATGTATTTTGAGGGCGTTTGTTAGACATTGTTCAAGCTAAAAGCTTAAGGCTGAAAGCCGAAAGCTCTTTTTATATTTATGTTGTTATTTTCTATTGCTTTTTGCTTTAAACCTTCGGTTTTAAGCTCCTAAGGCTAAAGCTGGTTCGTCTACTGTTTGTGGTTCGGCCTGTTTTTGAAAACGGGTGATCAGCACAATCGCGGATACTACCATAACGGTTATACCGATGTAGGTAAATGCTTGTACATAGGTAATGTGCTCCGATTTGAAAAGAAAACCGAACAGCATCCCGCCAAGGTTACCACCGGCACCTACAATGCCGCTTACCATCCCAACATTTTTACTGTTAATGAAAGGCACTATACCGTAAGTAGCACCATTTGACATTTTAAGGAACAGTGCGAATGAAAGCATGGAAATAATAGCTATTGCCAGGCTACCCGATTGAGCGAACAGGATAAGACCGATACCCTCCATCAGCAGCACGCCAGCCAAAAGCAAGCCTTTGCCACGCATACCGAATTTGCCGCCAACTTTGTCAGACACAATACCGCCTAAGGCACGGGCAAAGATGTTCATGAAACCGAATATGCCTGCCCAGAAACCAGCCGAACTTTGCGACAGGTGAAAAGTATCTACAAAATGTAATGAAGCTACGTTATCAAAAGTGATCTCCATACCAAAGCACATAGCGTAAGCCATGGGAAGGGCACAAACGCGCCAGTCGGCTAATATTGACCAATCTGTTTTGGATGGATTGGTTTTGGCGTGGCCTACTTCATCATAGTTGCCATTAGGCGTGTCTTTGGTAAACTTCCAGTATACAAAGGCAATTACCAGCATCAGCACACCGGGAACTATCATGGCGTATCTCCATGCTTCGGCTTTAGTAAAGCCGGCACCTACTATAGCGGCAAATATTAAAGGCATCACCATATTGGTTACACCGCCGCCAAGGTTACCCCAGCCACCGGTTACCGCGTTGGCAGTACCTTTTATATTGGGTGCAAACATCATCGAGGTGTGAAACTGGGTAATTACAAACGATGAACCTATTACACCGATAGCGAGGCGAAACAATAAAAATGAAGTGTAATCATGAGCCAGGCCCACTAAAAACACAGGTAGCGACCCAATAATTAATAGCCTGACCGCTGTTTTGCGCGGGCCCCAGGTATCACAAAGTTTACCTATAATGAGGCGGGCTATAATTGTAGCCGCTACCGATGCAATGATAGTATTCCCTACCTGGCCTTTACTTAAATGCAGTTCGGCACGGATGGTTGGCATCAATGGTGCCAGGCCGAACCAACCGAAAAAGCACACAAAAAACATGAGCCAAGTAATATGGAAGGTGCGCATTTGAACACCCTTAAGTGAAAATATATTGAGTTTGGTAAGTTGTTTTTCCATGATCGTTTTTTTAATTAAAGCAGGTCATTAAATATTTTCTTATGGCTTCAGGCACCCGGCCTTAGGCTATTACTTGTTCAAAAACTCGGGTTTGATATTAAGCTGCAGGTATGCCCAAAATGGGTGCAGCTTGTTGGCATCCGGCGTTAAAGCTTTAGCATACTCCATACTGTGGGTTGCGGCCATATATGATAAGCCCAATTCGACTGCGGTGAATTTGTTAAGCTTATAGTTATTGATCAAATCAAACTCAGTACCCAGATATTTATCGATAGCTTGTCCGTCAGTACCTTTCTGGTCTTTAGCCAATAAGAAGTAATGGTTGGACAATTCAGTACTAAGTCGCTTATTATCTGATAGATATTTGATTTTAACATAAGGATTGCTCAAGCCTCCGGTTGGAGATCCGCTACCAGCGTAGAAATAGTCCATATACCCCCAAAACTTATGCGGCGTACCATACAATGGATCAAACCGGTGGTTGGTTTTTGAGGTAGATAACGCATCGTTTCCTGACAGATAATCCCAGCCGGCTATATAAGTCAAGTTGCTGCTTTTGTATGATAAAGATGCGGTGTAAGTATAGGCACTCAACTCGGCGCCATCGCGGTCATGCCCACCCTGGTAGTAAAAACCACCGGTAGCGGCCCATTCATCTTTACTGCCGAAAACAGGGTTAAGGAGCAACCCGGTTGTGTAGCGGGTATTAACGCCCGGCTGGTTATACCGGCGACCATATATGTAACCAACGTCTTCGCCGGATGTATTTTTTACCGAATCGAGCTTGTATTTGGCAAACTGATCGGCAAGGAAAAGACCGGTTATTTTAGTTTTATTAATTTTTTTAACAAAGTAGAGATATTCAAGAGCTTTATAGTTTTGGTTTTGCCCGTTAGTGCCGGGCGGATTTAAAAATGAAGGGTTACCGGTTTTAGTACTGATGCCTGAAGCATTCACCAGCGGAATAAGCCCGGCAGGGGTATTAACCAAATTGCCTTTGCTATCCTTTACTGTAGCGGGCACATTGGCAGGAGTATAATAGGTGCCATTATAGTTAATAGCATCTGAACTTTGATTAAAGGCTGCGCCGAGATCAACCTGCCAGCCGCTTTGCAGTAGTTTAAATACGATAGCGTCATGACGGCGGGCTTGCTGGATCCAATCGGTAGCACCAAGCAAGCGTTCATCATCATAGCTGATCTCCTGTCGGCCAATTTTTACCGCAAAATAATCAAAAGGGGATTTTTTAAAGGAAGTGTCTTTTTTGTTGGAGAGGATCAGTTCGGCCCAGGCTTCGTGCAGGCTTAGGCGACTTCCGTCATTAATAGTAATGGTTGAGGCATCCTGGCCCCAAAGCCTGACATCCTGTACAGATGTTTGAAAAATAAGCTTGCTGCTTTTATAATTAAAGGTGAGCCGCGTTCGTTGTGACACAAAGGCCGCATTTTTGTTACCTATCGGTTCTAAAGTTCCATAACCATCACGTAATTCGCCCCTTGTTTTGATCTGGCCAGTTAAAGTAAGCTGCGCAGAGGCATTATAAGAAACAAAACATGATATAATTAATAGAATTTTTCCAATAGTGTATTGATTAGATACATTTTTGTACATTTGAAATGGTTTTTTATTTGTTAAAGCGATTAAAAACTATTTGACCCTGTTTGGGAATGCGACCTCCCGGCAGGGTTTTTTTATGCATTTTTGATTTTTACCATAGGCTCCATCTTTTTTGATTTATTTGTCTGTTTAATTACCATAAATATAACTTATTTAATGATTGGATACAAATAATCGAATTTTAAAATGAATTTTTATGATTAAAATCATTAAAAACTTATTTTTTTAATAAAAACTCAAATTAGAAACAGTCAAAAACAGCATAAATACATTTTTAACAATTTTTTAATCTTTAAAAAATGAATTTAAAGTCGATAAATTCACTAAAAATTATTTTCAAATAACAAAATAAGCCACTTGGGTCAGTATTTTTTGCCTTACATTAAATAAAATCAGTTTTAAATTGTAAAAAAATCATAAAATTCAATTTAAAATATCGTGAAAATTCAATCAGATGAAATTATCTTAATACATAGTGTAAAAATCACACAATAGCGCTGATAATTTCCTTCTAAAAAGATATGCATTAAAAATCTGGCTGTATTTTTCTCTAAAACAAAAACCCCGCGCATGAAAAAGCGCCACTACCCTTTTTGGTAACGGCGCTTAATATGAGTATCTTCCGGTCTTATGTCTCGCGCAAGCAAACCCGCTTAATACACTCCTATGAAAACTTTTCCATCGGCTATTTTTACCGGATAGGTTTTTATTGCCAACTCCTCTTCGCCCAGGCATTCGCCCGTAAGCAATGAAAATGTTTTTTTATGAAACGGGCAGGCTACTTTGGGTTCGCAGGTTTCGCCTGCGCTACCTATCATCCCACGCGATATAGCCATTTGTTGTTTATGAGGACACAGATTTTGGGTTGCGTACCACTCATTGCGACGGGAAAAGTTAAATATCGCTATCTGCTCATCGCCATGTTTAATACATGACCCGCCATTTTCCGGCACATCATCAACATGACAAGCCATAATCCATTGTGTTGCTATTGCTGCTTCCATTGTGTTTTCTTTTGATCAATAGTTAATTCTTCTTAGGCTAAGAGTTTTGAATTTTTCAGCCTAAAATCTACCACTCTTTGGCGCGTACCTGCTCGCGCATTGGCTCAAATTGAGCATTGGGGTCTTTTTCGTCGGGGGCATTAATAAAGTGAGCAAAACGCTTGCGTAATGCGGGGCTATTAACAGCTTCTTTCCACTCGCAGTGGTAGGTATTCACTAATGCCTGCATTTCCTCCTCCAGTTGCTCGCCCAGTCCGAGACTGTCATTTACTATTACATTTTTAAGGTAACTCATGCCGCCATCCAGCTTATTAAGCCAGGTTGCGGTACGCGTTAACTGGTCTGCGGTTTTTATATAGAACATTAGAAACCTGTCCAGATATTTTACCACTGTTTCTTTATCAATATCCGTAGCCAATAGCTGAGCATGCTGTGGTTTAGAGCCACCATTGCCGCATACATATAAATTCCAGCCTTTTTCTGTAGCTATAATTCCAAAATCCTTCGATTGCGCTTCGGCGCATTCCCGCACACAACCGCTTACACCGCCTTTAATTTTGTGCGGCGCGCGGATACCTTTATATCTATCCTCTACCTCGATGGCAAAAGTTACGCTATCATGCAAGCCAAACCTGCACCAGGTGCTGCCGACGCAGCTTTTTACGGTACGAAGTGCTTTGCCATAAGCGTGTCCGCTTTCAAAACCAGCGTCAATAAGTTCTTCCCAAATTAAAGGCAAGTCACTCAGGTGCGCGCCAAACATATCAATACGCTGGCCGCCTGTTATTTTGGTATATAATCCGTATTTTTTAGCAACCTGACCAATCACGATCAGTTTATCAGGTGTAATTTCACCGCCCGGGATGCGAGGCACAACAGAATACGTGCCGCCTTTTTGAATATTAGCCAAGAAGCGGTCGTTGCTATCTTGTATTACTTCCTGTTTTACAATAACATCATTCCATAAGCTTGATAAGATACTGGCCACAACCGGCTTGCAAACCTCGCAACCATCGCCCTTGCCGTAATGATCAAGTACAAGGTCGTAGTTTTTTAGCTCGTTGATTTTAACGAGATCGAATAGTTCCTGGCGTGAGTAATCAAAATGCTCGCAGATGACATTTTTAATATACTGCCCATTTGCCTTCATAGTGCCGGCAATTAAATCCTTAACCAATGGCACGCAACCACCGCAGCCCGTGCCGGCCTTGGTACATTTTTTCATGCCGTCAATGCCGGTAACGCCACCTTCGTTTACGGCTGAACAAATCGCTCCTTTGGTAACCGCCTCACATGAACAGATCAATGCGTCATCGGGCAAGCCCATTACGCCAGCGCCCGCGTTGGCCTCACCTCCCCTGGAGCCCAATATCAGATCTTCCGGATCTGGTGGCAGTACTATTTTATTATTGACAGTTTGAAGCAGCATATTATAAGCATCCGCATCGCCAATTAAAATACCACCTAAAAGATTCTTGCCATCGTTTGTAATATTAATGCGTTTGTAAATTCCCTTATGGGTATCCTCAAACAAAATAGTACGACAATCTGGCTCTGTAATAAAGGCATCCCCAAAGCTGGCTACATCAACACCGATCAGCTTTAGTTTGGTGCTCATGTCATAGCCGTAAAAGCTCTTGTCGGCTTCGGTTAGATGGGCGGCCACAATATCAGCCATTTCATAGCCCGGAGCAACCAGACCATATATCATTCCTTCATATAACGCACATTCGCCAATTGCATAAATGTATTCATCGCTGGTTTGCATTTTTTCGTTCACAATAATGCCGCCACGGGTTCCAACATGTAAGCCGGCCAGCTTAGCCAGCTCATCGCGCGGGCGGATACCTGCAGATATAACCAGCATATCTACCGCAAGCTGACTATCGTCATTGAATTTTAACGAATGGATTTTTTTATCGCCGGTAATGGCTGCAGTGCTTTTATTTAAGTGAATATACAAGCCCAGTTGACTTAATTTCATTTGCAGCATATTGCTCCCTGCCGAATCTATCTGACGGGGCATCAGGCGTGGTGCAAACTCAATAACGTGGGTCTCTGTAATGCCGAGGTCTATTAAAGCTTTAGCAGCTTCCAGTCCCAGTAAGCCACCGCCCATTACGGCTCCTGATTTTGCATTAACTGCGCAGGCTTTGATCAACTCCAGATCTTCAATGGTGCGATATACAAAAACACCCTCCTTTTCAATACCCGGAATGTCGGGCACAAAAGCCGAAGAACCGGTTGCTAAAACCAGGTAGTCATATTTAAGGGTAATGCCTTTTAGTGAATGGATCGTTTTTTCGGTGCGGTTAATTTCCTGGATGGGATCGTCCAGGTGCAGCGCGATGTTGTTGTCTGAATACCATGACAAGGTGGAAAGCGACAGGTCATCGGCGGTTTTGCCATTGAAGTACTCGCTTAAGTGTACCCTATCGTAGGCGTGACGCGGCTCTTCGCCAAAAACAATTATCTGGAACTGTGTTGATCTGGCTAAAAGTTTTTCACAAAACTTATAACCTACCATACCGTTGCCAACAACAATGATGGTTGGTTTTGACATATCGAATTTTTTTAAATGTTAAAGCAATTTTCAAACTAAAAATGAATCAACTGCGACCCTGATCTCATTTATATCACAATTATAACTCAAAAAAACATCAAATAGAAATTTAATTTCATTTTTTTATTAAATAAATCATGATTATTGGTGTTCATTTTCATAAATTAGTGCTATTGATATAATTTATATCATTATTTAAGCGATTTTTTTCAATTGATTTTGTGATTTTTACAAAATCATTTAAATAAAAAGGCTTGTTAGTCTAATTTTTGATCATAAATTTAATAAAATGCAAAAACAAATACAAAATCCCGAACTTTTTGTGCTTGGAGCCGGCCCCGGAGACCCAGAATTGATGACTATGAAGGGGTATAGGGTATTACAGGAGGCAAAAGTGATATTATATGACAACCTGGCTAACAAGGAATTACTGGCGATAAGCCGGGATGATTGTGAAAAGGTGTACGTTGGCAAGCAACCTTATGGTGATTATACCCCGCAAGAAACAATTCATGAATTAATAAAGCACTATGCATTTACCAAAGGCAACGTGGTAAGGTTAAAAGGCGGCGATCCATTTATATTTGGTCGCGGATTTGAAGAAATCATTTACGCCCGTCAGCATGGTATTACCACGCATTATATCCCAGGTGTAACCAGCATGCAGGCATCCGGGCTGGAAGATATCCCCCTAACCCACAGGCAGGTGAGCGAAAGTGTTTGGATGGTGACCGGCACCAAGAAAGATGGCAGTCTATCTGCTGATTTAACCTGCGCCATGCATAGCAACGCAACAGTTGTTATATATATGGGGATGAAAAAACTGGCTGAAATTGCTTCGGCCTATATAAACGCGGGCAAGGGAGACATACCGGCGGCCATTATTCAGCACGCATCATTACCAAATCAAAAATCGGCAAAGGGAAAAGTGAGTGATCTTGTAGCTATTGCTGCCGATAATCAGCTTACCTACCCCGCTATTATTATTATAGGCGATGTTGTTAACGTAAAAAACTAAAAGAAATGAAAATCAGGATAAAAGGAAACTCATTGCGCTATCGCTTAACCAAAACCGACGTGGAAAACTTCGACAGGGATGGATACCTGGAAGAAACCACCAACTTTGGTGCTCAGGTATTTAAATATGCTCTGCAACGCTCTGCTACTGAATTTTTAACTGCGGGCTTTAGCGATAATACTATAATTATGTATATGCCTGTTACCATGGCTATTGAATGGACAAGCACCGAGCGTGTTGGTTACGAAAGCAATAACAGCCAAATGTACCTGCTTATTGAAAAAGACTTTAAGTGCCTTGACAATGTGGCCGAAGACCAGAGCGACAATTACCCTAATCCGCTAAGTTTGAAACTTCAGCATTAGCGTTAAAACTACTTCAATTTAATTGCTTGCATAGGGGGCTTATCCCTGCCTTATGCTAATCTTTGAAGGTTCTTTTTGCTTTTTATGAGACTGCAAGGTTCTTGATTACATTTGTGACCTGAATTAAGCAGATGAAATGGATCACCCGTGAACGCCCAAAGATTGACCGCATCGCCTGTCCATGGCTGATCAAGCGCTTTATTGATAAAGAAGCCGAAATTATTTTCATGCCGTTTGAACAGGTATTGACAAAAGCCGATGAGTTAAACGCGATCCCGTTTGACCTTCCGGATGTGGAATACACTCATTACGAAGATCAATGCACTTTTGACTACTTCATCAAAAAACACCAGTTGAAAGATGCGGCGCTCAGTAGGATTGCTGCGATTGTACGTGGAGCTGATACCGACCGGCATGATTTTGCACCACAATCTGCCGGGCTTGAAGCGATATTTTCCGGGCTGGCCTATAATATTAAAGACGACCAGGAGTTGCTGGAATTGGGAATGACCATTTATGATGGATTATATAGTTGGGCAAAACATCTGCACCAGTTAAAACATACCCAAGCCGGGCCGGTTGAATGGATGCTATTGGAGGTATTTCACAAATATATTAAACAAAGTACTTCAAAGAAAGCTCCTGATTGGGCTAAAGAGCTCAGAGAAATGATACAGGATCAGCTTGATACCAACATGGCCCTGAGTTTGCAGCAGGTATCCAATGATCTGGAGATCAACCCGGCCTACCTGTCCCGGGAGTTCTCTAAGTATTTTGATAACCTTTCGTTTGGTGATTATATCCGTAAGCTCAGGATAGAGAAAGCGATTGGTTTAATGACAGATACCTCCTATTCATTAACAGAGATAGCTTACCTCACCGGCTTTTCAGATCAAAGCCATTTTAACCGGATCTTCAAGAAGCAAACCGGGCAAACCCCATCGGCATATAAGAAAAGTATCCTGAAAAGTAAAAAGGATACAAATAGTTAATTCCATACAAGTTTAAGGAGTTTCATGTGGGTAATATTGTATTGTTAATATAATATACCCCTCATGAAAACAAATATGTTGACCCGCAGACAAGCCTTACAGGCCACTGCGGTTTTAGGTACCGCCTTATTTTTACCAGTTGGTAAAATAGAAGCCGCAACATTGCCTCCAGTGGGCAACACACGGCCTCTAACGCCTGATGAAATAGCTGCGATAGATGCTGCTTTGGGTAAAAAAGGCAGTTATAAGGAGGCTGAAGCTGTTTATACCATACCGCTGCCACGTAACGATCTGAAGATGAAGATCAAGGGGGAACCAGTACCAATTCCTTTTGGTTTCGGTGGTTGGGTGTCGTTCAAGAAAACTATTGACGGCAAATCAGCTATGGTTATGAGTGATACGGTATTGCAAATGGACGAAGTTAACCCGCTCATTTCGGCAGCACATGCCAATGGTTTGGAAATCGCTGCAATTCATAACCATTTCTTTTACGAGGAACCACGCATCTTCTATATGCACATCCACGGAATGGGTACCGTTGCAGAAATAGCTAAAAAGTATGCCGATACGATCAGGGACAGTAAACTATTCCCGGCTAATCAACCAGCATCATCCGCACCTGCTACTGTTACAGGTAAAGAGAACTTTGATCTGCCTGCTTTGGATGCTATTGTAAAATATACAGGAACTGTGAATGGCCCTACATATAAATATACCATTGGTCGTACTGATCTGAAGATCATAGCAATGGATGTGGAAATGACCACCAATATTGGATTGAACAGTTGGGCTTCTTTCGCCGGTAAACAGGAGGATGCTCATATCGCAGGTGATATCGCCATGCTGCAAAGTGAAGTGAATGGCGTAATCAAGACCCTCCGCGCACATAACCTGGAAGTTGTGGCTGTGCATAATCACATGCTGGGCGATGAACCACGCATGATTTTTCTGCATTATTATGGCCGAGGCAACGCCGCAACCCTGGCGCAGGGCTTTCGGGCTGCATTGGATGTATTGGGCAAGAAAAATGGCGATATAGATAATATGAAGATGTAGTGAAAGGACAAGTCATTAAACCGGCCTATTCTCTATTGGATATCACCAGGTATTTCCTCAAGTTAGGCGCGTGGGGTTTTGGCGGCCCTGTTGCTTTGGTTGGCTATATGCAGCGCGATCTGGTAGAGGGTAAAGGCTGGCTTACCGAGGAAGAATATAAAGAGGGTTTGGCCCTTGCCCAACTGGCTCCGGGGCCATTAGCCGCGCAGTTAGGTATTTACATAGGCTTTGTGCATTACGGGCTTATCGGCGCTACATTGACCGGGCTGGCTTTCGTGTTACCCTCCTTCATTATGGTGGTATTGTTGGGGATGGCTTATCAGCTTTACGGCGGTTTGGCCTGGATGCAGGCGGTATTTTACGGCGTTGGCGCGGCTGTCATCGGCATTATAGCTATGAGTGCCTATAAATTGACCATTAAATCGATCAGCAAGTTTGAATTACCTGCCATGAAAGCCAAATGGCTATTGTGGCTTTTCTATATTGCAGGCATAGTAATAACGGTTATTACCGAACGGGAAGAAATTCTTTTGTTCCTGGCTTGTGGTTTTTTATACATGTTGATCAAAGCGCCGCCACAATGGCTCAAAAAGCCGTCGGTATTGCCTGCCGGAATTTTAATTAGTACAGGATTTTGGAAATATGATGGAAAAACCTTGCAGGAAATCGGTTGGTTTTTCGCCAAAGCGGGTGCATTTGTTTTTGGCAGTGGCCTGGCTATTGTGCCATTTTTACACGGCGGAGTGGTGAAAGAATTTGGCTGGCTAAATGAACACCAATTTGTTGATGCGGTTGCTGTGGCCATGATCACACCAGGCCCAGTAGTTATCACTGTGGGGTTTATCGGTTATTTGGTGGCCGGTTTTCCCGGAGCGTGCGTAGCCGCATTGGCAACTTTTCTTCCGTGCTATATGTTCACCGTGGCCCTTGCGCCATCCTTTAAAAAGATAGCAAAAAACACAAGTATCAAGGCATTCGTAGATGGCATCACCGCTGCGGTAATCGGCGCACTGGTTGGCTCCGTGATCATCATTGGATTGCGGTCTGTGATCGACATTCCCACCTCTCTGATCGCTATTGCCACTGTGTTAGCATTGATCTACATCAAAAAGCTTCAGGAACCTTACATTATCGGGATCGCTGCAATCATCGGTTTCCTGATCAAAACCCTTTAATATGTTTAAATACCTTACCACTATTGTTTTATTATTATTCATTTTCAAGATTAGTTTCGCCCAGCAATCCCCAACCTATCCAAGGGTAACGGGCTACTTCAGTATCCTTAACCCAATTGGTGCCTGGACAAAGGATGGTTTTAGGAGTAATTTCGGCGATGTCTACACCATTGGTTTCCCTTTCGGGGTAAATATTCTTAAAAGCGATCAATTCGGTATCAGCTTTGAGGTTGCACCTGCCATACGCACAGAAAAAAATATTTCAAAAGTTAATACGGTATTGTTTCATCCCGGTGCCATGTTTCGATTTAAGCATGGTTTTACTTTCATCGGGCGTATGGCATTTGAAACAAATGGCCGCTTTGGTGTAACACCGGTATTTAATCAGGTCATTAAAAAAGGTAAGGATGCCAGTTTTTTTGTTTCGGTTCCCATTCCTGTTAGATTTGGTAATGATCAGCCCGCTTCTATCAGTACGGGACTACAGTTAGGCGTTTCATTTTAAAGGGTTCTTTATTTTCAAGCCGATAGGTTTTGTAGTGAATGGTTATTGCCTATGATTTGATTAAATTAAGATAGAGCGCAATAGGATTATGCCTGCCTTGTTTTGATCTTATTCTTCCAGCCCAGATGCCGTGCAGTAAACAATACAGCTACTAAAATCAACGCCCATACCCAAGTATCCAGGGGGCAACCATCCGGCCCCCCATCATTACCATCACAAAGGCCATCTCCAGGATCGGCAAAGCTCCAGGATACAGTAAGTAAATTGATTATTATAATAGCTAATATGGTTTTCCATTTTGACTTTATCATAGGTAATACAGACATACTGTTATTGTTTAAAAAACATTCCGCTCCCAATTCTATCTCCTGTGTTTTCATTAACCGCAACTACGATGTAAAGCCCCCGGCTCAAACCGTTAACATTTTCTTGAATGGTATTTGTGCCTGTTGCCGATAGTTTTTTGACAATAGCCCCCGAAGGACTAACTATGCTGATTCTGACAGGCCTGGAGGACGTTTGTTCTAACTTTATATTAACTGTACTGGCCGAAACCACGGTTGGATATACCAGGAATTTATTTACACCAGCACCTGGTTGTATCTCAAAACTGAGGTTATCAGACAGTTTATTTTCGCCGGTTACGAGGTTTTGACTAAGGCGGTAAATTACCTGCCCGCTGCCGGGAGTTTGATCGGTATAAGTGTATTTTCCAGCCCCCGTTGATTGGAGGCTATCTATAGTTAAAAAAGTTTTGCCACCATCCGCGCTTTTCTGAACAGCGAATTTGGTAAAATTGCTTTCATTGTTACTTTCCCAGTTTAGCGATATCCCTTCTAAGACTTTCTTTCCGGTAAAGCTCAGTAAACGATAATCGTGACCAGGAACTATGCCGATTTTAAGGTAAAACCTGTCATGTGCATAACTTGCCGCATTAGACTCTACTTTGAATGCATATTCGGAGTTATGTACAACATCAAGTGAATCATTGGTGTATTTATCTTTCAGATAGATAGAATACCGTGCGTCAATATTCTTTTTTACAGGCGATGTAAGTTTGTACACACCATAATTTGAGAAAGTTACAATGAGGTTAACACGTTTTAATTTCTCGAGGTTGCCCGTGTAATTAGCAAAACAACCTATCGAATCGCTGCTTAGCGAGTAAAACAGATCGCCCTGCCCCGATGGCTGGTAGTATGGTGCATCTTCGCCGGGAACAAATTTAGCGACAGCGTTACCGTCAAAATTAATATCGGTAGAGTTGTGTATAATGGTGTCCTGTACCAGTTCCATAGTAAGGCGAGGCAAAGTGCTTTCAACATCATTGGCAGGTTTGCTTGCGGCTAATGAAGCCGAAATATTTTTTGTAGGGTTGCCTACGACATTAAACACCGGGGGAGATGGAAGAGCTAAGCTATAGTTTGAGTAAGCCACCTTCATTGTTTCATCAAACTTAATGGCTGATGCAGATGTAGCTACCGTAAAAAAACCTTGCCCTGATAAGGCATAGCGACTTGCCCCCGTCCCGATAGAGCCGGTACTGGCGTCGTATAAAACAAATTTGGTAGACGAGCTGTTTGTTCCGGTACTGGCATCTTTTATCAGCATGTAGTAAAACTTATTGGTAGTATTTGCCAGATATAGCGCATGGAGGTCAATTACCGAAGCGTACGGATTCCCGATAAGATTAAGCCCCTTTTTTATTGCAGGGGTGGTTGAAGAATATGACAGGGTTTGCGGGGCACTTACTGCTGTAGCAGTATAATAGGTTGGCACAGTGCTTGGAAAATTGACAATATTAGCTGTTAGTTGCGCATTACTGGCTCCAGAACCTTTAATGACGGCACCAAAAAAATTCAGTGTGGCATTATCAGTTGCAGGAAATGGCCTCACGAAAGGATTAGTGACACCGGTCCTGCTCCCTCTGAAATAATATAAAAAACCATTCGCCGGAGGCAACCCCTGGCTTATTGAACTAAAAGGCTTGTATTCATTGTTCACCACCTGATTTACATTTGAAGTAACAGGGGCGTTTTCATCGTAAACAAAAACCGATGGACTGTTCGCTGTAGCCGCCGTGGCATCATCAAATCCATTTGTTGCACCACCAGGTCCGGTAATGTACGTTGTTGCAAAGAGCGGCGAAAGATTATAAGTGGTAAGGGACCCCGATGTAAATGCCGATGTTGTATTTGTAACAGGCGACGACATCAGCATGTAACGCCGCAAAGTACCCTTTACATAACGCTGAACATTTATATTGCCAGTAATAGTACCAGCCGCAAGCGTGCCAATACTGGCATCGCCTGCTAAGGTAGACAGTAATGTCAGCGCTGTTGTGCTTGTACTGCTCCCGACAGCAAGGGTTGATGATGTATTTACATTTAAAGTATAAGTTGGCGCAACGGTAAACTTACTGCCAGAGGCCATTGTTTTTGTTCCACCGGTAGTAAACGTTACATTATAAAAATTTGTACCAGTAGAGGTCGCATCCGTAAGGGTTTGTGTTGTGCCATCAAAAGTAATCGTGGGGGTTGCGTTGGGGGTAAAGGTTCCGGTATTGGTGTAATCCTTTGCTATAGTTAATGTCCCGGTACCCATATTCATAGTCCCTGAATTAGAAAGAGATGCATTGATATCTAATGTTCCACTTCCCATGTTCATTGTTCCGGCATTAGTTAACGAGCCATTAATAGCAGTGGCCCCGCTTCCGCCGGTAATGGTTGCAGCAGCATTATTTGTCCAGGTGGCGGCTATTGAACCCGTAACACCAACCCTTGTAGCTGTACTGGTTGCATTGGAAAATGACACATTTGAGTTTGTGGTAAATGTGGAATCGATATTTAAATAACTTGTTTGACCAGCCGTTGTACCACCAATAATAGCAGTGCCGCTGCCTTGTATAATGAGGTTGTCATAAGTACGATCTGTAGCCGCGTTTGGGTTTACAGGCCCGCCGCCAGGGCCAAAACCCTGAACCGAGGTTGTATAAATCACAGGGTTTGCCCCTTTATAATTAACAGTAGCTTTACCTCCGTGGTCACCGTAAAAATTACAGGACGCATAAGGTACAGGTATCGTTCCGATAGCGTTTGTGGCATTAAGGATTAATGTTGGATTTACAATCGTATTAGTTGTTTTATATGATGTGAGGGCATTCACCGTAAAGTAAGCGCCGTTCTGGCTGGTAACACTGTGATTTGTAAAGGTTATCTGGTTATTTATGGTCATAGTCCCCCCTTCCAATCTGAATCCACTTCCATTTTGTTGTTTTACG
>NZ_DASVOB010000785.1:0-12227 GCF_036383575.1 Mucilaginibacter sp.
CTGGCGGTAGCTACCATTCCATCGGTATTGAGCTATTATAACAGGCAACGGGCCAACACGCCAACTGAGTTGCAGGCCGATGCCGCTGTTCAGCTTTATGGCAGCGATAAAACAGTTGATCTGCGCGGTGGCTGGTGCGATGCCTCGGGCGATGTAAGCAAATACTTTTCGCATTTAGCTTATGCCAATTTTGTATCTCCCCAGCAAATACCCCTGGTAACGTGGTCAATGATCAATACGGTACAAACTGCAACGGGTTTGTTAAATAAGCTGGGCAGCTACGATGGTATGGTGAACGAAGCCCTTTGGGGAGCCGATTATATGATGCGCGCCTTATCGAAAGACGATTATTTTTACATGATCGTATTCAGCTATTTTAATAAAGATCCTAAAGCCCGCCGTGTGGTAGGCTTAAAGGCAAACAGCGTTACTACTGATGAGTACCAGGCCGCTTTTCGTGAAGGTGGCGGAATGGCGATTGCTTCGCTGGCGCGGATCTCACAATTAAAAAAAGACGGTGATTTTAAGTCAGCCGAATACCTTGCTGCTGCTAAGCGGGCCTTTGCTCATTTATTGGCGAACAATACCAAATACGATGACGACGGTAAGGAAAACATCATTGATGATTATTGTGCGCTGATGGCTGCTACCGAATTGTGGATAGCTACCGATAGTTCTTCATACCGCGACGAAGCCCGCAAACGCGCACAAAATTTGAACAAGCGAATGGGCCCCGCTGGCTATTTTATTGCTGATGACGGCGACAGGCCCTTCTGGCATGCAGCTGATGCGGGTTTGCCGGTTATAGCCCTATGCAGGTATTTGGATAAGGAGCAGGAAGCTGAAAAACGTTCGGTGGCATTATCAACCATAAAAAAGGCTTTGGATTATAACCTGAAGATAACCGATAATGTAGAGAACCCGTTTGGCTATGCCCGTCAATCGTTTAAGTTCAGGGGGGCTGTTAAAGATGGTTTCTTTATCCCGCATGAAAATGAAACCGGCTGGTGGTGGCAGGGCGAAAATGCCCGCCTCGGTTCATTGGCTACAGCGGCATTAGTAGGAGGGCGATTGGTTTATCCTGAAAAAGGCGGCTGGGGCGTAAAAAGGGAACTGGCCGAATATGCTTCGCACCAAATAGCCTGGATTTTGGGATGTAACCCTTATCAGATATGTTTTATGTACCAGTATGGCAAAAATAACGTGCCGTACATGAGTTCAAACTTCGGCCACGGATCGGGTAAGGGTGGTATCTCTAATGGCATCACCGGAAAAAAGGAAAATCCTGACGGCAGCGGTATTGATTTTAAAATGAAAGACGATGGCAATGAATGGCGCTGGACAGAACAATGGCTTCCCCACGCAGCCTGGTATTTACAGGCAGTTACGGCGATGGCTGTTAAGGAGTAATTACTTGATACTATTAAGATATCAATACAGGTATATTAATCGAAAGAACTTTTTATTATTTCGGTTTTAAATTCAAGAGCCGCCTGGAATTGCTTGAAATGTTCCTTCTTTGTTTCTTGATATAGCCCTTCAATATAATCAAAGCCTATTTCGTTTCTTAACGCTCGCAGCTTATGTAAGAACAAGTCATAATTCATCGCTTTTTCTTTTAAACTAAACAAGCCTTCAAATGCCGCTAATAACGTTATACCACCACTTATAAACAAAATGGATTTATCCGGATTAATTACTATTATGTCTTTTAAACCCGTTAGTATGGTAATCGTAACACCGGCGGTAAAAGTGATTACCCGTGAAAGGTAATGGAAGAAAAGATACCGGTTTTTTTTTCGTTTAATTTTTTCGATGGTTTCTTCAACATCTTGGTAAAATACATCGTTAGTTAATTCTTCGATTTTCATTTAAGTTTTAGCGTAAGGTTATGGTCATCATTATCTTGCAGGACTGATGTTTGATAAATATACATGATTTATATAAAATCAAGCTAAATTTACCAGAGATTGAATCAATAACATAAACCTATCGATATGACACAAACAAAAGGCACCGGTAGCTATGCCGAAGTTAACGGCCTCAAAATGTATTACGAAATTCACGGCGAGGGTTTCCCGCTGGCACTAATTCACGGAGGTGGTTCTGATATTGACGTTACATTTGGCAGGGTATTGTCAAGCTTCGCGAAAAAACATAAGTTGATAGGGGTAGATCTCCAGGCGCATGGCCGTACGCCTGACAGAGGTGTACCTACCTCCTTTGAACAGGATGCCGATGACATTGCAGCTTTACTCAAACATTTAGATATAAAACAGGCCGATATTATGGGTTTTAGTAACGGTGGTAATACTGCTATGCAGGTTGCTATCAGGCACCCGGATCTGGTTCATAAAATAGTGATCGCTTCTTCTTTTTACAGGCGCGATGGCTTCGACTCCTGGTTTTGGGATTTTATGCCGAATGCCAGCCTGGATAATATGCCCAAACCCTTGCAGGAAGCCTTCCTCGCCATAAACAACGACCAGGCTGCTTTAGAAATAATGCATAACCGAGATCGCGACCGAATGCTGGCTTTTCAAGACTGGAGTGATGACGTTATCCGTTCCATAACCATGCCCGCATTGGTAATAGCCGGTGATAAGGACGTGATCAGGCCTGAGCATACCCTTCAGCTATACCGCACGCTTGCTGATGCTCAGCTTTGTATATTGCCTGGAGGTCATGGCGATTATATAGGTGAAATTGAAGATATCGGCAGGGATGGAGACTACCCCGCTGTCGCTATTATCGAAGAGTTTTTAACCAAGGCAAAAGCTTAAGCTTTTGCCTTGGTTTCTTTGCGTACAATGGGCGCTACCTTTGTACCGTAGAGCTCAATGGCTTTCAAAATATCCTTGTGTTTGGTAAAGCCCGTAACCAATTGAGCAATAAAACGGGTATTACCGAAGAGCTCGTATTGCTGCATGATCTTGTCAATGGCTTGTTGAGCACCTCCAACCACTAACGGCCCAAAATCCCGCAGGTATTCAAACTGTTCCCTTGTCATCGGCGACCAGCCCCTGTCGCGGCCAACACGGGTCATTAGGGATTCATAGCTTGGGTAAAACTCATCGGCGGCTTGCTGTGAGTTTTCAGCTACGTAAAACTGCGAGCTGATAGCCAGTTGTAATTTGCTTATATCATGCCCGGCTTTCGCTGCTGATTCACGGTAGAGCTCAACGAACGGAACGAAATGTTTTGGTGCGCTGCCTAATATGGCAATGATCATGGGCAGGTTTAGTGAACCGGCCCTTTTTGCCGAGGCAGGGGTACCGCCTACGCCAATCCAAACCGGGATCTCTTGTTGTAAGGGCCGGGGATAAACGCCCTGGTTTCTGATCGGCGCCCTGAAATTACCTTTCCATGAAACAATTTCCTGCTTGTTGATCTGCAAAAACATTTCAAGCTTTTCGGTGAACAACGCATCGTAATCATTCAGGTCGAAACCAAAAAGCGGGAACGATTCGATAAATGATCCGCGACCGGCTATCATTTCAACACGACCACCGGATACCAGATCGGCAGTGGCAAAGTTTTGAAATGTACGCACCGGATCGGTTGAGCTTAATACGGTAACCGAACTGGATAAGCGGATATTTTTGGTGATAGCTGCCGCAGCAGAGATCAATATCTCGGGTGCTGAGATCACAAAATCCGGCCGGTGATGCTCGCCGAAGGCATACACATCCAAACCAACCTCATCTGCCAGCTTTACTTCTTCTAATAATTCCTGAACCCGTTTGTGGGCATTTAGAGCGTTGCCGCTTTTACCATCGGGATGTATCTCGCCAAAGGTACTTATACCTAATTCCATGTATTAATAATAAAGATCGGCCGCGTTCAGCTCTTTCTTTTCAAAACTACCGGGCGCAGTAACATATACTTTAAGCGGTGCTACACGAGGCCTGTACCTGCCGGTTGACGGCGGCGGCGCATTGTATATATACTTTACCTTTATTTGATGAAAGCCTTTTGCCAGCGGCAGCGCATATTCAGCTTCTGTTAATTGTACGCCATCAATAAATAACTGGCTGGCGGCATAATTTGCAAGGGTAAAGTTATAAGTACCATCGGCTAAAACATTCACATAACCGTCATAAACAACACCAAAATTAGGGTTGTCTTTTTTCAGGGCTTCGGCATCCAGTTTATTGATGGTTGATGAATCCTCTGCAGTAACGTAATTAAGCTGATCGGGAGAGGTGAACGTGTTTTTTGCCAATTTGTATTTCAACCCCTGTTTATTAGCTGTATAGTTTACTGCAGCTCCAGGCGCTTTATTGTACATCAATGTACGTGTAGCAATACTTCTGCGTCCCGATGGTGTAATTACACGGGTGCGTAATTCGCGTTTTTCGTTTTGCGGAATGGAGAAAGTGATTGGACCGTCATATTGCAGATCAGTATCCAGCGGATCACGCCCGTTAAGCGTATAATAGATCTTAGCACCGGGAACAACCGATTTTAGCGTGTAAACAAACTTCGGCCCCACAACCATCGTATCAATGGTAGTTAAAGCAGTTGGCACACGATAGTTGTAGTTCATAGCATCAAGCCTTGCAAAATGTTTGGCCAGCCTAACTTCAGAGAAATTGGTATAGTCTTTATTTGCAGGTTGAGTCCAGGCCACTTCTGAAAGAGCGAATACCCTCGGCATGATCTGGTATTGTAGTTTGGCTACTGTAGGGACGTACTCCGTCCAAAGGTTACCTTGTGTGCCAATTACATATTTCTGTTCATCGGGAGTCAGTTGTTTTGAAACCGGGTCATAGTTATAGGTTTCCTCTAAAGTGGCGTAACGGCCAAATGATACAGGCTCCTGCGGAGAGCTGCTTTGGTAATGATCAAAGTAATTACCGGTAGTTTGCGGCGTCATGATCACGTTATGTTTTTGATGGGCGGCATTGATGCCACCTTCTTCGCCCTGCCAGCTCATTACGGTGGCGTTAGGGGCAAGGCCTCCTTCCAATATCTCATCCCAGCCAATAATGCTCCGACCCTTAGAATTAATGAATTGCTCTATCCGTTGAACGAAATAACTTTGCAGTTCCTTTTCATCTTTCAGGCCTTTTTCCTTCATCAAAGCCTGGCAAAAGGCCGATTGCTTCCAGGGTTCTTTACCTGCCTCATCACCGCCTATGTGGATGTATTTGCTTGGGAAAAGTGCCATTACTTCGGTAAGTACATCCTCTAAAAAGGTAAACGTTTGCTCGGTAGGGCAGTACAGGTTGTTGATATCGCGCGGGGCTTTCTGGCCAACAACGGTATCACATTTAAATTCGGGATAGGCACGCAACGCTGCTTCAGAATGGGCCGGCATTTCAATTTCGGGGATCACATTGATGTAACGATCTGCCGCGAATTTCACTACGTCTTTAATTTGCTCCTGGGTATAAAAACCTCCATAACTAAGCGAATCGGGCCAGTCGCGGTTGCTGCCAAACATGGTTTGCTGGCGAAAGGCACCAACCTCGGTAAGTTTGGGATATTTTTTGATCTCGATGCGCCAGCCCTGGCCATCAACCAAATGCCAGTGAAAGGTATTGAGTTTATAGGAGGCGATAAGTTCTATCACCTTTTTTACCTGCGGGATAGTAAAAAAATGGCGTGATACGTCCAGCATCATGCCCCTGTAACCAAAGCGTGGCGAATCTTCAATAACTGCACAAGGCAATTGGTACGCAGTTGCATTTTCAATCGGGAAAAGTTGTAGCAAGGTTTGGATACCATAAAACAGCCCGGCATCCTTACCAACTATGATGATATTACGCGGAGTAATGGTTAATTTATAACCTTCCTTTGGTAATTTATCGGCTCCCTTTGCGGTTAATATTAAACCTCTGCCTTTTGCTGCTTTAAGCTTTGAATTGTATTTGGCTACCTTGATAGCCAGATGCCGGTTCTCCTTCAGGTAGTCTTTCAGCCATAAAACAGCTTTATCTTTTGGATTATCAGCTTTGATTGGTGTAAGCGGCGTAAAGGTAAATGTACCGCTGCTTTTGGTGATTGAAGCAGGAGCCGGGATGATACCCAAATGCGGGTCATCGGTATTTACTTGGGCCGATACTTTGCTGGCTTGTCCTAAAAAAATAAAAAAGCTAATAAAAGCAATAAGTTTTGTCAGGTAGTACGGTTTAAAATTCATACGAGCGATGGTTGTGAGGCTAAAAGATAAATTTAACCATTATCCCAAGCTGTAATAATATTAAAGCTTATGTAACAAATAATTGACGTTTAATCATATGCTGCATAATCCCAGGCGCTCTGATAGCCGTTGAGTTGTTCGGCATAACTGATCATATCTGCATAAAAACCTGAAGATGCCAGTGTTGAGCTATCGCCAATTGCCACCAGTTTTTTACGGGCCCGGGTCATGGCTACATTCATGCGGCGGATATCATTCAGGAAGCCGATCTCGCCTTCTGTATTACTGCGGGTTAGACTGATATAAACCACATCGCGTTCCTGCCCCTGAAAGCTATCAATGGTGTTAACAGCGATTTTATCGGCATAAATCATAAGCTCCGGCGAATCCTGCAACAATTGGTTTAAAATCCTGATCTGTTCTTTGTATGGGGAAATAACTGCAATAGTTGGGAAGTTTTCTGCCGGATAATACCCGGTGAGTTCGTCGACCAATTTATGAAGATGCTTGAACAGGAATGCAGCCTCTTCGGGATTTGCCGTGCTGGTACCTTCCTGTTTTTCATCGTAGCCACAACCTGCGGTATCAACAAAACTAAGCGAAAGATCTCCAGGAAACAGTAACCGGCTTGCCACGGACTCATGAGCCTTTAACCTGTTGCCATAAAATTCTTTTGATGAAAAGCCCATAATGGCTTCATTCATACGGTATTGTTCCTCAAGTAATACAACAGCTTCCGGGTAAAGCGCAGTGCATTTTTCGAGCAGGGTAGTGCTCAGTCCATCTTTAGCCGCCTGCTGCGATTTAATGGTAGGAGGGAGCTGTAAATGATCACCGGCAAAGATCACTTTTTGAGCCTTTGATATCGGGATCCAGCAGGCAGGTTCAAGGGCCTGCCCGGCTTCGTCAATAATTACTGTGTGGAATTTTAAATCGCGGATGGTATAGTGGTTGGCTCCTACAAGTGTAGCGGTAATGATCTGTGCCTTGTTGATCAGGTCTTCGGCAATGAATTGTTCGGTTTTATCTACTTCTTTGATGATCTGATGTGCAGCATCAAAAAGCGCCTTACGCTGATCGCGTTCGGCTTTGCCAAAATTGCGCTTGTATTTATGCGCCATATTCTTGTATTCCGAAGCTTGTTTTTTAAGCTTTTTGATCTCCTTCATGTCGGCATGAGCGCTTATCTTACTATCTAAAGTTAAGGCCATTAACTTTTCAGATACTCTTGCCGGGTTGCCTATTCGCAGCACATTTAAACCTTCGTTGCTTAGCTTTTCGCTCAATAGATCGACAGCTGTATTGCTTGGTGCTACAACCAGGATCTGTTGTTTGTTTTGCTTGATAAGCACTTTGATTGCCTGTACAAGAGTAGTTGTTTTGCCGGTACCCGGTGGCCCGTGAACAACTGCGATCTCCTGCGCTTCAACTATTTTTTGAACGGCTTGCTTCTGCGAAGCATTTAAGCCATTAAGCGGGTAATGAATGGTTTCGGGAATAAAAGCAGGTGCACTTTGCCCCGTAAGCACGCGGGTAAGATGACCTTCTTTATGATCATCGACAAGCTTAGCAGCCAGTTTTAATGCCTTTTGCATTTCATCATAGCTGTTATCATCAAACAGCAGATCGATGCCAAGCTTACCGTTCCGGCTCCAGTCGGGCAGCTCATCGGTATTAAGGGTTAGTTTTAACCGGTTACCTCCCTGGTAGGCTACGGTGCCGTTTATACGATCGGTTTTAGGATCATGGTTTGAAAACAAAGCAGCCGAAGCGCCAAACCTGAACTGGTGGCTAAGGTCCTGATGAGAAGGGCGCTCAACTTCTACAGTCAGGTAATCCCCGCGACCTATTTCAGTGCCTTTTATTGCTATGGGATACCAGCTAATTCCTGCAGCCCTGCGTTCGGCAGTTGAAGCTGTTTCCGTTAGTTTGAGGTATGCCTGGCGGTCTTCATCCTGCTCAATTTGTAACAGGTTGAGCAGCTTTTTAAAATAGTCCATTTGGCAAAGGTAAAGTTTAACCCCGGCTTTTATATAATCTCATAAAACGCAAAAGGGAACCGGCAGGTTCCCTTTTAATAATTTGATCAGTAATTATATTGCTACCAGTCAGATGCCGGCTTTAGCTCCAAACCAGCTGCATTTTTAGAAAGCTCTTCGTTTATCTTGCCTAAGAAATGCCTTGTTAATGGTTTGGAAATAAAGCTTTTAACAAATGGGTATGTTTTGATGCGTTTTTGGTCGGCAGGATCAACAGAATTTGAAATTATATAAATGGAGACCGGTTTTACCAGCGAACGGTAAATGCCGTTAAACAAATCCAGGAACTCCCATCCGTCCATTAAGGGCATATCCAGATCGAGGAAAATAATGTTTGGGATCTCCGTATGTTTATTGCGGTTGTTATACAGGGTTTTATAAACCGGCTCAGGGTTCATAAAAAAACTTGCATTTAGCCAATTGTCTTTTAGTATGATCTTAACAGTTTCGTGAAAAATAATGTCATCGTCAATAATAGCTACAGAACGCTGCTGATCATCTTTTATTAGATTGAGGATGTCTTTCTTGATCTCGATAAGCAACGGAGATAACAGTTCTGCACCACATTCAATACAATTAAGTGTGCGTGATAATGCAACTTCCAAAGGTACTTGTATGGATAAGCAGGTGGTATCATTATATATGGAGGCAGCGCAGTCTTTATTAAAGCAATAACAGGTGATTTTTTCAGCATTAGACATAGTGCAAAGGTTTTGTTTAGTTTATTCATTTAACTGCCTCAACATTGATGCCCTTTTGTTTGTTTGTACTTGAAATTTTACAAATTGGCCTCTATTTTTGTCGGAATTGTTAAGATTGTAAAATTCAATTCCTTAATGCTGAGTTATTTATAAAAGCAGATTAAAAATGGTTTAATTTTTCGCATTTTAATAATCATGCTTGTTATGGTAATTGTTTTAAATATAAAAAAGATTAACTATAAATACAAGTGTGTTTTTTATAACTCATGTGTATGTTAAAAATTACAATCCGTTCTTTTTTGAGGAGCCAATTACTATCAGTATTAGCCGTTAATTATCTTGTTAAAGAAGCTATTTTGAGCAATAATTAAATTCAGAAATTATATCAAATAAGGATAAAAAACCACAGCGACTTTTTTTTGTTATATTGAAACACTAAACTACTAACATGAGCCAATCAGCCAGTGTCCTATTATTTCTGTTTGCTTTAGTGATGACACAATCCTGCCAGAGTAACCGGCATGCCAATAATTATAACAAAGCCCTGGTAGATGATAACGGTTTATTATTCATTAAAAGTGGAGAAGAATCAACCCTTGCATCTGTAAAAGCCTCCGGTTTGGCAATTGCAAATTCAAAAAATCAGAAGGTTATTCAGTTTGCCAAACTCATGATCGATGATCATACTATGCTTGCCGATGATTTTAAAAAGCTCAGGACTGATAATTTTATTGCCGATTCGGTTGTTATAAGCCCCATGCATCAGCAGATCATTGATGATCTGGACCTTAAGAAAGCGGGTGCGTTTGACAAGGCTTATATCCAATTGGTAATAAACGATCATACCGAGCAAATAGCCCTGTACAAAACAACCGCAAAAGACAGGAAAAATACAACCCTTGCCGATTTTGCTACTAAAATGCTGCCCGGTTTACAGGCACATTTAGATACCGCAAAGTTTATCAGCACTACGTTAAAATAGCTTTAATTGTTGCTGCACAGGTGGTTGAGCTTTGCCAAAAACCGTACGGCCCCCATATTTCCATGAATCGTTCCGCTCCTTTTCGATAACCTTATCAAAGTTGGCGTTGGGCGTAAAACCCTTTTCGGCGTTTTCGGCTATTTGGGAGAGGCGTTTGATGGCTTCATTTTTATCATTATTGCCCATTTTTGCTCTTTGGATAGCTGTTTGCAGGGTGCTCAATGTTTCGTCGTAAACTTTGGTTGGAACCGGAAAGGGAGCACCATCCTTACCTCCATGGGCAAAAGAAAACCTTGCGGGATCCTTAAACCGCGATGGTGTGCCATGGATCACCTCGCTTACTAATGCCAGTGATTGTAATGTACGTGGGCCTAAACCTTGAAGCAATAAGAGGTCTTCAAAATCTTTGGATTGTTTTTCATGCGCCAGCCAAAGTACAGCGCCGAGGCGTTTCAGGTCTACATCTTTGGCGTATACCTCATGATGGTTGGGCATCACCAATTTGCTGATCTCTCTGATCATGATACCTGGGTTTTCGGCTGCAATTTGCATCACGCCGTTACGTGAACCATCCGCTTCCTTATCGGTCATGTTTAGGATATAGCCATTGTTTTTGCCGTAGATAAACGCATGCGGATCATCAACAAAGGAACTTAACTGTTCCGAATGCCAGTGATAACGACGGGCGGTGCTGCTGGCGTCGCTCATGCCTTGCTGTACTACGGCCCATTTGCCGGTATCGCTTAAAATAAAATTGTGGGTATAAAGCTGGAAGCCGTCCTGTATGGCAGTGTTATCAACTTTGGCACTCAGCTTACTGCATTTCACCAGGTAATTGCCATCGAGCCCGGTAGTTTCGCCTACTTTTAAAAGCTCGGCCGGAGTTTGTTTTGAGTGTTTGCCTTTCCCTCCGCAAATGTAAATTCCCAATTCGCGGCTGTGCGGGTTAATGGATTTCTTCAATGCGCCCATCACGGAAGTGGTTATACCCGACGAATGCCAGTCCATCCCCATAACAGCACCTAAACTTTGAAACCAAAAAGGATCACTTAACCGGCGAAGCACTTCATCCTTACCATAATCCATCACAATGGTTTCCACCACAGCAAGGCCAAGCTTAGCCATACGCTCGGCAAGCCATTGTGGTACATAACCATAATGTAAAGGTAAGTCAGCACTGCCTGATCGCTTCATGCTAACAAAGTTAGTAAAAAAACAGAACCCTGATGCGCTTGATTGAAGGATTATCAGATAATAAGTTTGAATCCTGATTTAATGATTACCTGATGGACTGACGTTATCTATCAAGAAATCCTTAAATCCTAAAAATCACGGTTCTGTTTAGTCTTCCTCCGTCTCACCAACATACAGCTCGTCGATATCGGCGGCGTATTTCTTTTCGATGACTTTGCGTTTGGCTTTCATGGTAGGGGTGATCTCGCCTTCGTCCATACTGAAAGGGTTACGTTTTATCTTGAATGATTTGATGCGCTCAAACTTGGCCAGCTCATTGCTGTATTTGCGGATATCGGAACCTATCCAATCAACAATTTCTTTATCATCAATAAATACTTCAGGGCGTTCAAAGAAATCATTTTGAAGGTTAAAGGTTTCCTGCAGTGTTTCGCGGGCGGGTACAATAATGGCGGCAATATATTCACGTTTATCGCCTACTAAAAACACCTGCTCAATTTTAGGGCTTTTGAGGTAAGTATTCTCCACCGGGGTAGGATAGATATTTTTACCGTAAGCATTAACCAGCATGTTTTTAAGACGATCGGTGATCTGCAGGTTACCGCGGAAAAACCTGCCGATATCGCCGGTATGGAACCAGCCGTGCGAATCAATAACTGTAGCGGTTTCTTCAGGCTTGTTCCAGTATCCTTTCATTACGCAATGCCCGCGAACAATGATCTCTCCTTCTTCGGTAAGGGTATCTTCTTTAAAGTTATCGTGTGTTTGGATGCTGTAGATGTGTTTGGTATCCACATTTTGGATAGCCACTTCAATACCAGGAATGATACGGCCAACGGTGCCATAAATTACCCTGTGGCGTTCTGTAACCGCCATTACGGGTGATGTTTCAGTTAAGCCAAAACCCTCTAAAATTACAATACCAAGGTCGCCAAAAAACTCACCGATGTTTTTAGGCAGTGCGCCACCTCCTGAAACCATGAATTTCAGCAGTCCGCCGGTTTTTTCCTTGATCTTGCTGAATACCAGTTTCTCGGCAATGCCGTGTTGTGCTTTTAGAATAACATTTGGCGATTTGCCGGCTTCCTGCACCAGGCGTACTTTTTTACCGATCTCAAATGCCCAAAGAAATATTTTTGTTTTAAGGCCACCTGCAGATGTGC
>NZ_DASVOB010000786.1:0-10567 GCF_036383575.1 Mucilaginibacter sp.
TTGAAAAAAAGAATAAAATGAGTGTCTTAAACGCTATCAGGAATAAACTGGTACAACGCATTTTTTCCTGCGTAAACCAAAATAGAAAATATGAAAAAAATTATCTCAAATTAGTTGCTTAGATCATAGAAATCGAGGAGCAAAACGGGGTTGTGCCGGGGTGCGACGTGGCAATCGCATACTATACAGAGCGGCCATGTTTCCGTGCGATTGCCACGCTGCGCTCGCAATGACATAGTTTGTTTATTCATCCACTAACCTTATCGGTAAGATTTCCGCGATACTTTTCACCGCCAAAACCCATCATTTCACCGACTACTTATCTCCGCTAACCTATCTCTCATAGGCGTTTTAAGGCCACGATTGTACCTTTATATCATAAAACAATCGCAAACTTTAAAACTTACTGAGATGAACACTTATCAAAACCCATATATGTCTTTCGACGGTATCACTCCCGAAGAATATACATTTCTGCAACAGGCTACTGCCTCATTAACAGAAAATCAGGCACGTACTTTTATGTCATTTTATGCCAGCAAAAGACGTAACCCTCAAGACATCATGTTTGCTACGCTTGCCGGTTTCCTTGGTGTATCAGGCGTGCAGCGTTTCATGACCGATCAGATAGGTATGGGTATCCTTTACTTTTTCACCGCAGGTTTTTGTTTCATCGGTACCATTGTCGACCTGATCAACTACAAAACCATCGCCAACGATTATAACAGGCAAATGGCCTACGAAAGCTTCAACATAGCTAAAATGAGCAACTAAACCCCTTTAAGGGTTAGTTTCACTATATATCAATAAAAAATCCACCTTCTGTTACGGGGTGGATTTTTTTATGGTGAATTTAATTATAAACGTCATGCCGAACTTGTTTCGGCACCCCATCATAAGGGTATAAAGCCTGCATTGCACACTGCTTAGCAAGTGGGGTGCTGAAACAAGTTCAGCATGACCAACTTTTTTTTACTTCATCGATTTATCCCTAACCGCTTTAAACTCCGAACCTTTTTTCCAGCCGGGGAATGTGGTTTCATTGCTTAGCTTAGTGCCAACTTCGTAAAGGATGTTGGCTATCTGGGCCATACCGGTGGCGTCCATGGTATCAGTGTAGTTATCGGCCTGCTGGTGATAGCGGTTATCGCCGTAATCTTTTTGTTTGGCCTCGCCATAGCTGCCATCATGTATTACGCTGATGCTGCCATTGTTAATATCAAGCGCCGGCACACCAACTTTGGCAAAGTTAAAATGATCCGACCGGTAGTAGCTGCCTGCACCTGGGTGCCTGTCGCCAACTGTACTGAGGCCCTGCGCTTTGACTATTTCATCCACGTAATCTTCCAGTTCATTCTGGCCTTTACCTGTTACAGCTATATCTTTAGTCTCGCCGTAGTCGCCAAGGGCATCCATGTTAAGGTCGGCTACGGTTTTGTTAACCGGGTAAATAGGGTGGGTGGCATAATATTCCGAACCCAATAAGCCCTGCTCTTCGGCAGTAACAGCTAAAAATACGATAGAGCGTTTAGGTTTTTCTTTAGCCTTGCTGAAGGCATTGGCTACGCTGATGATGGCTGCAACACCATCGGCATTATCAACAGCCCCGTTGTAGATACTATCGCCTTTTGCATCGGGCTTACCTATGCCCAGGTGGTCCCAATGGGCGGTATATAATACATATTCATTGGGCTGTGAGCTGCCTTTAAGCGTGCCGATAACATTATGTGATGTAGAATACTTTAGCTGGTTGTTGATAGTTAAAGTAACGGATTGCTTAAGCGGGATGGCTTTGAAATCTTTCTTACGGGCTAATGCGCGGAAATCGCCGGTGATGCCAGCTTCGGCCAAAAGCTTTTTGCCCATATCTTCGGTGATCCAGCCTTCAACCTTACAGCGGTTCATATGCTTATCTTTTTGCTGCAGATAAAGTTTAGCTCCTGTGTTGCTGTTGGATACTACTTCCCAGCCATAGCTTGCGGGCTCTTTTTGGTGGATGATAAGTACGCCGGCAGCACCCTGGCGGGCAGCTTCTTCGTATTTGTATGTCCAGCGGCCGTAATAGGTCATGGTATCGCCTTTAAAGAAAGTAGGGTCGCCGTTTTTAAAGCCCGGATCATTCACCAGTACCACAACTGTTTTGCCTTTCACGTCAAGACCAGCATAATCGTTCCAGTGATATTCGGGTGCAACAACGCCGTAACCGGCAAAAACCAACGGTGAGTTTTTAAGCGTTACCGAATCAACCTCGCGGCGACTGAACGTTACAAAATCGGTAGTAGCGTGCAGGCTGAGCGGGGTTTTGCCGCCGGAGATCTCCATTACGGGAGAGGGCGTACTGGTGATCTGCACCATGGGCACATCCTGGAAATAGCTGCCATTATTGCCCGGCTCAAGCCCTGCTTTTTTAAACTGCTCGGAAATGTATTTGATGGCTTTGTCTTCTCCGGCGGTGAAAGGCTTGCGGCCCATCATAGAATCATTGGCTAATGCCGAAATGTATTTTTTTATTTCGGCGGCGGTAACAGCCTTTTCGGCGGGCACGCTTTTATTATTCTGGCAGCCTGCAAAAATAGCAAGACCTCCAATGAGCATCAGGTATCGGTGTTTGATTTTCATATGATAGAAATTTTGCGAAAGAACCGAATTTACATAAATCCCCAGCAATTATCCAATTGGCAATGGGTTGAAGAAATTTTTGCCACTAATTTTTTCAAATTAACCGAATTACACGAGTTTTTCTTTCTGCGTCACGATTTGTGAAATTCGAACTAATTGTTTTAGATAGCCAATATAATTCGTGTATACTCATTGCTTCAACTCTGGCCTGCTAATCTTGATGATTTGCCATGCTACCTCGGCACTTGATAGCGCCACCAGCGCAAAAATAGCTGCCGAAAGAGCTTTCGGTGTCGAGCTTAATGCCCCGCCCAGCGCTACGCTGTAAACAATAAATGGCAGCAGCAAAACCAGGCACAAGCCGGTAACACTAAGCGGAATGCGGAAAGGCCGTTCCTTCATCGGTTCTTTGATGCGGAGTTTTACGAGGGCTACATATTCTAAAGAAAGACCGGCACCGTAAACGGTTACATCGATGATGAGCAGGTCGGCAAAGGTCCACAGTACCATAAAGCTTACTACTATGGAGCAGATAATGATGGAAACGAATGGTGTTTTGAAACGCGGGTGAAGCCTATTCAACCCTTTGGGCAGCAAATTATCTTCGGACATTACCTGCGGTACACGCGACACCGATAACAACACGGCTGTATAAATACCCAGGGTACTGGCCATACCGCCTGCCGCTACTACTATGCCCAGCCAATGTCCGCCAATGAGTACGCCTAACGCCGGGAAGCCGCTATCGGTTAATGTATCATGGTTAATGCCCGATTGCTGGGCTACCCAAATGGCAAAAAAGTAGATCACCATTACCAACGCGAAAGCCGTAAAGATAGAAATGAGGTAGGAGCGGATAGGCTTTTCAACCTCTTCGGCGTAAGTGGTTACATTATCCCAGCCCAGGCAGTTCCACATCACAGTATACAAAGCCATCCCAAACGATGGAAAACTAAGCCCTTTTAATGATGATGATGGAATGTGCATCGCTCCGCTATGGTGATAAATGCCTAATACGATCAATAAAATAATAGGGGCAAGCACAGCAGCACTTAAAAATAACGAAACCCGGCCCACCGGCATAATGCCCAGGATATTTAATCCTGCCGATGCCCAGATGATCACCAAACAAACCGGGATCTGGAAGTTTAACAGTTCGGGGAAAAAGAAACCGGCATATTGTACAAAAAGCACCGGGTAAATAGCAAGATCGACAAAGGTATAGAGCCAGGTCCACCAACCCTCAATAAAGCCCCAGTGTAGACCGAGGGCGTATTTTACCCATTTATAATAGCCGCCGGTTATAGGCATCATGCTGTTAAGCTCAAGCACGGTAAATATGGCCGGAACATCCCACATCAAAGGGGTTACAAGCAGGATCAGCAAAGCCCCGTGATCGCCGGCATAACTCAATAGCGGTTCGAGGCCATAAGGGCCGCCAGATACAGTAAAGAAAATAACAGCGACAAGCTGTATAGGGCGTATTTTTTTTAATGAGGCTGCAGAGGGCATTTTTAATTACTCTTCTTTAATTTTTCTTTCAGGTAAAAAGGGGCTTTGAATTTTTTCTTCTGTATAAATGGAATTTCGTAGCGCGTTGAGTTGGTTTTTGCATCCACTCTTTTACTGACAGTACAAAACTATTGCTGCCTGCGGCATTTTTAATTGTACCGAAATCGGTATAATTAAAATCTTTGTTGTACAATGCCTCCCATTCGCCCAGGTATTAAATTGTGTTTTTTAAGCTGAGCCATTTAGTAATAATGATATTTTCATGTTGGCTTTTAACCATATCGGTAAGAGAGATGGAATCACTGTCATTAACAGAAAAAAAAGAAATCTCAATACCTTCAACTTTAATTTTGCTCATCAGGTGAATGGGTTAAGCAGGAATGCCGTAAGCTATAAAAATATAACTTATGCGTTAATAATTTAATTTTTTGTTGATGTCCTTAGGTCGTGCTGAACTTATTTCAGCATCCCACGCGCCAAGTAACACGCATGCTAAGCAATCAGAAGCTTGTCCTGTGGGTTCCCGAAACAAGTTCGGGATGACAATAGGAGACGGATAACAAAAAAGGCCAGCTTTGCAGCCGACCTTCGTTGGTCATTCATAATGTCCTCGTAAAGAATAAACATTGATGGTTTCATCAACCACATCGTAGATAATGCGGTGTTCGGAGTTTATTCGTCTCGACCACTTTCCTGTTAATTTATATTTGAGAGGCTCCGGTTTTCCTATTCCTTCAAAAGGATGGGCTTTCATATCATTAAATATCTGCGAGATCTTTTTTTGAATAGCCTTATTACCGGACTTTTTCCAGTATTCAAAGTCCCTTATCGCTTTTTCGTATAAGTCTATTTCCATAGGTCGTCGGTGTTTACCCTAACGCCTTTTTTGCCTGCTTTTCTTGCCGCTTCGCCTGCTAATACCTGTTCAACAAATTCGGCATTGTATGAGCCTTTATCATGTTTCTCAAAATTGATTTTGAGCGCTTTTAAAAAAGCTTTTATTGCTGCTGATTGTTCTTTGTTTTCAGGATGTACAATGAATGTTTCCATATACAAATTTAATCAATAATATTTAATTGGCATTGACAAAGAAGGCGCCGTGACAGGCGCCTTCTTTTCTATAAAAAAACAATTCTTACAAGCTCAACCACTTTTTCCTTACCGTCAATTGCTGCTCGCTTGGGCTGTCAACAGTTACAATATTATATTTAACGCGGTTGCTTTTCAGCAGGGTAACCGGGAGGATAATGGCTTGCCCGTCGCGGGTTACGGTTACCTGGATCTTGTCGCCTGGATTTTTACCGGTGATCAGCGCCGAAGCATCGGTAACCAGTGTACCGTCAATTGCATTGATCTCGTCGTTTACATTAATTCCATCAATATAAGCAGCGGTACCGCGTTGCACACCGGTCACAATGATTTTTTTGTTGGCTGTTGTTACAGTAGTGATACCAAAGGCAGCATCGTTTTTATCGGCCAGTTCATCAACTACCTTATAGCCGGCATAGCCTAAGTATTTATTATAATCGACAGAGGCAAGGCCGTTGATGTATTTAGCATAAAAATCATCCAGCTTTTTGCCGGCAAATTTTTCAAAGGCTGCTTTAAATTCAGCATCGGTGTAGCCGCGTTTTTTGATCTTGTAATACTGGGTGTACATGTATTTCATGGCGTCATCCAACGAGTATTTGCCTTTGCTGTCGTTGATGATCTCCAAATCGAGCATCATACCAATGATCGCACCTTTATTATAATACGATATAGTGGTATTGTTGGAGTTTTCGTTAGGGCGATAAGCTTTGATCCAGGCGTCGAAGCTTGATTCGGCAACGGTTTGTACGTCTTTACCAGGCAGGTTTTCGAGGATGTTGAACTCGCCTTCCAGGGTATCAAAGTAATTGCCCACAGGAAATAGCTGCGTACGGCGAACAATGATGCCCTGGTAATATTCGGTAAAGCCTTCGGCTATCCACAGGTTGGTAGTATAGTTTTCGGTATCATAATCAAACGGGCCTAATACTACCGGGCGCAGGCGTTTTACATTCCACAAATGGAAATGCTCATGTGCTACCAGGCCCAAAAAGCTTTGGTAACCTTTGTCATTAGCATAGTTATCGCGTGATGCACCTAAAACAGTTGAGCTCAGGTGCTCCAAACCACCACCATTACGCTGGCGGTTGTGTACTATAAATACATAGTGTTTGTTGGGGTTTTCGCCAAAAACTGCGGCTTCCTGATCAACAATTTTATGGATATCGGCTTTTAATTTTTCCTTGTCATAATTACCGCCGCCGTACATACATATCTCATAATGAACGCCCGATGCATCAAAACCAAAAACATCCTGGTTGCCTACTTCAATCGGCGAATCGAACAGGATATCAAAGTTTGGCGATAAACGGGTAAAAGGATCATTGTTTACCATCTCGAGGCTGGTTGAAACTTTATCCCAGTTTTTGTAAGGTTTAATATGGATAGTAGCTGGTGAGTGCAGCATATTGGCCGGGTAAATGAAAATACCGGTGGTTGAAAGGAAGCCGTGCGATGCATCGATAAAGCTGGTACGTACAGAAAGCTCAAAGGCGTAAACCCTGTATTTTACTGTTACCGACGAAATTCCTTTTGTAACAATTTGCCAGGTATTCTTATTGATCTTGGGTGCTGCAACGGGTTTGCCATTGGTTTCGGCAGTTAATGATTCAATGTTTTTAGCGAACTCGCGTACCAAGTATGAACCGGGTGTCCATACCGGCATTTTAAGCTCAAGGGTGTTTTGCTGAAGGCCGGTGATGTGCATCTCAATGTCAGCATAATGGGCCTGGGCTTCAGGAAACGAAACATTGTAGGAGATCTGAGCGTTGGCGGCCGCCTTGCTGATGGTATTACTCATAATAAAAATCGTTAGAAAAAATAACGTGCGTAGGTTGGTCAGTTTCATGGTCGCAATTTATAAAAATTCTATAATCAGTTATATATGTGGCGTTACTGCGCTTCAAACACCGTTGTAAAATGGTTGATACATGCAACTATTGTTAATATTATGCTATTAGTTTTACATCGATTTTTAAGTCGATGGAACTGATTGAACCTATTTCGCGCAAGCTGATCCGCTTAGGTAAATTGTACCTGGATGTATTGGTTAAACATACCACTCACCTGGATGTTACCCGGTACCATTACATACTTTCGCTCATTTACGTTCATGACGGGCAGCTTACCCAAAACGCGCTGGCGCACCTGCTGGGCAAGGATAAATCGGCCATGGTGAATATCATCAACCTGCTTACCGAAAAGGGTTTTGTTTACCGTGAAAATAACCCGAACGACAGGCGGCAGCAACTGCTCCGCGTTACCGAAAAGGCCAAACTGGCCGTACCCCAGATTATCGAAACTTTTGAAAACATTAACGCTGACATTACCGATGGCATATCCGAAACCGATATGCAGGTATTTGAAAGCGTACTTACCCGCATGCATAAAAATTTAAACCCATTAATATCACCCCAAACAACCCTACAAGCTAAACCACACACGGATTAAACAAAGTATGAAAACAAAATATATTATTTACACGGCGCTGGCCCTGCTGGTTGCTTATTTAGTTTACAATAAATTTTTTAGCGAGGGGGCAAAGAAATCGGCCGCGGCTATGGCTTCGGGTAAGGGTGATAAGAAAAAAGGCGGTCCGGTAGGCGTTAACGTAATGATAGTTAAAGATACCGCCGTAAATAACATCATTGATATTACCGGTACTATTGATGCAAACGAAAAGGTGAGCCTGATAAGTCAGACGGCAGGCAATATTACCGGCATATATTTCAACGAAGGCACTAAGGTAACCAAGGGGCAACTGCTGGTTAAGGTTTACAACCAGGATTTAGAAGCATCACTGCAACAAAACCAGTACCAGGTAGCATTGGCTAAACAACAGGAAAGCCGCAACCGTCAGTTACTTCAAAAAGAGGCCATAAGCCAGGAAGAATATGATACCTCGTTAACTTCCTTAAACTCTTTAAAGGCTGCCGCCGATGTCATTAAGGCGCAGATTGCCCGTACCGAGATCCGTGCACCATTTTCGGGCACTATCGGTTTAAGGAATGTGAGTCCGGGTAGTTACCTGTCGCCATCATCGCCTATTGCCAATTTGGTTAATATCGATCCGGCTAAAGTAACTTTTGCTGTGCCTGAAAGATATCTTTCCATACTGGGCCCTGGCAGTAAGATCAGGTTTAAAACCGAAAGCTCGATGGAAAATTTCGTGGGTACGGTGTATGCTATCGACCCTTCAATTGATGCCAGCTCACGTACTATCACAGTGCGTGCTAAAGCACCAAACCCTAAAGGGATCCTCACTGCGGGTAGCTTTGCCAAGATCAATCTAACACTTGATCAAATCCCTAAAACCATCCTGTTGCCAACAGAGGCGGTTATACCCGATTTGAAAAGCAGCCTGGTTTGGATTTACCACAATGGCATTGCGGTATCAAAACCGGTAAAAACAGATCTGCGTACAGATACTAAGATCCAGGTTATTGAAGGTTTACAGCCAGGCGACAGCGTTGTTGTATCCGGCTTAATCCAGATGCGACCAAAAGTGCCTTTGAAAATTTTAAAAGTTATTAAATAAACCGATATGAGTTTATCCTCAGTAAGTATTAAGCGGCCGGTATTGGCAACAGTAATGTCTGTGGTTATTGTTGTGTTTGGTATTATCGGCTATAAGTTTTTAGGGGTGAGGGATTTCCCTTCGGTTGACCCTCCAATTATTTCGGTATCCACCAGTTACTCTGGTGCCAATGCCGATGTAATTGAATCGCAGATCACGGAGCCGCTTGAAAAATCAATCAACGGTGTGCCGGGCATCCGTAACATATCGTCAACCAGTTCGGTTGGGCAAAGCAACATCACGGTTGAGTTTGACCTTGATGCCGATCTGGAAACTGCCGCTAACGACGTGCGCGACAAAGTGAGCCAGGCCCAGCGCCAGCTGCCGCAGGATATTAACGCCCCGCCGGTAGTAACCAAAGCCGATGCCAGCGCCGACCAGATCATCACCCTTACCGTGAGCAGTAATACCCGTAATATAAACCAACTGGATGATTATGCGGAGAATGTGTTATTGGAAGGTTTGCAAACCATCCCAGGGGTAAGTACCATCAACGTACAGGGACAGCGCCAATATGCTATGCGCCTGTGGATTGATCCTAACAAGCTTTCGGCCCTCGGTGTTACAGCTACCGATATCGGCGCTGCTTTGGCTAAAGAGAATGTGGAGCTGCCTGCCGGTAAAATTGAAGGTAATAATACCGAGGTTACCATCAGGGCCTTAGGTAAGCTGGCAACCGAGAAAGATTTTAACAACCTCATTATCCGTGCCGATAGTAGCCGGGTGATCAGGCTGAGCGATATTGGTTATGCGGTGTTAGGTTCGGCAAACGAGGAAACCATATTTAAAGAATCGGGTGTGCCGATGGTTGGTTTGGCACTGGTGCCGCAGCCAGGCGCTAACTATGTACAGATAGCTAAAGATTTTTACGCCCGTTTAGAGCAGATCAAAAAAGACCTTCCTCCGGATATTTCGGTAAAAGTAGCCTTGGATAATACCAGGTTCATTAACCAGTCGATATCTGAAGTGCAGGAAACACTGATCGTGGCATTTGTGCTGGTGGTAATTATTATTTACCTTTTCTTCCGCGATTGGCTGATAGCTTTCCGTCCGCTGATAGATATCCCGGTATCATTGATCGGTGCATTCTTTATCATGTACATCTTCGGCTTTTCCATCAATATATTAACCCTTTTGGGGATAGTACTGGCAACGGGCCTGGTGGTGGACGACGGTATCGTGGTAACGGAAAATATTTATAAAAAGGTAGAGGCCGGTATGGCTATCCGTAAAGCGGCTTTTGAAGGTTCTGCCGAGATCTTTTTCGCGGTTGTATCTACATCCGTTACGTTGGCAGCGGTGTTTTTACCAATCGTGTTTTTACAGGGCTTCACCGGGCGCTTGTTCCGTGAGTTTGCGGTAGTGGTGGCCGGGGCGGTGTTGATATCAGCATTCGTATCCCTGTCATTAACGCCGATGCTTAATGTGAAACTGATCCGTAAAAATCAAAAGAAATCGAAATTCTACGAAAAAACGGAACCTTTCTTTGTTAACATGATCAACTCATATTCTGAGTCGCTTGTTAAGTTTATGAAGCGTAAATGGATATCGTTCGTTATTCTGGCAGCCTCGATCGTTATCATCGGGATCCTGATAAAAGTTATCCCATCGGAACTTGCCCCGCTTGACGACCGCAGCCTGCTTCGTTATAGTGTTACCGGTTCAGAGGGTGCGACTTATGAGTACATGACCAAATACATGGACAAGGTATCAAACCTGGTTGAGGATTCAATTCCTGAGTCAAACGTTAATCTTGAAATTGTTTCACCA
>NZ_DASVOB010000787.1:0-5927 GCF_036383575.1 Mucilaginibacter sp.
CGTGGGCTTTGCCAAGCTCCAGATGGCGCAGGACCTGCAGTTCTCGGAGACCGTGTTCGGGCTCGGCGCCGGGCTGTTCTTCATCGGCTACTTCCTGTTCGAGGTGCCCAGCAACCTGATCCTGCATCGGGTCGGCGCGCGCCGCTGGATCGCCCGCATCATGATCACCTGGGGACTGATCGCGGCCGGGATGGCCTGGGTCGAGGGCCCGCTGTCCTTCTACGTGATGCGCTTCCTGCTCGGCGTCGCCGAGGCGGGCTTCTTTCCCGGCATGATCTATTACATCAGCCTCTGGTTTCCGGCGCGCGAGCGCGCCCGCGCCACGGCGATCTTCATCCTCGGCTTGCGGTGGAAGGTGTTGTTGATGTAGTTTATTTAAAAGCCTTGTTTAATTTACTCAAATTGAATTTAGGCTCCTTAAGAAAAGTTGATCTTTTGAGCCTGCCGTTTCCGTAATTATTTTGGCTAACTCTTTCCAGTAATCGCCGCTTACTTTGCTTTTTATACCTGTAAGCAAAAGCTTTGCTAATAACTCTTCAAAGTAAAACCATTTGTCATCTATAAGGATTTCGTTCCTGGCGGAATTAAGATTTATATCCAAGGACTTATCTATGTTGACATCCATATGAAAACATAATGGCCAGTGAATTTTTGCACGTTTATAAGTATCTCCTTGCCAACTTGCAAATAAAGAAACAGGTAGATCTATTCCATGAAGTGCGATTTTTGAACGCGATTCACGTAGTACCGAATATCCAGTATCTAATTTTACAGGGCCATTCAAATTTAATGTGTCAATTCTGTCGTAAGTGAAATCAATCGAATTTTCCGAAATTTTAATTTTCGATTTAAACTGAATAGATTCTCCTCTAATCTCAATTTTATCGGATAAAAAATCTATACTTTTTTGTGGTAACCCATTTTCTTCAATCAAGATTACATCACATTTCCCTGATATACCCTGTTCTCCGTCTAATATTATAGATAAGGTAGTTAAGTTAGGATGTGGTTCACTATAGTTGGTTTTTAATTGAGAAAGATCTATTTCATCTGGTTTAATAAGTGAATGAATTGTATTTTGATTTTCGACATTGATTTCGATATCAAAAGGTGGGTAAGGTATAATGTTTTTTATGTAATTTATTATCCCATCTGGGGGCGATTTTTTCCAAGGGTTATTTTTATGTAAGATTAGAGTTGTTTTGGTACCGGGTACTTGAATTGTCCCTGGTTTAATAAAGAAAATACTTTCTTGTCCTTCAATCGTTATGTGCAGAGGAACACCATAGTTGTAATTTTCATAAACTCGACGTGTTTGTACTTGAATATTGTCAGTAATCATGAAATAGGATAGAATACCGATGCCAAATCTTGATATTGGAGTGTAATCACTATTAAGAGATGATTTCAATTCGAGAAATTCACTTGATTTATAATAAGAACTGCCAATATTAGAATAGAAATTATCTATAATGTGTTGATCCATTCCACATCCATTGTCGGTAACTTCGAGAACAAAATCATTGTCTTTTTTAAAAAAACTAACAACTATTTTGGGTTGATATGAATTATTGCCCCATTTTTTTTCCAGTTTACTTCTTAACAGACAAGTATCGATGGAGTTCTGTAAAAGCTCCCTTAAAGCCACGTCAGGTTGCCCATATAATTTTGTACCCATCAATAATTCGATTATCTGTCGATTATTCAATTTAAAAGCACTTTCTCTATATGTATATATGAATTTACCTTCTAAATCCAATTCCGGTCTTACATGATTAGTGTCAACCTTTGGGGGTAAGGATATTTGATAGTAAGTTGGAAATGGCTTTATATCGTTACTATGAAGGTTATGCAAAATAGTTGAACATGATTTTAATTCATAGTCAATCATCTTGCAAAATTGTAGAATACTGTGTTGGATTGCAGGATGACTACATTCGGCAGAGAAACTTATAGTATGTGCGGAAATTGTCCAATTTTTTATAGCCCTATGTTTTTTCCACTCTCTTATGGATGTAGGATCTTTGATAAACAATTGAGAGTAAAGTACATCAGGCGTTCTTTTCGAATCGAAATCTAATATATCAGTCAGTCTCAATATTGCTCCCAAAAAAGGTAAGCATATATAAGTCCCCTGGCCAACGGGTTTTAAATTTTCAAGCTCGAGTAATTTGATCCCATCTTCATTATGACTACGACACAATGTCGCCAATAAGGGAGTTAAATTTAGGTCGCGATACTCAAATTTCCCGTTCCAGTCTTTTTTTATAATTTCAATCGCTCGATCGGCGTGAGTTATTCGAATATATTCTGAAACTAAAAATCGCATTATGTTATCGGCATTGGCATATTGTTCTTGTTTTCGATAATTGTCGATTTTGTTTTTTTCAATTTCACGGCCAGCAACAAATCTTAGAAATTCTTCTTGTTCCAAAGTGTCCTCATAAGTCGGTTCAATATCAACATCTAAAATTCCCAGCCAATTCCTGACAGTATTTTCTGACGGTGCCATACCTATGTCATGAAAGAAAATGCTCAAGATTAAGAGCATAAGTTCAGGGTTGGATAGTTCTTTTAATGTTGTTTCTGGTATTATTAAAGATGCTAAATGTAACAATCGAAACAAGTGTTCAGAGTCATGAAGTGTATATTCCCCCATATGTCTTATTACCAATTTGTGTCGATGATATGAATAGTTTATTGCTTTATTTACAAGTGTCAAAGCAGCGGGACCTGCTGGGTCCGCGTTTAATTCGCACCGGTTAACAAATAAGTTATAAATAACACTTTTATTTAACCTTGCTGTTATTTCTTCTAAATAATCGTCTTCTGGGAAATGAGGTTGTGAATGGTGCATGGTTATAAAAACTAAAGGGCTGAAACTTAAGAATAATAAAATAGTTCTATGGAATTGCTATATTAATTTCTTGACATTCTTTTATAATTAAATGATTTATGTACAAAACGATAGCAAGCAATCATAATTTCCCCCTCACCCACAAATCAACTCCGCCACAGTCCTCACCTCCACAAAATCATCTCCTTCCAAATCCTTATAATTCACATGGGTATCCGTACATATCAATTTTTTAATAGCCCCGCAGGCTTTTAACTTCCCAATGCCATCGTTCACAAATAGGCCGTGCGTGGTGATCACGTAAATATCACCGGCACCGGCATTTTTATAGGTCAGGGCGGCGTTTACGATGCTGCCGCCCGAGCGGATCATATCGTCATAAATAATAACCGTTTTACCGGCTACGTCGGCGTTGATGGCGCTTACTTCGGTTTGGTCGCCTTTTAGGCGGCGTTTGAGGATGAAGGCGGCATTTACACCCATGTCGTTAGCTAATGACTCAACCCATTTGGCGCGGCCTGCATCGGTGCTGGCCATCACAAAATTGTCGCCGCCGTATCGGGTGGCTGCTTCAATTACAATGTCCTTGCAGTACACATGTACCGGGTACAGGTCCTGCTCAAAATAGTACTGGATGCCTTCGCTATGCAGGTCGAACAGCATTACCTTGTTGCCCCGGTTTGATTTGGGGATGGCCGAGAGCAGGCGGGCGCGGGTTTTGGCAGTTACAATTTCGCCGGGTTTAACGGCACGTTCCATTGTGCTGTAACCAAAGTAGGGGATCACCAGCGTAAGCGAATCGGCCCCGTAGCTCACCAGTGAGGAGGCAAGGTCATACAGTTCGAGCGTTGCGCTATCATTCACTGTGCCGCCGATCAGCAACACCTCCCTGCCTTCCACATTGGAGAGGATGCGTTGGTAGCGTTCGCCGTCGGTAAAGTAGCTTACTTCAATTTCTCCGCGTTCACAATGACCGAGGGCAAGCACTTTTTCGGCAAGGTATTCATAACCGGTTATGGCAAAAAGTAGTTTCTTCATTATATAAGAGCTTAAAGCAGAATGCATAAAGCTTTTTTGTTTACGTGGTTTATTGGTGCTGCAAGGTATTAATCACTTGGTCAAAAGTAAAATCTTTAACGATATGGCCGTTCTCGAAAACGGTTTGGAGCTGGTCGGCCAGTTCGGGATGTTCGTATTCATGAATGGTTTTATACCCTTCTGTCGTTTTTACCAACTTAAGCCTTCCGCCTTTGCTTTTTTTAAAGCTTGTGGTAATATTGCCGTTGACATCCATTTCGGTTGGGTGTTTTTCAACGGCTACTTCTTTGCCATCAATCACCGCGCTGCTGCATTTCAGGGCAAATTTCTGGGTATCACGATCAACCTTTTGCAGTAATGCCCCACCCATACCCAGCACCAGGTTTTCGGCGCTGATGCCGTTTTCTTTAAGGGCTTTGTAAATCGCGCCGATCTCGGTATAATTAACCCCATCACCCTGGATCACCCTAACCTGCGGAGGCAGCACTTTATACCCTTTGGCATTGGTAGTAAAGCCAAATTTATCAAACAGGATTTTAAAAATTTCTAAAAGGGTCATTACCGGGTCGCCACTGTCGGGGCGGATCACCAGTGTTCCGTCGCGTTTCAGGATCTCTTCTTTCAAATCTTCGCCCCAGTATTCGCTGCAGGCGCGGAAAATGTTAAAGCTATCGCTCACGCAGGCAATAACGCCTGTAGGGAAGCTGCGCAGAACGTGTTTAAATATTTCCAATTCACCTTCCTGCCCAAGCAGGGTGCAAATGCTATGCTCAGTAGCCGGAATGCTTAGTCCGTGTACTTTTTGCGCATGTTAGTATTTAATAGCCATGCCAGAACCCGCCAGGTTATCGCTGCCTGCAAAGCTGAGCAGGTGGGCAGATCCGCCCAGTTTGGCACTCTCCACGCTGCTCACCCCGCGGAAACCAAAATCATTCAGCACAAAACTAATCCCGCCGAAAGCTTCGGGCGTGGCAGTTTCTTCGTAGTATTGGGTAACTACTTTTTTAACCTCGTGGCTGAGTGTAGCCACGGTACAAGGGTACCAAACCTGCATCAGCAGGGTTTCAAGGAAGTTGGTGAGCCAGTAACATTCCGGGTCGGTGTTTTCGATGGTCATGAGCACGTTGCCGGTGGGTACGCTGGTACCTTCGGCCACAGCTTTGATACGTACCGGCAGATGACCGTTGTATTTATCCAGTATGTACTGAAATTTGCTACAATCAAACACATCATCACGACCGAAAACCTGTTTCAAAAATTCATCGGCTTCGTCAAGGTCAACCTGGTTAAAGGCAGGCCCCTGCAGGTATTCCTTCAAAATATATTGCAGACCGAAAAAAACGGTTTCGTTGAACATACCACCGCGACTTTCCAGGTAACTGTAAATATTGGTGGTGCCGGGGTAGTAAAATTTATGGTGGGCGTATTTATATGCGTCGGCTAAAAGAATCAGATTTTCCCTTTTCATGGCTTTAGTTTTTAAGGTATTTGCCGGTGATGAAATTAAACAATTCAATGTGTTCTTCGCTAATGGAGCCGTCTTTTATCATTAAAGGCAGGTCGGTAAGTTTAAACCAGGCCAGGTCGGCAATATCATCCTGGGCCTTTGGCTCTCCGCCAATAAAATCGCAGCTAAACAGTAGGGTAATGATCTTATCGGCCTCGCTGCGGTAGCGCCAGTCGTTTATTTTGGCCGATGTTTCATACTGCATGGCTGTGGTTTGCATTTCGCCGCATTCTTCGGCAAGCTCGCGTTCGGCGGCATCTTCGTAGCAGCCGTCTTCCGGATCAGAGAAACCGCCTACAAAACGCCATTTATTGTTGATGGCCTTTTTGCCCAACAAGATCTCGCTGCGGTTATTCCTGAACAGTGCTACATCAACAGTAGGGTATATCTTTGGGTATTGGTTATAGTAAGCATATAGAATGCCTGCACGGAAATCGTTTGAGTCGAAAACCTTATCGGCGTATTGTTTACGCAGCTCAGTGGCGTTGTAGTCGCCATGCTCGGGAAGCTCGATGGTTGCAAACC
>NZ_DASVOB010000788.1:0-6451 GCF_036383575.1 Mucilaginibacter sp.
GCTGGAAAGTAGCAATAGCTTCTGCAATTCATTGGTGGACAGAATTGTGCCCGGCAGGCCAGATCAGCAAATGAACGACGCTATGGAAACCGAGCGGGGTTATACGGATAACCTCAGCATCATGTCCGAAACTTATAGTCTCTGGGCTATCCAGGGTGATGAAAAAATAGCCGAAGTATTATCTTTTGCCCAGTCAGATAAGGGCGTGGTGATTACCCCTGATATTGAACTGTTCAGGGAGCTGAAGCTAAGGTTACTTAATGGTACGCATACATTGAGTTGCGCGGTAGCTTATCTTTCAGGTTTTAAAACGGTTAAGGAAGCTATGGATGATGTACATTTTACAAAGTTCATTACTCAGTTGATGTTCACCGAGATCATGCCATCCATCCCTTATCAAATTGATGAAGATGTAGCCCGCGATTTTGGCAATAAGGTGCTCGACAGGTTCCGTAACCCAAACATCAGGCACGAGTGGTTGAGTATTTCGGTGCAATATGCCACTAAAATTAAAATGCGGGTTATTCCGTTATTATTGAACTACTATAAACAAAACAATAAGGCACCGCAGATGATGGCCCTTGGTTTTGCAGCTTTTATTCGCTTTATGCAGATCACGGAAACAGCTGAAGGCAAGTATGTCGGAACAGCCCATTCAGATAGCTATGCGATAACCGACGACCAGGCAGCAACTTTAGGCAAAGCGTGGAGCGGGGCTGATGCTGAAACCGCGATAGTTGCTATTCTCAAAAACAAAAACCTTTGGGATACCGATCTGACAACTTTACCCGGCTTTACCGAGGCAGTAACACGTCAGTTTAAGTTGATTAACGAACAGGGAGAATTAGCGATAAGCGCTATTTAAACAGAACGAACAATGAAACAGAATATATTAAAAGTACACCCTGCCGATAATGTATTGGTAGCCCTTACTGATTTGCGGGCTGCTGAGCAGGTTACTTACAAAGGTGACACTTATACAGTAAAGGAACTGATCCCGGCCAAACATAAATTCGCTATCGTAGATATTCCTGAAGGCGGCGAAATTATTATGTACGGCGTATTGGTAGGTAAGGCCCAGAGCCCTATACCGGTTGGCGGTTTACTAAGTACTGCTAATGTAAAACACGCGGCTAACAGCTTTTTAACGGGCCAAAGTCATACCGATTGGCATAAGCCTGATATCAGCAAATGGGAAGATAAAACATTCAACGGCTATCACCGTGAAGATGGCAGCGTGGGCACCGCTAATTATTGGTTGGTTGTACCGATGGTGTTTTGCGAAAACCGCAATATCGAAGTATTGCAGGAAGCTTTGGTAAAACCTTTGGGCTATGGCCGCAAAAAAACATACGAGATCAAGGCACAGGAATTGATTGGCAAAATAAAGGCAGGTGCGCAGATAGATGAAGTTTTATATACCGAAATAGGCAGCGATACCGCTCAAAGTGCCGGTAATAAAGTATTTCCTAATGTTGATGGAATTAAGTTTTTAACACATACAGGTGGCTGTGGTGGTACCCGTCAGGATTCAACTGCGCTTTGTGGTTTGCTGGCCGGGTATATTACGCACCCTAACGTAGCCGGGGCAACAGTTTTAAGTTTAGGCTGCCAGAACGCTGAAGTTAAAACTTTACAGGAGGAGATCAATAAACGTTCGCCGCAGTTCAATAAACCATTATACATTTTAGATCAGCAAAAAACAGGCAAAGAAGCCGATTTGATGGAATTGGGTATCAGGCAAACGCTGGCAGGTTTAATGCAGGCTAACCAATACACCCGTAAACCGGCCCCTTTAAGCAAACTAACTATTGGGTTGGAATGTGGCGGCTCTGACGGCTTTTCTGGTATTTCAGCAAACCCGGCTATCGGTTACACTTCCGATCTGCTGGTGGCAATGGGCGGTTCGGTTATTTTGGCCGAGTTTCCGGAGCTTTGCGGTGTGGAGCAAAACCTGATAGACCGTTGTGTAGACAAATCTAAAGCAGATCGCTTTGCCGATCTCGTGCGCACTTATAGTCAACGTGCTGAGGAAGCCGGTTCAGGCTTTTACATGAACCCATCGCCGGGCAATATTAAGGATGGATTGATCACTGATGCCATCAAATCTGCTGGTGCTGCCAAAAAAGGCGGTACATCACCGGTGGCTGATGTGTTGGATTATCCTGAAAGAGTAACGCAACCAGGCCTTAACCTGCTCTGCACCCCAGGTAACGACGTTGAATCAACCACGGCCGAAGTTGGTTCGGGAGCGAACATCGTATTGTTTACCACGGGCTTAGGAACGCCCACCGGTAACCCGATAGCCCCGGTTGTAAAAATTGCTACCAATACCGCGTTATACAACCGCATGAGCGATATCATCGATATCAATACCGGGACTATTGTGGAGGGCGATGAAACCATTGAACAGGCCGGCGAACGCATCCTGGACTATGTAGTAAAAGTTGCCAGCGGAGAGATTGAAGTTCACGCTGTACGCCACGGGCAAGATGATTTTATCCCGTGGAAAAGAGGGGTTTCGCTTTAATCATACATTCCCCGTGTTCGTGTCCCCACGAACACCCGTAGACAGGTACAGAGGGATATATGGAATGAAAAGAGTTACAAGGAAGAAATATCCACAGTAAAAAAGACACCATGTTTCCGTGAGGACACGGAAACGGGAAAAACATGACGAAAAACTAATGAAGATACTAACCTGTACCACGCCCGGTCAGCTGGAATATGGCACTGCCGATATGCCGCAATTAAAACCGGGTTATTCGCTGCTTAAAATAAAACGCATAGGCATTTGTGGTACCGATCTGCATGCCTTTGAAGGCACGCAGCCCTTTTTTAGCTATCCAAGAATTTTAGGCCATGAGCTTGCAGCCGAGTTGGTTGAAGCCGGCGATGCCGAAGGTTTTGAAAAGGGTGAATCCGTTACCTTTATCCCATATTTCAATTGCGGGCATTGCATTGCCTGTCGCTCCGGTAAACCAAATTGCTGTGTAAATATCCAGGTTTGCGGCGTGCATACCGATGGCGGCATGGCCGAATACCTGCAGATGCCATCACATTTACTGGTTCATGGTGAGGGATTAAGTTTTGATGAGCTGGCATTGGTTGAACCCTTGGCTATCGGTGCCCACGGCGTGCGGCGAGCCGACGTAAAGCCGGACGAATTTGTACTGGTCATCGGCGCGGGACCTATCGGCTTAGGTATTATGGAATTTGCTCGTATTGCCGGTGCAAAGGTCATAGCTGCCGACGTAAACGAGCAACGCCTTAATTTTTGCCGCGAAAACTTGAAGGTTGATCACACTATCAACGTGAAAAATGAAGATGTGACTGAACGTTTGAAAGAGATCACCAATAACGATATGCCTACGGTGATCATCGATGCTACCGGCAATCAAAGAGCGATAAACGGTGCGTTCCTGTATTTGGCGCATGGCGGCAGGTATGTGCTTGTTGGTTTGCAGCGTGACGAGATCATTGTAAGCCATCCCGAATTTCACAAACGCGAATCTACCTTAATGAGCAGTCGCAATGCAACCCGTGAAGATTTTGAGCATGTGATCCGCTCCATGAAAAGCGGACTTGTAAAGCCAAAAACGTATATCACCCACCGGGTAACTTTTGACGAAGTAAAAGATCAGTTTAAAAGCTGGCTTAACCCGGCCAATGGCGTTATTAAAGCTATTGTGGAGGTATAAGAGGCTGTTTAATGACTGTAGAGACGCATAATTGCGTCTCACGCTTGCAATTTACGGCAGTTGAGACGCTTGTGAAATCGGCTTGTCCTCCGGGAGACGCAATTATGCGTCTCTACAAAATATTTTGAATGATGATAAAAAGGGCATTTTTAATCAGTTTGTTTTTTTGTGCAGCAGGCAATGTTTTTGCGCAGCAAAAGCGTGTATTAGGTTTTGAAAAGTTGAAAACATATGTTGAAAGCTTTAATAAAGCCGATACCGAAACGGTTAAAAACTACATCACGAATGACCATGCTTACGACTGGCTTGCCAAAAATGTCCCTTTGTTTGAATGCCCGGATTCAGCTATTCAAAAGATCTATTATTATCGCTGGTGGACGTTCAGGAAACACCTTAAACAAACGCCCGATGGTTTTATCTTTACAGAATTTATAACCCCGGTTAGTTTCACCGGAGTTTACAATAGTTCAAGTAGTGCCCTCGGTCACCAGGTATATGAGGGGCGCTGGCTGCACGATCCGCAATACATCAACCAGTATATCAATTTTTGGCTTTATGTCGATCCCAAACAAAAGAAGCCGCACCTGCATGCTTTCAGCAGTTGGATTGATGACGCTGTGTATAATTATTACCTCGTAAACCTTGATACACATTTTGTTGAGCAGGCCTTGCTTCCGCTCAATGCCGATTACAATGTATGGGAAACGGAAAAGCAGTTACCTTCTAAATTATTCTGGCAGTTTGATGTGCGCGACGCGATGGAGGAAAGTATCAGCGGGGGACGCAAAGTCAAAAATATCCGGCCTACCATTAACAGCTATATGTACGGCAATGCCGTAGCCCTGTCAAAAATGGCAGCTTTAACCGGCAATGATTCCCTAAAAACAAAATACACGCAAAAAGCTATCGACCTGAAAAAACTGGTGCAGGACAGTCTGTGGAACGATAGCGCCTCCTTTTTTGAAGTACGCAAACCCGACGGGCATTTTGCCGATGCCCGCGAGGAGTTGGGCTTTATCCCATGGTATTTCAACCTGCCCGATGATAAACCGGCTTACGCCAAACAATGGGATCAGCTAACCGACACTAAAGGTTTCAACGCGCCATGGGGCATTACCACAGCCGAACGCAGACACCCATTGTTCCGCACCCATGGTACCGGGCATGGCTGCGAGTGGGACGGCGCGGTATGGCCTTTTGCTACAACCCAAACCTTGAAAGGGTTAGCCAATTTGCTTACTGCTTATCAAAATAAAGGTACCATGACGCCTGGTGTTTTTTATAATGAACTGCATAAATATGCCCTTTCGCATATCAAACGCGGTCAACCTTACCTTGGCGAATACCAGGATGAAAAGACCGGCTACTGGCTTAAGGGTGATAACCCGCGAAGCAGCTATTACAACCACTCCGGTTTTTGTGATCTGATGATCAACGATCTTGTTGGCCTGAAACCCCGTGAAGACAATATGCTGGAAATCTTCCCGCTCATCCCTCAAAACCAATGGAAATGGTTTGCATTGGATAATGTGCTTTATCACGGGCACACGATCAGTGTGGTGTGGGATAAAACCGGTACAAAATATCACAAAGGCAAAGGTTTTATCATTTATGCCGATGGTAAGGTGATCTCCCGGAGCACTCAGCTAAAACATGTACTGGTAAAACTCCCGGCTTAATCCTGACCCATTTTCTCTCCTTTATTGGCTTGCTGGCTTTAATGATGATAATATCGTATAGTAGATAGAGAAAATATCAGATGAAATTGCAGCTGCGTACTGATATTTTTGAATACTATACAACCAATTAAGTTCACAACCAAAGGTGTCATTTGAGATGCTGAAGCCTTCGTTCAAATCAAAGAAACGGGCTTTGGTAAGCCTGTTTAATACGAATGAAAATGAAGATGTCCAATCGTTATCTCCTGCTGTTATTCGCGCTGATCTTTTCTTTTCATTCAAACTTACACGCGCAAAAGCCTTCAAAAAAAATCACCATTATTACCCTGCCCAAACATCATGCAAGGATAAGTTATGGTGTGCAAAAACTAACGATTGCCTTGCAGCGCGCAGGCTATTCAGTTACCGAACAATCTTATAAAGGCGTACTTCCTTCAGGTAATGCCATAGTTGTTGGTTTACTTGCGGATGCCCCGGTTAAGAAACTGGCTGGCGCTGCAAATAATCGCCCCGGAAAAGAAGGTTTTATCATCAGTGATAACGGCCTCAAAAATAAACTATTGATAGCAGGTGCCGATAATTCCGGCGCGCTATATGGTTGCCTTGAACTGGCCGACAGGATCAGCCTGAACAAAAAACTCCCGGTAAATATTAACCTGCACGACCAACCCGAAATGGTTTTGCGGGGCACCTGCATTGGCGTACAAAAGCCTGCCTTGCTGCCCGGTCGCGGTACTTATGAATATCCTTATACGCCGCAAAATTTTCCCTGGTTTTATGATAAGGCTTTATGGATCCGTTACCTGGATTCGTTGGCCCATAACCGTATGAACTCCCTTTATTTGTGGAATGGTCACCCTTTTGCATCATTGGTAAGGGTTAAAGAATATCCTTACGCTGTGGAGGTTGATGATACTACCTTCAAGAAAAACGAAGAGATCTACAGCTTTTTGGCTGACGAAGCTGATAAACGCGGCATCTGGCTCATCCAGGGATTTTACAACATCATCGTATCCAAACCCTTCGCCGAAAAAAATAACCTGAAAACGCAGGACAGGAACCGGCACATCG
>NZ_DASVOB010000789.1:0-2811 GCF_036383575.1 Mucilaginibacter sp.
GTTACAACCATGGCCACAATACTCCAGTATAACTTTTGGGTTATACTCCTTATACCCTTCTTTACCTGCTTCAGCACCTCATCCACCGAAAGCTGATCTGGTTTTGGCTGTCCCTGCCAAACCGACATCAAATGATCAAAGTCTTTCATACTGGTTATATAACTCCGTTAATTTTTGTTTAATACGATAAATTTTCACCCTCAAGTTCCCTTCTGATATACCCGAAATTTCAGCAATTTCGGGGTACGGCACCTCATCAAGTACCATAGTTATAATAATCCTTTCCGATTCTTCCAGTTTTGAAATACATTTATAGAGCAAAGCAACCTGCTCGTTTTTATCCGATAGTTCCTCTCGTTTTGTTTCAGCTAATTGTGGTGTAAGTTCGTCTTTGGCCTGGCGTTTTTCCGAGCGCAAGTAGGTTAAACAGGTATTTACAGCAATACGGTAAATCCAGGTTGATATCATGGCCTGGTTACGGAATTTCTCCAAATTTTGCCAAACCTTTAGAAAAGTTTCCTGTAGCAGGTCGTTGGCGGCATCGTCATCGCCGGTATAACCATAGCATAGATGGAATATCTTTTTAGAATTAGCTTCATATATCTGCTTGAATGCTGCTTCTTTGTTGGCCACTTCAGTTAATTTTATATTTAGACGATGTTAAGCTTTATATGTTACAACAAGTGATCATTCTTTTTAAACCAGCCCAGCTTGCTTTCGGCATCACTTATTAATTTGTTGTAACTATCCTGGTAATCAAACTGTAAGTCTTCATGAAGCTTGTTAATCAACCCACGGATTTTTTCAACCTGCCTTATTAATATTAGCCTTAACGGTTTGTACGATGTGCGCCTGTCGGCATATTCCAGATAATTTTCGCAAAAATTGATCAGTAATTCAATTTCTGCGCCCTTTGATGCCATAAATTTGGTGTACTTACTTAACAGCCTCAGTATTTTGCGCATCCCTTTTGCTGCATTGTAACTTAGCGATGACAACTGGCTGAACATGAACCCAGCTTCGGCCTTGACCTTTTCAACAAAGGCGGATTCATCATGAGCTTCAAAAAGCAAATAGGCAAGGAGCTCTTTATTTTCCTTTTTGTAACGCGCCAAACGGAGCATCAATTCGGCCAGCTGCTCATTGGGCAGGTGCTGAATTTCCTTTTTTATATGCTGTAATCCGTAGGCAGTTGTGGTCATGTTATAAATAAGCGGGCAAAATACTAATTGTTTAAATATTTTTCACGAATGACCTTTGCAGTTCAATAAAATTAAAACTAATTAGTGGAGAAATTACAACACGACTTCTTTGAGGCGATAATTTTGTTTCTTCATTTAACTTAATCATAAAATAGAATATTCCCATGCCTGTTTAAACAGAGCGTAAATTTTGTAGTTTTGCAGGCTTATTAAATTAAATGAAAAAAAGCAGACTGACGCTCTTCATTTTTATCGCACTGGTATTGGGTGTGGTAGCCGGTTATATTTATAACACCTACGTTTTTGCCGATCTGAATAAACAACTCAGTACTGCCGGTGCTACTATTAAAAGTATCGACAAAAATATAGAGGCCTTACCCGATACTACGGTGTCAGCCTACAAAGATCTTAAGTTACAAAGAGTTGCCCAGGTAAAAACACAAACCCAGGCTACCGATGCACGGGAGGATAAACTGGAGCTCTTCAATATCCTGAGTAAAATATTCCTTAACCTTATTAAAATGATCGTGGCACCATTGGTGTTCACTACTTTGGTAGTAGGGGTAGCTAAGGTAGGGGACATCAAAGCTGTTGGCCGGATTGGCGGTAAAACCATGCTGTGGTTTATCAGCGCTACGCTGGTATCTTTATTATTAGGCATGCTGTTGGTTAACCTATTTGAGCCGGGCAAAACCATGCACCTACCGCTCCCCGATAGTCATTTAAGTACAGGTATTAAAAAATCGGCGTTATCATTAACCGAATTTATTGGTCACGTTTTCCCTAAAAGTTTTATTGAGGCGATGGCCAATAATGAGATATTACAGATCGTGGTATTCTCTTTATTTTTCGGTGTTGCTACAGCAGCGATAGGCGAACAAGGTAAAATAGTGATCAAAGCGATGGATGCCTTTGCCCATGTGATCATGAAGATTACCGGCTATGTGATGAAGATGGCCCCATTAGCTGTGTTCGGTGCTATAACCGCTGTTGTAGCCAAACAAGGGTTGGGTGTACTTTCAACCTATGGTATTTTTATCAGTGAGTTTTATTTTTCGCTGATCGTACTTTGGTCGGTAATTATATTGGCTGGGTATATTGTATTAAGAAAGCCAGTATTCAGACTGATCAATAGTATTAAAGATGCCATGCTCATAGCATTTAGTACCTCAACAAGCGAAGCTGCCTATCCAAAAGTATTGGAAGAACTGGAGAAGTTTGGCTGTAGTAATAAAATAGTAAGCTTTGTATTACCGCTGGGTTATTCATTTAATTTGGATGGCTCCATGATGTACATGACCTTTGCATCGTTATTCCTGGCACAATCATATGATATTCATCTTTCGTTCGGGCACCAGTTATCTATGTTATTGGTGTTGATGCTTACCAGCAAAGGTGTAGCCGGTGTGCCGCGGGCTTCGCTGGTGGTTATTGCAGGTACACTGTCAATGTTCAATATCCCGGAGGCAGGTTTGTTTTTGCTGATTGGCATTGATCCTCTACTTGACATGGGACGTTCTGCCACTAATGTGCTTGGCAACGCTATGGCAACAGCGGTAGTAAGTAAATGGGAAGGGGAAGGAATTAATTAGCGAATTAGTGATTTAAT
>NZ_DASVOB010000790.1:0-6463 GCF_036383575.1 Mucilaginibacter sp.
AAATTTCACCTCAGCAAGGTTTACCAATACTATTATGACGGTAATGTATTACAGATGCAGCGTAACACCAACGGCGATACACTGACTGTTCAATACAACTTAAAGAAAACTAATTAACTAAAAGTCCAATTGTTTTAATTACGATGCCGGTGCCTGTATTTATGGGTGCCGGCTTTTTTGATTACAGCAGGCAAACAATCCCCGCAGATTTTTTTTATTTATTTGTATCGTTTAAATATTTTACTGCGTAAAGGCTTTTAAAACAACATTTAGCGGAACTATACATTTAATGCATCCACCCCCTCGCATTACCGAAGAAGAGATCGTAAGGCAATGCAAACAAGGCAGCTTAAAACATCAGGAATTGCTGTATAAGCAGTTCTATGGCTACGCTATGGGTATAAGTTTGCGTTACAGTTTAAACCGCGACGATGCCCTTGAAGCTGTAAATGACGCTTTTATAAAAGTGTTTAACGCTATTGGCGGCTACAACACCGATAAGCCGTTCAAAGCCTGGCTCCGCACTATTTTGGTTAACACAGCCATCGACCGACGGCGTAAAGACCTTAAATTCCAACTTAATGTTGAATTGGAAAATGCCGCCCCCATCAGGAGTAATATGGGGCCGGTTGATAATTTAAATGCACAGGATATTTTAAAGATGATGGTTGAGCTCCCAACTATACAACGAACTATTTTTAACATGTATGAGATAGACGGCTATGATCATGACGAAATAGCCACAACGCTCGGCATCCCGGTAAGCTCATCGCGCGTTTACCTGAGCAGGGCTAAAGAACGATTAAGGACTATATTAAGAAAAGAAGCACAAAACCATGGATGATCAGTTGGATAACGACTTAAGAGACCACATCAGGGAAGTGTTTGATAATTACGAAGACACTACTGCTGATGAAGGCTGGCTGCTGCTCAGGGAGCGATTCCCTGTTCAGGAAAAACAGCGCCGCCCGGTTTTCCTATGGTGGGCAAGCGCCGCTGCAGTCCTTTTACTGTTTTTAAGTATAGGCTTGTGGATAGCTTCAAATAAAAATAACACGAATGACCACGCCCAGATCACCGCTGCTAAACCGGTAAAACCGGTGTTGCCGCAAAGCAGCGCTGCTGATAGTACCGTTCAAAACGTTGCCCCGGCACAGCCTCCAGCGATAGCGAAGCAGTCACCTGCAACAAACCTTGCAGCCAACAATACTGCACAGCAATCAGCAACAAAATTGAACCCGGCCGGCAGTGCATCATCGGTAAGCAGCCCAAATGTACTTGCAAACAATAATGCTCTAAATAAAAAGGCAGGCAACGCAATTGTAAATCAAACGGCAACTACTGTACCTGCATTTACGCCAGTACAGGTAACGCCTGCTGCCACTAACCCGGTTAATGCAATTGCAAAGGCCACCACTCCTGCCGTTCAGCCTGCGGATAATCATGTTTCAAACGTGCCGCCGGGCAAAAAAGCCGATAGTGTAAACTCTGTTTTATCGCAAACAAATACGCAGCAATTTGCCAATACGCCGACTGTAAAGTCTCCGGTTAATACCAACCCGGCAAAAACACCTCCTGTTAATCCTGTTCCATCGGTAGTAAAAGTGAAACCAAAGGCCAATTCTATGGAGGCATTGCTTGCCAGCGATCATGATCAGCCTAAAAAACCTGATATGGAAAGTGACGACCGCAGGGTAAAATTCAGTGTTTATGCCGCTACATTCTTCAACTATGCCAAGGGCAGCCAAAACCAGATAAATGCAGGTGCCGGTTTTACCTCTGATATCAAGCTGAGTAAAAATCTTAAACTTTCAACAGGTTTAGCTTTAGCCCAAAACACGCTTAATTACAATAAAAACCAACCATCAAATGGTGTAGCTGCGGTGTCATTTTCACCATCATTAAGCACGGCTTATAACACCATGGCCGATTTTAGCAAAGTATCATCTACACCTTCATTTAAAAATTACAATGCTAACCTGATTGGTCTTGATATCCCTGTTAACCTTAAATATGAATTTAACCCGCAAAAAAATGACACTTACATTTCTGCAGGTTTAAGTTCGGGCACGTTTATTAATGAGGCTTACACGGCAAGTTACAGCTACCCGGGGCTGGCGCAGGCCGCCGGTGTACAGCCACAAACATCCGACGAAACAACACACAAAAGTTTCAACAGCTTTTACTTTGCCAAAACCCTGAACGTTGCATTTGGTGTTGGTTATCCCCTGGGCAAAAGCAATAAGTTAATTATTGAACCATTTTTAAAATACCCGCTTGACGGACTTGGCTCACAGCAGATAAAATTTGGCGCAGGCGGCTTAAACCTGAAACTAAACTTTACAACACATAAAAAATGAAAAAGTACCTCCTTATCCTTATCCCGTTAATGCTTAGCGGGCTGCAGCTCTGCGCCCAAAAATTAGAAGTTTCTGTACAGGCCAATACCGGCTTATTTCATTTTGCAGGCAAATCAACAACAGCTACCACCCAGGTATTACAAGGCTCAACCGCGGGCAGTGCGATGGACTATGCTAATGACCCATATGGCAATAAAAACGGCTTTAGTTATGGCGCCAGCATCCAGGCCCAAACGGTATCAAAAGGCGGGTTTATTGTGGGCTTGCAGGGAGGTTATGAACTATTGAGAAGTAAGGTTGAGGTAAATAAATACACACCTATTACAAGCGTTTTATACGGCGACTATCTACCCATCGCAGCAAATGATCCAAGTTTCGCGGTAACCGGGCATGTTGCTTTTCAAAGCCAGAGTATTAATCTAAACCCATATTTTGGCTACCGCTTTCAGCTTAATAAAGTTAAACTTGATATTTTACCGGGGATGGATATTGGCCTGATACTGGATAGCCGCGATAAAGGCGAAGTAAAAGATAAAGACGGCAAAATTTATAAAGTTAACCGCGAAAGAACTAAAGCACCAACCGATGTGCGCTTACGCCTTGGCGCTGTAGCCAGTTACGGCCGCTACGGATTAAATGCCAGCTTTGCCCATGGATTGACCAATTACATGAAAAACTATATTGGCGATGCCTCCTTTAACGCGCATAGCGAGTATTTTAGATTGGGATTAAGTTATCGATTGTTGTAATTACGTGGTATTAAATTTATACAGTAATAAAGAAACCACTCTTAAAACAGGAGGCACCTACGGAGCCACTGTTCCATATTTAAAAAAGGCTATAAATATGTTACTCCTACTGGAGTTTAACAAATTTTCGATCACAACTCCGTAGGAGTAACATGTTTATAAGAAAAATCAAATGAAACCAGGCTCCGTAGGTGCCTCCTATCAGCCATTTAATTATAACCAAACTGATTAAACTTATTTAAACTGGATAGCCTTTACCGGCGAGATCCTGCTTACCAGCGTTGATGGTATGATAAGCACCAGCAAGCAAATGATCAGCGTACCGATATTGAGGACGATGATATCAAAAACATTAAACTCAACAGGCACAAAGGTCATGTAATATGATGCCTGGTCGAGCTTAAAGAAGTGGGTATACATCTGGAAGTAACCAAGGCCTATCCCAAGCAAATTACCTAACAGCAAGCCCAAACCGATCAGGTAAGAGGCATTAATAAGAAAAACCTTACGGATAGCCCAGTTGGAGGCCCCCATAGCTTTGAACATCCCTATCATGGCAGTGCGCTCCAGGATCATGATGAGCAGTGCTGATATCATATTGATGACCGCCACGGCCACCATCAGCACCAGCATCACTACCGAATTAACATCCAGCAGGTTAAGCCATTCAAATATGGTGGGGTAATCTTCTTCAATGGTGTACTCTTTCAATTTTACCGGTAAAACGGTATCGAGCGCGTCGGCAGCTTCATTGATATGGTCAAAATCAACTACACGCAGTTCGTATTGGCCTATCTCGTTCGGCTTCCAGTCGTTAAGGCGATTAATTAGCGATAGCGCACCTATAACAAAAGTTTTATCTACTTCTTCAACCCCAATGTTGAATATGCCTTTTACTTTAAACGGGCGCTTACGCAATGTCTCATCAAAATACATCAGCAGCTTATCCCCTACTTTAAGTTTAAGCCTGTCGGCTGTTGTTTGCGAGATCATGATCTCCTTTTGTGCTTCAACAGAATCGGCAAAACTGATCACATCGCCGGCTACCATCATCTTTTTAAAGTAGCTCCAGTCGTAGTTTTTATCAACGCCCTTAAGCACCACACCTTCAATTTCATTATTTGCCTTAACAATGCCCGGCTTGGTGGCCACCGGCATTACATGGGTAATAAAGGGGCTTTTGAGCGCCCGTTTAACAAAATCACTGTCGGCAGGAAAGGAAGAACTTTGGTATGAATTGTTAAGGTCGAACTTAACAACACGGATATCGCCAGCAAAACCGCGAACTTTATTGCGGATCTCGTGTTTAAATCCTTTAACGATAGCAAGGGACAGTATCATTACGCCAAGCCCCAGCATAATGCCTATAATTGCAATACGCACTATCAGTTTTGAAAATGTGCGTTTTGATTTAAATGTTATACGGGCTGATATAAAGGAGGCGAAACTCAATGGCAGACTGATTTTTTGTACCTTCGCAAATATGCGGTTTTGCTGTTAAACCTGCTACTTTTAAAATTGTTTCAACTCAATATTTTATGAATAAGATTTGTGCTTTTTTACGATTTGCCCTCATAACAGTTTTACTTGCAAACACCGCATGCAGCCACGCAACCGATTGTAAGAGCTGCAAGGTGGTATCCATCCAAAAAAACAAAAAAAACGGCCCGATTATTCCCGGAGCCGATCAAATTCCGTTGTATATTAACTATCTTAAGGGAAAAAATATAGGGATGGTTATTAATCAAACTTCTGTTATTGGTAAAAATTTAACTGCCAGTGTAGATAGTTTGGTGCATTTGGGAGTGACCGTAAAAAAGATCTTCGGCCCTGAGCATGGTTTCAGGGGCAATGCCAGCAACGGCGCTACCGTTGGCGATGCCAAAGACCCCAAAACCGGATTACCTGTAATATCGCTATACGGTAACAAGCACTACAAACCAACTGCTGCCGATCTGAAAGGCATCGACCTCATGATATTTGATATCCAGGATGTTGGCGTACGCTTTTACACATATATATCAACCCTGCACTACGTAATGGAGGCCTGTGCTGAAAATAATGTAGAGCTGATGATATTTGACCGCCCCAATCCCAATGGTTATTTAATTGACGGGCCCATTCTGGACACCGTTAACCGGTCATTTGTGGGCATGCACCCCATCCCCATTGCTCACGGTATGACCATTGCCGAATATGCCCAGATGATAAACGGCGAAGGCTGGTTAAAAAATGGGGTTAAATGCAAATTAAATATCGTTAAAGTAGCCAACTACAAGCACATTTTATCTTATACCTTACCGGTGAACCCATCGCCCAACTTAAATACGCCCATATCAATTTTATTATACCCAAGTACCTGCCTGTTTGAAGGCACAACCTTTAGTTTGGGGCGGGGTACACTTGTTCCCTTTGCGGTTTTAGGGCACCCGGCGCTGAAAGGTAAATACAGCTTTTCGTTCACACCGAAAAGCATCCCCGGCATGAGCGAGAACCCGCCACAGAAAGATCAGGAATGTTTTGGCATCGATTTGCAAAATATTTCGCCAAATGACATCACCGGCGTGGGCTCTATCAACCTGAAGTGGCTCTTAGAGTTATATAATGCATTCCCGGATAAGGATCATTTTTTTAACGCTTATTTTATAAAACTGGCCGGTACAGCCGAATTAAGGAAACAAATTGAAGCAGGCAAAACAGAGGAAGAGATCCGCACCGGCTGGCAGCCGGGGTTAACCGCATTTAAAGCCACACGTAAAAAATATTTACTATACGAATAACAGAATAAAGCACATCTAATACCTAAACATACTATGAGAATTATATTTATGGGTACCCCCCAATTCGCCGTTACCTCGTTAGACGCTTTAATCAAAGCCGGCAGTGATATTGTAGCTGTTGTTACAGCGCCTGATAAACCAGCCGGAAGGGGACAAAAAGTTAGTGAATCGGCCGTTAAGCAATATGCTGTAGCTAATGGCTTGAAAGTGCTGCAACCCGAAAAACTTAAGAATGAAGATTTTATTACCGAACTGAAAGCCCTTAAAGCCGATTTGCAGGTTGTAGTAGCCTTCAGAATGCTGCCCGAAGTAGTTTGGAACATGCCTGCCAAAGGTACCATAAATTTACACGCCTCATTATTACCTCAATACCGCGGCGCCGCCCCCATTAACTGGGCGCTGATTAACGGCGAAAAAGAAAGCGGCGTAACCACCTTCTTTTTAAAACATGATATTGATACCGGTAACATCCTGTTCACCGAAAAAATAACCCTTACCGGCCATGAAGATGCCGGCGAATTACATGACCGCCTCATGAACAAAGGTGCAGGGCTGCTGGTTAAAACAGTTAAAG
>NZ_DASVOB010000791.1:0-7059 GCF_036383575.1 Mucilaginibacter sp.
CATAGCTTTTATTGCGCATCAGGTTACGCCAGGCAATTTTGAAGTAATTCTTGAACATAAATTTGCGGTTAGATTTCTCAGCGGTCCACTTTGGAGCCGCTTCCTGGTTCGAAATTACTGTCGCAAAACGGGCGTTGCGCTCCAAATTATAATATGGTCGCTCTTTTTTCAGTTCGGATTTATATTCTGCCGGGCTTTTACCGGTCATCTGTTTAAAAGTACGGTTAAAAGTGGTTTTCGAATTAAAGCCAGATTCAAATGCTATGCCAAGCAGGGTTATGTGATCATAAGCGGGATCCTGCATTTTTCGGCTTACCTCCACTACGCGATATTCATTAATGAAATCACTAAAGCTTTTTTTAAGTACTGTATTAATGATCCTCGATAACTCATTAGGATACAGACTAAGTTTTTCAGCCAACGAGCGTAAATTAAGCTCCGGATCCAGGTAATACAGGTTAGCTTTCAGGACTTTCTTTAGCCAGATGCCCTTATCCTTTAACTCCTGTGGAGGGGCCGTTTTTAAAAACGCAGGTGCAACTGCCGGCAAGCTGACTTCTGGTCTTAAAAAAGCAATAGACGCCGTCCGGATAGTCAGGATCATTAAAAGAAGATACAACGGATAATAGGCATGGATCCCCAACTCATGGTGATAATAAAAATAGTCTGTAGCTGTAAACAACACCCAGAACAGCCACAGAAGACCGAAGCCGGCTAACAAATGATGCAGCCACCTCATCTCATACCTATACCTGTCGCCCTGGTTAAATTTAATGCGCTGATAAAAGTTTTCTATCAGACGGTGAGATAAATACAGGTAGATAATAATGGAAATAAAAGCCATTAAATGCAATGCAGGATTTAGCTGCCGAAAGATCAGCGTTTCATAGGTTGTTGCACCCGTTCTGATACTTTCATTGACTTCCAATAGATGAATGCCCAATTCAAGCAATACCGGAATGAAATGTAGCAGGTCCTTAATCCGGAATTTATATAGAGGGAGGGTCTGTCTAAGTACATAAAAGAAATTCAGGGGGCCAAATGCCAGCAAAAACCGCATCGGCAGCCGGCTCCAATAGGGAATGTAAGTTTCCAGCCGGATATCAATGGCCAAGATCCTGGCTATCCACAAAGCGGCAATGGCCAGCACCACGGCCAAAAATCGGTTTGCCGACCTATTTGTTTTTCTGGCGAACCATAAAAGCGCGGCAAAGCCCATCCCAAGGAAAAAAGCTCCCAAAAAGGCCAGATCGTAGAAGCTAATATGGAAAGTATACGTTTTCAATTAGTATGCGTGGCTCAATCCATGTTCCAAATTCACAACATGCTGATATATAAAATATTACCTACCTATCCATATAGATATTGTAACAAAACCGAACATTTAGCTGTCCGGTTTTAGATGAAGCCGCGCGACGGATAAAAAATAGGCCATATCATTTCAACCCCAGTCTATTGCGCAAAAGATCCCGGTAAGTGCTGCCTATCGGGATCTTTTCACCGTTAATAACCAGCTGATGTATTTCGATCATCGTGATATGCTTGATGGCCACCACGTATGATTTGTGCACACGTAAAAAATCCGCCGCCGGCACCAGGTCGAAAATATCTCCCATATTTTCGCGGATCAGGATCTTTCTGTCTTTCAGGTGAACGGTGATATAGTTACCATCCTTTTCCAGGTATAAAATCTCGCTCACCTTAACCGGGTAAGTTTGCGGTCCGCTTTTAATGAATACGATGGGATCGTCTTCTTTGCTTACACCATTTTTTGAAGGCTGTACACCCGTAGCTTTATTTATCGCTGCAAGAAAGCGCTCAAAAGTGATAGGTTTCAATAAGTAATCGAGGGCGTTCAGGTCATAGCTTTCCACAGCATAATGGCTGTAGGCTGTAGTAAAAATGATCATCGGCCTTGGCGACAGGGTTTGCACCAGCTGCATCCCGCTGATCTCGGGCATATTAATATCCAGGAAAATGAGATCCACCTTTTCACGGTTCAGGAACTCAATCGCCTTCACCGGTTCGCGGAAAGTAGCTTTCAGATCAACCAGGCTGGTTTTGTGGCAATAACGCTCTATTACTTCAAGCGCCTTCGGCTCATCATCAATGGCAATACAGCTTATCATTCCAGGTCAATTTCAAGTTTAACAATATATTTCCCTTCATCTTCACTTATCTGCAGGTTATGCTTGCCCGGGTACAGCAGGTCAAGCCGTCGCTTTACATTTTCGAGCCCGATGCCGCTTTTCTCGTCCTCCATTTTTTTGATAGCACTATATTTCGGGTTAATGCAGGTAAACATCAACCTGTGGGCTGAAAGTACAATGGCTATATTGATATCAGATGTTTGGCCGATAGAAACGCCGTGCTTAAAGGCATTTTCTACAAAAGGAATAAACAACATCGGGGCGATGGCTGCATTTCCGGTTTGTGCAGGGTGGTCAAATAGCACTTTTACTTCATCATCGGCATAACGCAGTTTGTTCAGGGTGATGCAATCTTCCAGGTATGCTATCTCTTTGTTCAGCGGTACACCGTTGGCATTACTGTCATAGATCATATACCTCATCATGCCCGAAAGTTTGGAGATCCCGTCGGCAAGTTCATCATTCCCCTTTTCCTGGGCCATCGAAAACAGGTTATTAAGTGTATTGAACAGGAAATGCGGATTGATCTGCGATTTAAGGAATTTGATCTCGGTACTCAATTGATATGCCTCCAGTTGGTTACGCACCAGTTCATTTCGCGCCCATTCCTTCAAAAAGAAATAGGCTACCGAAAGCCCTACAGTAGTTAAAAAGATGAGCAGCATGGTGAGCTGCATATGTACCCAGTTCTCCATCGCGAAAATTACATTACGGCCATCTATAAGATGAATATTACCACCCCCGTCTGCAGCGAAACCAGGAAGCGGGGGCACGGCAGGAAGGTTATTGCTTAATTTAGATACAACGAAAATATAATTGGCCATGAAAACCAGTATAAACCACCCGGCCGCCATAGCTATGCCCGCAACTAAGTTTTTATAACGGAGCACTTTTTTAAAGATCCAGAATATATTGCCGTAAAACAGCAGGGCCAAAAAAGCAAGTGTAATGCGCGAATACGGAAAAATGGTATCGATCTGGCTCTTTTCCATCACCCTGCCGTTTTGAGTTATCCGTACCCGTACGTTTGAGCCTGTCAACGAGGTAAGGGTATAATACACCCCTATCCAAAATGCCAGGTGGATCAGTATCTCAATGATATGTTTGGCTTTGATACGGCGCATTTGTCAAAGGTATATTAAGCCCGGTTCATTCATAAATAATTGATGTTAATATAATGATTTGGCAGGTAAAAGGGCATTTTTTGAAATCCGGGCTTAAGGCTGTCATCAATTTGTTTTTGGCAGAAGCTCAAATAACAAATATCCATTGTACATCGAAATGAATACGGTGTTCGTAACAAAGTTTTCGGCGGGTTTAAAGCGCAAAGTACTATTGCTTAAAAATATCCGAAATTATGAAAAAGCATTTTTTATTATGTGCAGCCATTTTATCATGCGTTGTAATTGCCCGGGCGCAAAGCCCTGATACCGCTCAATTACTGGTGCACTACAAATTTTCCCATATCAGGGATACTACCAACCGCGAGCACCCTTACACCGAAAACATGATTTTGATTGTAGGCAAAACCGCCGGGGCTTACAAAAGCTATGATAAGCGGTTGCAGGATGCGCTGTTCAAGAAACAGGTGCAGGAACAAATGGCAAACTCGGCCGATGGGCGGGTAAACATCCAGCGGAGAGCCTCTGGTTCAGGTACAGAATATTACCAGTTCCCGAATGGAAAAAAATTGGCGCGAAAAGAACCGCTGCTGTTCAATAGTTATCTCATAACAGATGCTTTGCCCGCTATCGACTGGAAAATAAGCGGCGATACAGCAACGTTTGGTGGTTTGCATTGCCAAAAAGCAACAGCCCATTTCAAGGGAAGGGATTATACAGCATGGTTCAGTCCTGATCTGCCGCTGCATATTGGCCCCTGGAAACTCAATGGCTTGCCGGGAGTAATTGTGGAGGCTTATGATGCTAAAAAAGAAGTTGATTTTAAGTTCGACGGGGTTGAAAAGGCGGTCTTCTCCTCTCAAAAGGACACACAGGCAGCAGGCCCGGCCCCGGATAACCAAGGGAGAATGGTCGTCATGATAGGTATGGACGACCAGGCCGGCGATCCTAACATCATCCAGGTCCCCACTAATGCTATCAAAACTAACGAAAAGGAGTTTGCCAAACTGCAGGAGGCTATGCGCAAAGACCCAAACGCCTTTGCCCAGTCGATGGCTGCAGCACAAGCCGCGAGCCAGGGACGGCCGGCACCAAAAATCGATATCAGGATAGGTCCGCCGCCTGTAATCAATAACCCGATAGAGTTACCTGAAAAGAAATGAGCCGGTTTATAAAATCTGCCTGCTTGTTGGCTATAGCCTTGCTGTTTTCGGCCTTGTGCTTTGGTCAAAGTATCAAGGGGACCGTAAAGGACAGTACCGGTAAAGCCGTGCCTTATACCAGCATTAACCTGAAAAACACTGCTACCAATGGCATCGTTAGCTATACGGTTACAGATATCAAAGGCTCTTATACTTTGCCACTCCCGGCTAACACGCCGGTGAGCGGCCTAATGATCGAGGTGCGTTGCATAGGCTATAAAAACCAGAGCAAAAGCATTACGAATTTACAGGCCCCTGTCGATTTTATTTTATCGGTTTCTATCAACCAATTACAGGCGGTAGTGATCAAAAGCAGCCGGCCGGTACTGCGGACAAACGGCGATACCTTGAGCTATAAAGTATCGGATTTTAGCAGCATACAGGACAGGGTGATCGGCGATGTGATCAAGAAGCTACCAGGTATAACCGTTGCCTCCGATGGCAGGATCAGCTATAACAATAAACCCATCTCCAACCTGTACATCGGTGGCGATAACCTACTGGATGATAAATACAATATCGCTACAAGCACCATTCCGCAGGGCGTGGTTGACCAGGTGCAGGTGATCGAAAATCATCAGCCTGTTAAGGTACTCCAGAATAAAGTAATGAGCGATGATGTGGCCCTCAATCTCAGCTTCAAGAAAGGCGCCAAATTACAGATGGTTGGGCAGGAGAGCGTCGGCGCTGGTTTGCCGGGCAATTATGATGTGGATTTGAATGCCATGATGTTTAAGGATAAATACAAGGCCATTAATTATCTCAAAGGCAATAACACGGGTAACGATCTCCAGGAGGACCTGGTATCGCACAATTTCGCCGATTATATGCAGCGGATAGACAACGATGTGCCTGCCACTATGCTGTCACTTGGTTCCGTGAATGATCCGGCCTTATCGCGCGACCGGTATTTGTTCAACCGCTCAGGCATCCTCAACCTCAATAACCTGGTCAACTTTAAAAAGAACGTGCAGATGAAGATCAACGTCTATTATCTGCACGATACGCGTAGGCAGGATTATAGCCAAAACACCACTATTTTTTTGCCTGGCGACACAGTACGCTATAATGAAACACAACGTAACCGCTTCCGTCCGGATATATGGCATACCCAATTTACGCTGAACGTTAACCAGGATAAATATTACCTGAATGATGTACTGCTGATGGATAATAACCGGTCGACCAATTACTCCAACCTGAACACCAATGGCACTATGGTGAACCAGGTATTCAGGGATAATGCACTAAGTTTTTCCAATGAATTTAACCTGATCAGATCTTTAAGATCGAACAATATTATCCAGGCTTATTCTTATATCAGTCACTCGGCCGAACCGGAGAGCAGGGCAATTGAACCGGATTATAACAATGCGATATTTAATAACGGTATACCCTACGCTCAGTTGGTACAAAATGTGAATGTGCCCACCTGGTTCACCAATAACTATATCTCTTTCAAAATACCTTCAACCCTTATTACCCAGAGTTTCAAAACGGGGTTCAGTGTTCAATCACAAACTTTAACATCTGATCTGAACGTTGCGCAGGCTGATAACACGGTCACCCTCGCATCAGACAGCTCCATCAACCATTTAAACTGGACCAGGAAAAAACTATATGCCGAAGCCGCTTACGACCTGCCGGGCAGTATCCTCAAAGTGAACCTGACCCTACCGTTAAGCTTGCAGCGGATCGACTACTCGGACAGTCTGTATTCCTTGAAAAAAAGTTTAACAAGGTTGTATTTCAACCCGCAGTTAAGAGTAAAATACCAAACCGGGCTCGAGAACTACCTTACCTTCCTTTACAGTTACCGCAACGAAACGGGCACCATAGAGGATATATACCAGGGCTATATCCTGAAAGATTACCGGACACTTTACGCCAATAATGCCAATCTTACCGAGCGGCAAAATCAACTGGCAGCCCTTGGGTTCAATTACCGGAAGGCGTTAACATTGTTTTTTGCCAGTATGAACGTTCTTTATAATCATATCGCTTCCAATAATATTGCTTCGGATGTGATCACCAACAGCCTGCGGCAACGTATTGTGCTGCCATACCCAAACAGTACCGATTCGTGGACGGTGAACGGCACCATCAGCAAATATTCCTTTGCATTAAAAACCACTTTTAGCGGAGGCGTACAATGGCAAAGTAACAAATCGGTGCAGATCCAGAATAATGCGCTGCTGCCTTTCAGTACTACCTCCCAAACACTTAATGCAGGCACCAATACCAAAGTGAACGAGCAGGTCAACTTCAGTTATAAGGCAACCTTTACCCAAATACACACCCATTCGGCAGCGGAAGCCTCGGCTTATCATATTAACCAGCTGCTTCAGCAAGCTTCGTTCAATTATGATCCAACAACCTATTTACAATTCAAACTATCGGGCGAGCATTATTTCACCCGCCAGCAAGGCAATCCCGATCTGAAATACTTTTTTGCTGATGCTGATGCAAAATTCAGAATAGAAAAATGGAAAATAGATCTGGACCTGAGCGCCATCAACTTCATGAATGTAAAAACCTACAACACACTTTACCTATCGGCCAATACATTAACAGCCAGTTCATATA
>NZ_DASVOB010000792.1:0-1985 GCF_036383575.1 Mucilaginibacter sp.
CAGACCAAGTTCTCTGTTAGCGCCTTTGAACTTATCAAAGTTCCAGCGAGGTATTTTAACGATCACATAATCCAAAGTAGGCTCAAAATAAGCCGAAGTGGTTTTGGTGATCTGGTTTTCAATTTCATCAAGGTTGTAACCTATCGCCAGCTTAGCAGCAATTTTAGCGATTGGGTAACCGGTAGCTTTTGAAGCAAGGGCTGACGAGCGGGATACACGCGGGTTAATCTCGATAGCGATGATCGCTTCATCGGCAGGGTTTACCGAAAACTGCACGTTACAACCGCCGGCAAAGTTACCGATGGCGCGCATCATCTTGATAGCCTGGTTACGCATTTCCTGGTAGCAACGATCGCTCAGGGTCATGGCAGGGGCTACGGTGATCGAGTCGCCGGTGTGGATACCCATCGGGTCAAAGTTCTCGATAGAACAGATGATGATCACGTTGTCATTGCTATCGCGCAGCAATTCCAATTCGTACTCTTTCCAGCCTAATACTGCCTGTTCAACCAATACCTCGTGGGTTGGTGAAGCCTGTAAACCACGGTTAAGGGCAGCGTCGAAATCTTCTTTTTTGTGAACGAAACCCGCGCCTTTACCACCCAGTGTATAGCTTGGGCGAATAACCAGCGGGAAGCCAATTTCCTGCGCGCCTTCTTTACCTTCAAGAAAAGAGTTGGCGATCTTTGATTTGGCAACCCCTACGCCGATGTCAACCATCAGCTGGCGGAAAGCCTCGCGGTTTTCGGTTTTTTCAATGGCGGCAATATCTACACCGATAACTTTAACGCCATATTTTTCCCATATGCCGCGTTCAGACGCTTCGATACAAAGGTTCAACGCGGTTTGACCGCCCATGGTAGGCAGCACAGCGTCTATCTGCTGTTCGGTTAAAATTTTCTCAATGCTTTCGCAGGTGAGCGGCAGAAGGTAAACATGATCGCTGATAACTTTATCCGTCATGATAGTTGCCGGATTGCTGTTAATAATAGAAACGGAGATGCCTTCTTCTTTTAACGAGAGAGCGGCTTGTGAGCCGGAATAATCAAATTCGCAAGCCTGGCCGATAATGATTGGGCCGGAGCCAATGATCAGAACGGATTTGATGGAGGTGTCTTTGGGCATAGGGCTTTTTTTAAGTCAAAAGTTCTAAGTCAATAGTCAAAGGCATTTAAGCCTTTAAACGGTTTTTCCTATGCGCTGAAAGCCAAGAAATCCCGACTTCAGCGTCGGGGTGCAAAGATAGAGTTTTAACAAACACCATTCATGTTTTTTTTCATATTTAATATTGTCGCAATAACACCCGGCATTTTTTAAGTTTAGGGGCACATTTTCTTAAAACAATAGGCTTACTATTTCCGTAAAATCTCACTATATTTACTTACAGCCCGGCCTGTAATTTCCAATTGAACCTGTAATTGCGCCAGGGCGCAATACTTTATATTTTAAGGACTATGATAAAGAAGCCTGTTTTTCCGTTGCTTGCGGCTATTTTATTTTGGGGCAGCTGTGCTATGCTGCAATCAGTTGTTAAATCAACATTCCCGTATACCGCCACTATGGTTATTCCGGCATCGGCCAAAGTTGATGAACCTGAAACCGCAATAAGCACGGGTAACAGCTTTGACCAGGATTTTACTAAAGATGGCAACAATGCCAGCAGGATAAGCGAGGTACGCATCATATCAGCCAAACTGCAGTCGAGCGACCCATCAGATTATAACATTGGCAATATAGCGTCATTAAGGGTATACATGGCTAAAAACGATGGCAGCGAAGAGGTGATGGTGGCCATACGTAAAGATATCCAACCCAACGCCGGCAACAGCATAGTACTTGACATTGACAACTCACACTTTTTAGACGAACTGGTGCGGCAGCCAAGCGTACGCATCCGGATGGTTTATCGCCTGCGTAAAGCTACGGCAACTGATGCGAGCCTGAAAGTATCGTTGGGAATTGGATCGTACCCGGCCAATTAAACC
>NZ_DASVOB010000793.1:0-4815 GCF_036383575.1 Mucilaginibacter sp.
GCGTTAACATAAAGGCCATTGCGGGCAAAGCTGTAAACGGATGAGGTATCGCCGCTGCACATCAGCCAGCGATTCGATTCGGGCTTGAAGGTTTGCAGGTATTTATTGAGAACCTCCGGGGTATCGTGTTCGGGATCTACAGTGATGGTTAAAAAGTAAACCATCTTGTTTTTATAATAAGTACCCACCAGCCAACTCATATTCTTGTTGATGGTTTGGCAAACGGTAGGGCAGTTTTTATAAAAGAAGTTAATTACAAAGATCTTTCCCTTCAGTGTAGCTAATGTAACCGCCTTGCCTTCCTGATCGGTCAGTTTAAAATCGGGAATGGTATGGTAAATGGTATCAGGGATATACTTACCATGAAACTTATGGCCTGTTTTAGCAACCACCTTTGGCCCGAAAACAGCCAGGGGTTTGTACCTGTTTTTACCTTTAGCGGTAAGTAAATAATATAAAAATCCTGGTACTGCTAATATGAGCACCAGGATCAGGATCTTTTTTAATATAGAAGCCTTATTCATTATAGCGGAAACCGCAGGTCAACCCAATGGTGGCTTTCGTTTGTAAGTACCAGGATCAAACCTACTATAAATATTACCGGAATTGCTAACGATAACACTAAACCAAGTTTTTCAAATTTTAAGTGCATAAAATATGCAACGATATAAAAAGCTTTAAACAAGGTTAAAACAATATATACAGGGTTAGCATACTGTATAGGAAGGATGTTTTTTGGCACGCATACAAGCGCTATAATAAACTCTATAATGGTAATACCCAATAATATAAAGAACACTTTCCAGATCCTGCCTTTGGTCATGGTTTCGTGCTCACCGTCATGGTGAACTTCGTGTGATTCTGCTGACATATGATAAATATTTTTAAACTAAGTAAAAGAATGTAAATACGAATACCCAAACAAGGTCTACAAAGTGCCAGTATAAACCAACCTTTTCAACCATTAGGTAGCTACCGCGTTTCTCATACGTGCCCTTTAACACGTTAACGGTGATGATGATATTGATGATTACACCTGTAAATACGTGGAAACCGTGGAAACCCGTTATAGTAAAGAATAAGTTGGCAAACTCCTGAGAGGTCATGTGCTGTACAGCTTCAGAACCACCTCTAAATAAATGCTTCAGCTCTTCTGCCGGAGGAACGCTACCCCACCAAAAACCTTCGTGGTGTAAGTGTCCCCATTCCAAAGCCTGGCAGCCAAGGAACATGAAACCACCTATAATGGTTGCTATCATCCACCCAATAACTTCCTTTTTTGAGTTACGGTGGCCAGCCTCAACAGCCAATACCATGGTAACAGAACTTGCAATGAGGATAAAGGTCATTATACCCACGAAAACCAATGGATAACCGCTATCAACAACACCGGGTACTGATTGAAAAACTTTATCTGCACCTGGCCATACGCTTGCGCTGAAACGTAATGAACCGTAAGCTATCAATAATGATGAAAAGGTGAACGCATCCGAAAGGAGGAAAAACCACATCATTATTTTTCCGTACTCCACGTTGAACGGGGATCTTCCTCCCGACCAGGGCGAAGTTTTTACTTCGTCAATTTGTGAAACTGTTGTACTCATCTGTACTAATCTATGGGTGTATTAATTATGATTCAAAAGTAAAAAAACATACAGATAAATCCATATAATATCGAGAAAATGCCAGAAAATGGAGGTTAATTCCATTTTAAACATATTCCGTATCTGGGGGATATTACGGTATGTACCTATAAGTGTATTTATTAGCAATAACAACGCGGCCAAAATGTGCACTAAATGCGCACCGACAAAAACGTAAACAAACGAACGCGAAGCGTTTGGATCAACAAAATAGATCTGCATTTTGTAGGTTAACACATAGCAGGCATAAATTTGTAAGGCAAAAAACGCCAATCCCAGACCTAATGTGATCCATAAATACAGCTTCTGTTTGTCAAACTGCAATTCCTTAGCAGCCTTTGACGCTAAAAACAATGTGCCGATGCTTAATACTATAACAATAGTGATATACAAAAACGACTGGGGCATGATCACGTTTAAACCGTGACCGCTACCGCCCGAATAAACGATAAAGCCGCTGGTAAAAGCCGCGAAAAGCATAAACGATGTGAATATAAAGATCCACATGTTAAACTTTTTGGCACCAAGGTTAAGCCTGTCGTTATCTTGTTCCATCCTTGCCATCATCTCACTTAACTATAAAATCTACTAAAAACATTATCTGAACTAACGGCAGGTAAAAAAACGAGCCGAACATTAATTTACGCGCCTCGGGTATTTGACGGGTACGCAGCAACATAAATGACTGGTATAAGAATATTAAGCTGCATATCAATGATACTCCGCCTACCCAGTAACCACCATAACCGTAAAAGGTTGGCAATAAACTTACGGGGACTAAAACAATGGCAAATATAAACGTAATTACCGCACTTGTTAAATCTCTTTTGCCCGACGGCAGTAACCTAAAACCTGCCAGCTTATAATCATCATCCAAAACCCAGGCAATAGCCCAGAAATGAACAAACTGCCAGATAAACTGAATAGAAAATAGGATTATCGCTATCTCATCTATCCTTCCATGAACCTGTGCAGCCACATAACCGATCAGCGGTGGCAAAGCGCCAGGAATCGCTCCAACAAAAACCGCTATCGGCGATTTACGTTTTAGCGGCGTATAAGCAAATGCATACAATAATATAGAGAACACCGATAACAAGCCGGTTAACAGGTTTAAACTGCCCAACAGGTAAGTACCTGCCATACCCATGCCTAAACCTAATACCAATGCCTGCCCGGTAGTCATTTTACCTGAAGGGATTGGCCTATCCATAGTGCGCTTCATCAGCTTATCCAGATCCTTTTCAATGATCTCATTGAAAGCATTGGCTGCAGAAGTAACCAGGAAGCCCCCTATGATCAATTTAACCCAATCAATCCAAACGATATGCCCGTTAGCGCGGCTCCCGATTAAAAATGATATGGATGCCGAAAACACTACCAAAGAGGTAAGTCTCGTTTTAATCAGTTTTGAAAAATCAGCCCATTTCATTTGCTTACCTCCCTACCCTTAACACCTTGAAATAAATTCAAAAGCAAATAAAATTGTGCTCCAAATATTAAACTCGCCAATACTATATGCGCGGCCTGGGCCACCGGTGGTAACGCGAGATATGATAATAAGATCCCGGTAACTATCTGTAACGTGATCATTAAAAATGTAAAACTCATCAGCTGTTGCTGGATGGAATGCCTGTTAAATCCTTTACGGATCAAAACAAATAAGGCAACATTCAATATCAGCACCAAAATGGCTATATCCCTATGATGCTGAAAGATCTCGCCGGCATTAGTGATCCAATCTTTACGGTAACCGCCTTGGAAATGATTAGCAACCGCATCGATCTTCTCCCGTACCTCGGTACCGAAGGCGATCTGCAGGATACTTACAAACAGTGCAGCAAGCGTTATAATGTAAACCAAAGACGACGAGCCCGAAGTACTCTTTCCTGAAATTCTCGCTACCTGATACGTGTAAATGCAAATAGCCAAAATAGCCAATGCTAAAAGCATGTGTACAGTAACTATCCAGGCAACTAAATTAGTTGATACCACAATTGAACCTAACCAAGCCTGAAACCCCACAAGCACCAGGTTAAAAATACTCAGGATAGCTATTCTTTTATCTGTTTTCCAATAGCTGAAAGAGAACACTACAGAAAGCAAGAGGAAAAGACCCGATAAAGCACCTATAAGGCGGTTGATATATTCTGTCCATGTTTTGCCTGCGTTAAACTCTTCAGGTACAAGGATGGAACGGTCTTCGCGAATACGTTTTGCCAGATCACTGTAACCAAATACATCAAGTGTTTTCGCAAAACGCTGGTTCTTTTCTATGCGTTTAGCTACGTACTTTTGTTTATAGTCTTTAGGGAGATCGTTTATATCAGTAGGTGGGATATATCTTCCAAAACATTTTGGCCAGTCGGGGCACCCCATACCTGAACCTGAGCTACGTACAACACCACCGGCAAGAATCAAAACAAACAGCAGAACAATGGTTGTAATATTGATCTTTTGAAACCTATTTTTTGCGGCTGTGCTCATCTAAATATGTCTAAAAATTTAGGGTACCCATTCTGAATTTGAAGATTTGAAAATTTATTGATTTGAAAATGTGATTTTCAAATTGTTCAGATTTTCAAATCTTCAAATTAGGTAGGTACCCTAAAAGATCAGATAAGTATTAATTTATTTTACTTGTTCGTTTGCTTTCAGCGTACTTGTAAACTTGTTAAGTTCTGCTAAACCTGCAGGATTATCTTCGAAATCATGCGGTTGGTTTGAACTCATTGTTTGCGAGTAAGGAACAGTTTGAGGGATATAATCCTCTTCGGCTCCCGGTTTGCTGTAATCATATGGCCAACGGTAAACAGTTGGAATTTCACCCGGCCAGTTGCCATGCAGGTGCTCAACAGGAGTAGTCCACTCCAATGTATTTGACTCCCATGGATTTTGAGTTGCCTTTTGTCCTTTGAATATCGATACAAAGAAATTATAAAGGAAACCAAACTGTGTAAGTGCAGCGATAATAGCAGCCCAGGTAACAAATGTATTTATAGTTAACCATTTTTGCATTGAAGCAAATTCAGTGAAGGCATAATACCTACGCGGTACGCCGTCAAGACCCATAAAGTGCATTGGGAAGAATACCAGGTAAGCGCAGATAAATGTTAACCAGAAGTGCAGGTAACCTAATTTCTCGTCCATCATACGGCCGAACATTTTAGGG
>NZ_DASVOB010000794.1:0-8111 GCF_036383575.1 Mucilaginibacter sp.
AACTCATTAACGGTGAAATAAATACATACAGCAAACCGCTTAGCGGGGCAATCACAATCATTAAATTAAAAGTAGCATAGTTAAAATCAATAGCCTATATTTATTAATTATTTGAATTTTGAAAGCAACCAATGGGCCCAATTAAATTAGGTATAGTAGACGACCATAAAATTTTCAGAAATGGTTTAAAAGCTACCCTTGAAGATTGCGGGGATTTTGAGCTGGTACTCGAAGCTTCAAACGGAAAAGAGCTGATAGGCTTATTAACAGACAAAACCCCTGATGTTATATTAATGGATATTAAAATGCCCGAGATGGATGGCATCCAAACCGCCACTCATGTTCACCAGCATTTTAAGGACATTAAGATCCTGGCATTATCCATGTTTAACGAAGACAAATATATTGTGGATATGATGAAAGCCGGCGCATCGGGCTACCTGCTTAAAAATGCCGAACCGGAAGAGATCATCGAGGCCGTATCTACCGTTTACAACAAGGGCTTCTATTTTAACGAGCACCTGTCCATAACACTCATCAAACAACTGGTAGGCAATGACCAGGCCGATAATATCCCCAATAACAAAACCGACCTTAACGAGCGCGAAATTGAAGTGCTTAAATTGGTTTGCCAGGAATGCTCCAACCAGGAGATAGCAGATAAAATCTTCCTGAGCGTACGCACTGTCGAAGGCTACCGCGCAAGGCTATTTGAAAAAACCGGCTCAAAAAATTTAGTGGGATTAGTTATTTATGCCATTAAACGCGGCATTATCAATGTCACTTAGTCTATAGTCGTGAGTTACAGGTTCTAAGTCTAAAAAAGAGGAGCAAAACTTCGGACTTACGACTTTCGACTTAGTACTTAATAATTACGCCGACAGCTTTTTATCGCCTGCCAGGTTGCGCATAAACCTTTTGCGGTAGTTAAGCGGGCTCAGGTTCATTTTGGCTTTAAACATTTTATAAAAATGAGACACATCGCCGAAACCACTCTCAAACGAGATCTCTGAAATAGGCTTATCTGTTTGCACCAGTTGCTGTATGGCGTAATTAAGCCTATACTCAATTATAGTTTCCATGAATGTTTTGCGGGTAACTTTTTTAAAGTATTTGCAAAAAGCATTCGGGGTCATATTAGCAATACTGGCCGCTTTATCTAACGACACGTGTTTTCTAAAATTGTCGACCAGGTAGGCAAATACCGGGTTGATCCGCTCGCGCTCGGTATTGGAACGTTCGCCTATAATGCGGTGCTGATCAAGCAGGGTATACTCTTCTGACGAAGCCATGCGGTGCAATATCTCCAGCAAACCTATCAGCATCCTGAAATTGCTTTTTTCCTCAACCAGGCCAAGTAACAACTTTTTAACCTCGGCGCAGGTTTCACCATAGAATGAAACCCCGCATCCGCTTTGCTGAAAAAGTTTTTTGATGAGTTGAAGCTCAAATTTGTTGAAAAACTCTTCGCCTAAAAAAGCATCATTAAACTGGATCACTACGGCGCTTGCTTCGCGAAGCACTGTTTCATTTGGCTCCAGTTTCCAGCAATGCGGGAGATTAGGACCAAGCAAAACCAGATCGCCGGACGCAAAATCCTCCATATGGCTGCCAACATAGCGCTTGCCGGAACCGCTGATAATACACGTCAATTCATATTCCTCGTGGAAATGATAAGGGGCATCAAATGCCAGCTTGTCAAATTTCCGGATAAGAAATGACTGCGTATTTGTAGGCTGAAGAACTTCGTACGACGCTTTTATCATTGCATATTTTAACGTAAATAAAACCCCGATTCAAATTACGGATAAAATCACCCATAAATGTACCATTCATTTCATTTTTTTTCAACTAAAGTTAACCTTACTTTGAAATATAAACCTAAAAACTATGAATACACAGATCGCTCATTTACCGGTACTTGATAATTTTATAAAAATATCCAACCACAATATTAATGAATTTCGTGAAAAAGGCCATACCCTTGTACACGAAGTGCTTACAAAAGATGAAATTGCTGCCTATCGCCCTGTAATTGTTGGCGCTGCCGACAGGTACAATACCGAAAAGCGTAAACTGGAAGAACGGGACACCTATGGTAAAGCCTTTTTACAGATCATGAACCTGTGGCAGGTTGATGAAGATGTTAAAACTTTTGTAATGGCCAAACGCCTGGCCAAAATTGCCGCCGACCTGATGGGGGTTGAAAACGTACGCATTTATCACGACCAGGCCCTGTTTAAAGAACCTGGCGGCGGCCCTACACCATGGCACCAGGACCAGTACTACTGGCCTATCGACACCAATAACACCGTAACCCTTTGGATGCCGCTGATTGATATTGATGTAAATATGGGCATGCTAACCTTTGCCTCAGGCTCATATGTTAACGGCGCCGTGTTTAACACCGAAATTTCTGACGAGTCCGAATCGGCCTTTGATGATTATGTTAAAGAGAAGGGATTTGAGATAACCCGCGCCAAAACCATGAAGGCTGGCGATGCCACCTGGCACCGGGGCTTTACCATCCACAATGCACCGGGCAATAACTCAAATAAAATGCGCGAGGTGATGACCATCATTTACGTAGCCGATGGCGCCCGCATCACCCCCTACAAAAACGAATGGCAAAAAAATGATCACCATAAATGGTTGATGGGCAAACCTATCGGCGGGCTGATAGATTCTGAATTGAATCCGAAAGTGCTCTGAACCGTTGATGCTTTTTGATTACACTGATTACGTTGATTTTTCTGAGCTTGTTAAAGTATCAGCGAAATCAACGTAATCACTCCTAATCAGCGGTCACGCTGCCACCCATACCGCATCGATAAACCATTTTTTGGTATCGAAAAATTGCCCTACCGGCTGAAAGCCTGTGTTTATGGCTATCTGATCGGTTTGCATCAGGGTGAATTTTTGGGAGATCTCCATGTAGATGTATTCATCTTTTTTGAAATCTATTTTTTCGTTGCCGATGGTTACCTGCTGATCCTGCAAACTGATGAGGTAGCTTTTGCAGGCCCCGGTTTCTGGATCGTAGGTTGGATAATGTTCAAACTTACTCACATCAAAGTCGGCATGCAGCTCGCGGTTAATGCGGCGAAGCAGGTTGAGATTAAACTCGCGGGTAATGCCATCTTTATCGTTATAGGCGGCAAGGATAACCCTCGGATCTTTTTTCAGGTCCATGCCTATCAATACCATATCTCCCTCCGACAGGTTATTTCTTAGCTCGCGGCAAAATTCAATGGCTCCGTCAATGGGCATATTGCCAATGTTTGAACCTAAAAACAGCACCACTTTACGTCTCGGTGAAATAGCTGCCGCTTTATTCAACATCTCAAAATATTCGCCGTTAAGCCCGGTGATCTTCAACCCCGGCAAGGTTACCGGCAGGGTTATGTTAAGGTACGAGATTACATTATCTGAGATATCTATAGGTAGGTAAGTAAAATCAGCCTTTTTTTCCAACAGGTACCTAAGCAGATACGTCGATTTCATGGCATCACCGGCACCAAGCTCAATCAGGTCAAAAGCATCACCATCGGCAATCAGCGCATCGCAGATCTCGGCAGTTTTTTCCGAAAAAATCTCCAGCTCGCAATTGGTTGGATAATACTCCGGGCAGTTCATGAGCTCCTGAAACAGCTTATCGCCATTGGCATCATAAAAATATTTTGAGTTAAGGTGCTTGGGTTCCGATTGCAACCCTGCTATAACGTCGGCATAAAACTGCCTGTTTTCGGCACTTATGTCACAATTTATGGCTGTTGGTGTAAAGGCTTGGTTCATAGAGATGGTGGTGTTTTTGTGTCAATTTACTTCGCAAGTCTTATGCCAGTAAACTGCCAGCGTAAATTTGTTTGAAAAAAATTGCGATAAGTTGCACGACTATGACCTGGAGGCGTAACTTCTGACGCGCCGCGCAGCACTTTCTGGTTAACCATAAATTTACCATTATATTCGCCAATAGCACCCGGCGCTTTGGCAAAACCCGGATAAGGCAGGTATGAACTTTCTGTCCACTCCCAGCGGCGGCCCCAGTTAAATTTCGAAGCCGCTGCTTCCCACTCAAATTCCGTTGGCAGCCTTAAGCCTTTCCATGAGGCGTACGCATAGGCTTCAAAATAGCTGATGTGGGTAACCGGCTCTTTTAAATGCAAAAGTTCTAAACCGTGGTAAGTATAGTTATGCCGTTCAGTATCTATTAAATGCCAATACAAAGGTGCCTCAACTTTATTGGTTTTTACCCAATCCCAACCTTCAGCATGCCAGTGCCTAAAATCATGATAACCACCGCTATTAATAAATTCCAGGTATTCGGCATTGGTAACCAGTTTAGGGCTTACCTCGTAAGCGTTCAGGTATACCTTATGGCGGTTAAGCTCATTATCAAAACAAAATCCATCACCGTTAAAGCCTATCTCATAAATGCCCTCATCCATGTTAATAAAGGCATCATCTCCCCCCTCGTCAATATGCGGAGCGGTGTAGTTTTTATTATAGGCCGGAAACAGCGGATTGTGGCCCAATATGAATTTAATATCGGTCATTAAAAGCTCCTGGTGCTGCTCTTCGTGGTTAAAACCGAGGATAAGCAACTCTTTAACATCGCCACTTACCTCGCCGAACAAAAAGCTTTCCATGGCCTCGTCAACATATTTGCGGTAACTGTAAATTTCAATAACCGTAGGGCGGCTCAGGTTGCCCCTATCGGTACGGATCACCCGTGTGCCAACAGTTTCGTAGTAGCTGTTAAAAACATAGTTGTAATCGGGATTGTATTCCTGGTAGCCCATAAAATAGGGCTTGAGAATAAAAGTTTCAAAAAACCAGGTAACGTGCCCGATATGCCATTTCGGCGGACTAACATCCACCACGGGCTGTACCACGTAGTCTTCCGTTTGCAAATACGAGCAAATTTTTTCTGTACGCTGGCGTACCTCTTTGTACCGGGCTATTAAATCCATTGATATTACTTACTATCCAAAAACTGCTTTAAGTTTGAAATTGTTTTAATACCCAATTGCTTTGCCTGCTGCTGCCTCATCATTAAAGCGTAGGCATTATTAAAGCCAATTGGCTTGAGCCATTTTATTTGATATTTACTTTCAAACTGGCGCTGTACATAATTATATGTGCTATCCCTGTTTATTGCTACTTCATTAACTGTTTTTGGCGATGCCTGTAAAATTGCCAGCAAACCTGTACCCGTATACTCGGGATAAAAATCTATCTGGTTATTGGTTAGCGCATCAAAGCAAATTTTAGTGCCGCCAAGGCCTGTTTTGGTCGATACCTCATGATCTGTGTAACCCTTGATCAGCATGCTGTACATATTAGCCAGGATGTATTGCTCGCCAAAAATCTTTGAACCTATGCGCACCATGCCATCGCTCCCACCCCGCTCTGCCCGCCACAATTTATTGGCCACCAAAAAATCCTTAGCAACCCTTTCGGGGCTTTGGTGAAGATAGTCGGTACGGTAATTTAAAACCGTCATGACTGAATCATTTATTTTTCCTGACAACAGGTTTAATGTCTGTTCAAGGTCAGGAAATTTTTGAAGCGCGTCATCCCGCACTATGGGAGTAGCATAATATGGCGGAAAAATATGTTTATCGTCATCCAGCACAACCAAGTCATACGCTTTTAGCCTCCCATCGGTTGAGTATCCGCTGATCACGTCGAGATGCTTTTCAAACGCTGCTTTGTACATCACCGCATCGCTGATCACGATGGTATGGATCTTCAAGCCGTATTTACTCCGGAGGCCGAGGTCGCCATCCTGCCGGCCCATAAACTCGGGCGTAAAACCAGCGGTAAGTTTTCCTTTTGATTTTGCGGGGACAATATAGAACAAGCATAATGTTATGAGCAATGCCGGGAATACATATATAACACGCTTCAGCTTTTTAAAGCTGATCTTTTGCACCATTGACAGCAACAGATCGAAAATAACGGCCAACAGCGCAGATGGGATTGCACCTGCCAATATCATATTGGTATTATTAAGTGAGATCCCGCCGAAAATAAACTCTCCCAATCCACCGGCAGCGATGAGCGAAGCCAGCGTTGCAACCCCAACGTTGATCACTGTAGCAGTGCGAATACCGGTGAATATCACAGGCATGGCCAGCGGCAATTCTACCTTAAACAAGATCTGCCATTTGCTCATCCCCATGGCTACAGCCGCTTCCTTAACTGCCGCATCCACCCCTAAAATGCCGGTGTAGGTATTGCGAATAATCGGCAACAAAGCATATAACAATAGGGCAACAATAGCCGGTTTAGGACCGATACCCAAAAGCGGGATCATAAAACCAAGCAGCGCGATACTGGGAATAGTTTGCAGCACCCCTGCAATACCTAAAACAATACCAGCAAGTTGCTTTCTGCGAACAATAAGGATCCCCAGCGGCAAGCCTACCAGTACAGCAATGCAGAGCGAAATAAAGGTAAGCCCGATGTGCTGCAGGGTTTGTTCCTGCAATTTGCCGGACTGCTGCTGCATAAACTGCCATAAGGTTTGCTGCTGCTCATTCATTTCTGTCGCGTTTCTGATATTGATAAAAAGCCGACATTAAAGATTCAAAAGATACAGTCTTCAATTCCTTATTCTCCAGATCCATTATGTTTAGGCGTTCAGCATTAAAAAATGTAGTTCTTTCCAAAACCGCCCATAAATTATCTTTGTTATTAACCAGTATCCCAGGCTCGACCCCTTTTATTTCTTCGTTTGAAAGTAAATGCCAAAGCGATCTAAGGGTAATTGTTTTAAGTTCCAGCAGTAACCTTTGCTCTTTCAAAAAGTCTTTTACAAATTCATTTTTCGGCTTAAATAATAAATCTGTAGGCGTGCCATTCTGCACAATTTTGCCTTTATCCATCAGGCAGATGCGGTCGCCCAATTCAAAAGCCTCTTGCACATCGTGGGTTACCATGATGATGGTTTTGCGTTTAAGCTCATCGAGCGCTTTAAATTCGGCATGAATTTTTGAGCGGGTAACATTATCCAGCGCCCCGAAAGGCTCATCCATCAGCAACACCGGCGGGTCAGACACCAATGCCCTGGCCAGGCCAATACGCTGTTGCTGGCCACCGCTCAACTCATTGGGGTAAATGTTGAGATATGACGAGTCAAGGTGGAGTTTCTCCATCAACTCGGCTGTACGTTTTTCCGTTTTTTGCTTATCCCATTTTAACAGGTTAGGCACCACCGCAATATTTTGTGCAACGGTATAATGCGGAAACAGGCCATTATTTTGCAGCACATAGCCAATTCCGCGACGCAGGGTTTCAGACTGCTGCTCCAGGATGTTTTTACCATCAATGTAAATAGCGCCGCTTGTTGGCTCAATAAGCCGATTGATCATTTTTAACGTAGTAGTTTTACCACAGCCGCTGGTACCTAACAGGATGAGGTTTTCGTGGTCTTCTACCTCGAAAGATACGCCATTAACCGCTTTAACCCCTCCGAAATGCTTACTTACCCTGTCAACCTTTATCATGCGCTCCGGATTAATCCCCAAGGGTCATGAAAAGGTTGTTCAGCGATTCGGAATATAGCGGATGGGCAAAAACGCAATAACGGATCCTATCGTAAGTTATGCCGCCTTCCATAGCCATTTGCAGCACGGTCATGATCTCGCCGCCTTCTGGACCAAGTACGGTAGCGCCCAGGATCTTTTTTGTATCCGGATCAACAATAGCTTTCATAAAGCCGCGAGTATCGCCGGTTTCAATGGCTCGGGCCACATGCGCCATAGGCAGTTTGGCCACTTTGTATTTGATGCCTTGTTTTTTCGCTTCCGTTTCGTCGATCCCGATCCTACCCAGTTGAGGGTCGGTAAACATACAGTAAGGCACCGGGCGGTCTTTTATATTGTAGTTTGTACCTTCAAACAGGTTACGGTAAACAATGGTATAGTCGTTATAAGAAATATGCGTAAATGCCGGGCCTCCTTTTGCATCGCCAAGCGCATAAACGCCGGCAGCAGTGGTTTCCAGCTTATCGTTTACTTTGATATTGCCGTGCTCATCTGTTTCGATCCCCGCAGCCGGCAGGTTTAATGCTTCCGTTTGCGGCTTGCGGCCAATGGCTACCA
>NZ_DASVOB010000795.1:0-2775 GCF_036383575.1 Mucilaginibacter sp.
CTGGCTACAGTGCTGCTTACCAACAAGCAGGGCAAAAACAAAACCATATTTTTTGTGGCGATATTTGCGATAATGGCCCCTGCGGGCTACTTTTTCAGCGACGCGCTAAGTAGCGGAAACATCGGCAACCTGCAGCATTACTTCAACAGGATCATGGGCGTGGTTATCGGGATTTTCCTGCATATCTCAACTACCATACTTTTTGAATCGAGCGCTGATCATCGTTTTAATATGCGTAAGATGATAGCTGTATTGGCGGGTGTTGCGATTGCGTTGCTGGGCTTTTTGAAGGAATTGTAGCCCCCTGCTTATTTGTCATGTTGAGCGATAGCGAATCATCTTCTTCGCCAAGCATAGCGAATTTGCGGGGCGAAGAAGATTCTTCGTTCCTCAGGATGACAAAGTTAAAAATGGGTGTCATGCTGAGCCCGTCGAAGCATGGTGGGCGGGGCCTCTGCGCGCGAATCTTCGACAGGCTCAGAGTGACAGCCCCTTTTTCAAAATAAAAAAAAGGTGCGCCTGTATCTCACCCCAGGCGCACCGGTTACCAAAATATCATGGTAATCATCAACTAAACACCGGACTCATGTTTGGCATGCTCCGGAATATCTTTGATCAGAATTTACAGAATTAGAAAATTTTCAGAATGTTGATCGGTTAAATTCTGCTAATCCTAAAATCCTGTAAATTCTGATTCCGACTATTTATTTCACATAGAAACTCCCTCTCAGTCTGATATCCTCAGACGAACCGCCAATCATCACCTTAAACTCACCCGGTTCAACAACCTGTTTCATTTGGCGGTTCCAGAGCATGAGTTCTTTGTTATCTATTTTAAACCGAACTGTACCACTTTCTCCCGGCTTAAGGCTGATCCTTTTAAAACCTTTAAGCGATTTTATAGGTGTAGTAACACTGGCGATAACATCCCGTAAATAAAGCTGGACTACTTCTTCCCCTTCAACTTTACCGGTATTTTTAATGGTAACGCTAACGTTTGCGAAACCATTTAGCGGAATCTGCGGCTGAGTGATTTTGAGGTTTGAATATTCAAATGAGGTATAACTTAATCCATGCCCAAATGGGAACAGTGCAGAAGTATCCTGATCAACATACACGTGCCTCGACGTTGGTTTATGATCATAATAATATGGGATCTGCCCTACCGAACGCGGGAAGGTCATCGGTAGTTTACCCGATGGATTTACTTTGCCTAATAGCACATCGGCAATAGCCAGTCCACCGGTTTCGCCCAAAAACCATGATTCAACAATGGCAGGGATCTTTTTGGCTATCCAGTTAATACATAATGGCCTGCCGTTAAACAGTACTACTACCGTAGGTTTGCCGGTTTTATATATGGCTTCAATCAGACGGCTTTGCTGTTTGTTGAGGTCGAGATTGGCGCGGTCTTTCCCCTCGCCCACTTCGTTAATATCCTCGCCCAAAACAACCACAGCTACATCCGACTTGCTAACCGTGCTAACCGCCTTTTCAAGATATTCCGTTTGTTTTGCGGCTGATGTGTCGGCAGTATAACCTGTTTCAAATTTAATATCGAGGTTACTTCCGGCCTTTTGCCGCAAGGCATCTAATATAGCTACGCCCTTACCCATCTTATTGGCGTAACCGCCCAGGTATGTACTTTCGGCCAACGGCCCGACTACAGCTACCGAATGCACATCAGGGCCAAGCGGCAATACATTGTTTTCATTTTTTAGCAGACTGATGCCCTCCTGTGCCAGTTTCAGTGCAACAGCGCGGCTCTCCTCTGTATGGTTTACTTTTTTCAGCAGATCGGCATCTATATAAGGGTGATCAAACAAACCCAGCATAAACTTTACCCGCAGCACATTTGATACAGCACGATTTAGATCAGCCATAGCTAATTTCTTACTCGCCAACGCCTTGTTCATAGCCTCGTGGAAAGGTACGTGCGGAAAATCATAGAACTGCATATCCATGCCAGCCGTAAAGGTTTGGGCAAGCGCATCCGCCGCATCTGTTGCTACCTGGTGGTTATTAAGTGACATCTTGATAGCGCCAAGGTCGGACAAAACAAAGCCTTTAAAGCCCCATTCACCACGCAGCACATCTTTTAACAACCATTTATTATCTACACAGGGAATACCATCAATTTCGCTGTAAGCGGCCATCATGCCCATCGCACCGCCCTCCCTTACTGCTTTTTCAAATACATATAAAAAGGACGACCGGGCTTCCCTCTCGCCCATATTAACCGGCGCGGTGTTACTGCCCGCCTCCGGGATCCCGTGTACAGCGAAATGTTTTGGCTCGGATAAAACGGTATTGTGATCACTCAGCTTATTGCCCTGCAAACCTTTTACCATGGCTACACCATTAGCTGCCGAAAGAAAAGGATCTTCGCCGTAGGTTTCTTCAACCCGGCCCCAGCGCGGGTCACGCGGGAGGCAAAGCACCGGGCCTAATACCATGGCAACACCATGAGCGCGCATCTCGGTTGCTATGATGCGACCGGCTTTGTGAACATTAGTCGTATCCCAGGCACCAGCCAGCGCCATAGGGCTCGGGAAGGTGGTGCTACCCAAACCTTCGTAACCGTGCAGGCCCTCTTCAATAAAAAGTACCGGGATGCCTAAGCGTGTTTTTTCAACAGCATAACGCTGGATCTGGTTGCTTACATCAGCAGTTAAAGGATACAGGTCATGAACCGAGCCAATACCTTCGGTGCCGATATTGATCCTGGCACTATCCGACATGGAAACCGCGTCGTGTCCCTGCATGTTGGCAACC
>NZ_DASVOB010000796.1:0-24400 GCF_036383575.1 Mucilaginibacter sp.
TTATTTTCCCTGCTACACTGATAGTAATTTCCTAAAACTGTAAAAAGGTATGCCAAATTGTACTGTAGCAAAAATTTCACTGCTGCTTTGTACTAAAAATCGGGCAGTGTTGCAAAAATCAACAATCCCGTATTCTTTACTTCATTGAAATTAACTTTACTTATCATTAAAAAAATGTTGCTATGATTGATGAGGGATGTTCTTTTAAGGAATGTGCTTATTAAAACTGCCATAACCCTATTTTGGCATCTGCTTTGTAAATTGTACAGCATAACATAATTATACAAATAAATGAGAACGCTTAAATTAAAAGTAGCCACCCTTGGTATAGCATTAGCTACAGCAGGCATATTAGGCTCAGGATGTAATTCACTTACAAAAACACAAAAAGGGGCTGCCATTGGCGCAGGTGCAGGCGGCACTGTAGGTGCATTTATTGGTAAAGCTGCCGGTAATACTGCTTTAGGTGCTATTATAGGTGGTGCTGTTGGTGGTACTGCTGGTGCTTTTATTGGCCGTAATATGGACAGGCAGGCTGCCGAAATCAAACAAACAGTACCGGGCGCAACAGTAACCCGTGAGGGTGAAGGTATTTTGGTTAAGTTTGATTCAGGTATTTTATTTGATACCAATAAGTCGGATCTGAAACCTGAAGCTCAAACAAACCTGCAAAACCTTGCTGCTTCACTACAAAAAAATCCGGAAACGAATATTAGCATCATTGGGCATACCGATAATACAGGCCCCGACAGTTTCAACCAAACGCTTTCGGTAAAAAGGGCTGATGCTGTAAAATCATATTTAGCTGCGGGCAATGTAGCTTCATCGCGCATGACAGTTACCGGAAAAGGCTCAAGCGAACCAATTGCTGATAACACCACTGCTGATGGCCGTACGAAAAACCGCAGGGTGGAGATCACTATTGTGGCCAATGATAAAATGAAAGAACAGGCTAAGCAAGCTCAATAAGTTAAAGAGCGTAATAAGAACCGATTAATAGTTTATAAAAAAATCCCCGGCCTGCTATAGGCCGGGGATTTTTTTATAAACTATTTTAAGTAAACGATTATTTGGTAACGTATAATACTTCTTTAACCGCTTTGATCACCCTTTCAGGGTTTGGCAGGTATTCCTGGATCAAAGTTGGAGCATAAGGAAGTGGAACGTCGCCACCCATGATACGCAGGATAGGAGCATCAAGATAATCGAAAGCATCTTTTTGTACTTTGAATGCAACCTCGGTAGCAATTGAACCTAAAGGCCAGCTTTCTTCAATAATTACCAAACGGTTTGTTTTCTTTACCGATTCAATAACTGTAGCGTAATCAATAGGGCGTACAGTACGCAGGTCAATAACTTCAGCATGGATGCCTTCTTTTTCAAGTTCGGCAGCAGCAGCAATAACCACTTTCATGATCTTGCCAAAGCTAACCAAAGTAACATCGCTACCTTCTTTAACAACTTTTGCTTTACCCAACGGGATATAATAAGTTTCTTCAGGAACTTCACCTTTATCGCCGTACATTAATTCCGACTCCATGAAAATAACCGGATCCGGATCAAGGATAGCTGATTTTAACAGGCCTTTAGCATCGTAAGGGTTTGATGGAACAACCACTTTTAAGCCAGGGCAGTTAGCATACCAGTTCTCGAAGCACTGGCTGTGCTGAGAGCTAAGCATACCTGCATTACCGGTTGGGCCGCGGAAAACAATTGGCACTGAGAACTGGCCACCGCTCATTGACATCATCTTGGCAGCGCCATTGATGATCTGATCAATAGCTACCAGCGAAAAGTTGAAAGTCATGAACTCGATAACAGGGCGTAAGCCGTTCATCGCCGAGCCAATGCCGATACCGGCAAAGCCCAATTCAGAGATAGGCGTATCTATAACACGTTTTGCGCCAAATTCGTCCAGCATTCCCTGGCTTACTTTGTACGCGCCGTTATATTCGGCAACCTCTTCACCCATCAGGTATATATTCTCGTCGCTGCGCATTTCTTCGACCATGGCCTCTCTTAGCGCTTCTCTGAATTGTATTTCTCTCATTATAGTAAAATGATGTTTTTTTGCGAACGCAAATATAAACACTAATGTGTTAAATGCAATTAACCGTGGTATTGGTTTGATTTTTAATACATATATTTTACATTTTAAATCGAAAAAGACTTAAGTCGGGGTGCTTAAACGGAAAATTAAACGATGAATTATGCAGTAAAAGACAATAAAGTAACATTTGCCGGAAATAACAATGTTGATTTTGAATATCCTGTGGAGGAAATTGTTGAGGCCGGTGATATTTTAATTGTTATATTAAAAATACCAAACGGAGTTTGCGATCGTCGTAATGTTTTTGCATTTGACAAGCTGGGCGATTTTTTGTGGCAGATTAAGGATGTGCCGCTATATTATGAGGGCAAAAATTGCCCTTTTGTCGGGGCATTAATCAATGATCAAAACGAAATGGTTTTATTTAATTGGTGCGATACAGCAGTAATTGTAGATCCCTGTACAGGTGATCTTATCCGGACTTACCAAACCAAATGATCTGATTATATCTTAATCCTGATATTGATCTTATCCAGCAAACCGGTAAGCCATACCATTACAAAGGCAAATACAATACATTTGATAAGGCCCCCGGCGCCCTGGCTCAGGTATTCGGGGTAGCCTATCCTGCTCATTTCATATATAGGATAAAACAGGAAGGGCACTATGTAACAGGTAAAGGTGTTGGTGCCGGCGGGCTCTATCACCTTAAACCAGTTGTATTTGTTTTTGACATCAACCAGGAAAATAAAGAAGGCATATACCACAAGGCTTATCCCGGTACAAATAAGCACCCATGAAGGAGTGTCACGTTCTTTAGAGATACCTCCGCTAAAATAGCGCACTATAAAGCCCAGGTTAAACAGAATGATGGCTATCAGGATCATGGCTACCCATAGCATCTTCATTTCGTTATTGGCTTTAAGGCGCATGTACAACACCGAGATAAATACCCCCGCCATGGTGAACGACTGCATAGCGCCATTGCCAGCTATCCAGATATAGCCCTGTAGCTTGTCTAAAAAATCAAGAAAACCGAAATGAACATCCAGGTTAAAGAACATGAAGAACATCCATGCCGCAAGCTGCACCCACAAATGCCCGTCGGAATAATAATAGATGAGGGCGCAAAGCATGTACGCCCAGCCAATCAAGCCTAAGATCCCCCACCATGTGAAATGTAGCCAGGTATGCCCTGGGTCGCTGGTGCGGTAAAGGACAGCCATCCCGGCCAGTAACAACACGCCGAAGCCTTGCAATAAATAACGCCTGATTGGCGGCGTATCCTTGCTGTAATCTAAAAAAATGAAAAAGAAGCTGAATGTAACGAGGCTTTCCCAAACCGGCTTAGGTAATAGGGTAGTGGCCTCGTTATAGGTTTCCATATTAGCATGAAAAAAACCTATAAAAATTAGCGCAAACGAGCGGCTGACTATACGCGAAAGCAATTTGAAATTATCGCCCTGTTTTAACCTGTTTTGAAATGCGAAGGGGATTGAAAGACCAACGATAAACAAAAATGCAGGGAAAATGGTATCGGCCAAACCCAGCGCATCAACATTTGAGCCCGCGTGTTTTAGCCATGTTGGGGTATTCGGAATGCCATCCAGGTCATTCACAAATATCATCAAAAACATTGTTACAGCGCGGAAAGCATCAATTGAACGTATACGACTCAGAAAATTACTCATTCAGTCATGTAAATGCACATAGCGGCGTAAATGTTTTAATTTAACGGTAATTAAATTGAAACATTACTATTACATGGCTTTTTTTAATCCCTGTCGCGGCTCAGCTTGCTAAATAGAAGCGGATTTTCATTAAGTTCCAGTCCTTCGCGGCGGTTTTTTACGATGTGGATAGCGGTAAATAACGCTTCGCGGAAAGAGATCTCAGAGGCCTGGTTTTTACCTGCTATATCATATGCGGTACCATGATCTGGCGAGGTACGCACAAAGTTTAACCCGGCGGTGAAGTTAACCCCCGATTCAAAAGCTATCTGTTTAAAAGGGATCAGTCCCTGATCATGATACATGGCTAACACGGCATCAAATTGCAGGTAAGTGCCATTGGCAAAAAAGCCATCGGCAGAGTATGGGCCAAATGCCAGGATGTTGTTTGAGCGGGCTTCTTCAATAGCCGGTATAATGATGTCTTTTTCTTCACTACCGATAAGGCCATTATCTCCTGCATGCGGGTTAAGCCCTAATACGGCAATTTTGGGCTTGCGTACCCAAAAATCATTTTGCAGGCTATGGTTCATCAGCTTTAATTTAGCCAATATTTTTTCGGCAGTGATACTTTCGGCAATTTTAGATACCGGGATATGGCCGGTAACTACGCCAACACGTAATGTATCGCTCACCAAAAACATCAGTGATTCGGCAGCGCCATCATATTGCTGTAAATACTCAGTATGTCCCGGAAAGTTGAATTGCTCGCTTTGAATGTTATCCTTATTGATAGGGGCGGTAACCAATGCGTCGATATAACCCTCTTTCAGATCGTATACAGCACGCTCCAATGATTTGAAAGCATATTTGCCACCGGCTTCGGTAACCTGGCCCAACTCTATCTTCACGTCCTCTTCCCAGCAATTGATCATATTAGGTTTGCGGAAATGCGTTTGCGAAGGATCATTGATCACTAAAAAATTAAGCTCATTAACATGGGTTGCACGACGGTGGAATGAAGCTACCTTGGTATGCCCGTAAACAATAGGCGTACAATACTCATAAATTTTGCTATCGGCCAAAGTTTTAATAATTATCTCTAACCCGATACCGTTTACATCGCCAATGCTGATCCCAATTTTTAATTTATCGCTCATTTTTATATGTTGATTTCACCGATTAGTTTGTGATTTCACCCATTAATTGATGATCTTCACTGATTCTAATTGTGATTGTTTATTATTTAAATTTACATCAAATCGGGCGTTAAGCGTTCGGCTTTAGGCCTTTAGCTTTAAGCTTTCATCTCGCAAATAAAAGATTTTAAGCTTACAGTTCCTGATAAAAGCACAAATATGATTTAATTTGCTCAAATATTTGATTAATAATGACATTGGTAAGGGCAAAAAAACATTTAGGGCAACATTTTCTTACTGATAAAAACATAGCAGCGAAGATAGTTGACAGTCTGAGGCCCGAAGGGCGATTTGGCCATGTGCTTGAGGTGGGGCCGGGGATGGGCGTGCTGTCTGATTTCCTGCTGCAAAAAACCGAATATGAAACATCGCTTATAGATATCGATACCGAATCGTATGATTTCCTGAAAAAGAAATATCCGCAATTGGGTACGCGCCTCATTAATGCCGATTTCCTGGAGCTTGATTTTAAAAGCATTTTTCCCGAAAACTTTGCCATCATTGGTAACTTTCCTTATAACATCTCATCTCAGATCCTGTTTAAAGTGCTTGATAACCGCCAGCAGGTAGTTGAGGTAGTGGGCATGTTCCAGAAAGAAGTAGCCGAACGCTGTGCCGCAAAACCGGGCAGCAAGGAGTACGGGATCCTCAGCGTGTTTTTGCAAGCCTATTATAAAGTTGAATATTTGTTCACCGTGAAAGCCGGTGTATTTAACCCGCCGCCAAAAGTACTTTCGGCAGTGATCAGGCTTACACGTAATGATAAGCAAACCCTTGAGTGTGATGAGAAACTGTTTTGGCAAATTGTAAAAGCCGGGTTTAACCAGCGCCGAAAAACCCTCCGCAACGCTATATCATCACTTATTAACAAAGAGAAACTAACCGATGAGCCGATGCTTGACTTACGTGCGGAAAGATTAAGTGTGGAAGACTTTGTAAAGCTTACTAATCTGGTATCAGTGACGAGGTAGGATTCAGTTTTCCTGGGAGTACCGGGTTTAAGTTGGTATGTAAGGGCTCGGTGATTAGATCTATAGATAGGTTTTAGTCTCCAGTAAATTCATATATCTCAACAGATTGCATATTGGAGCTTAATGCAATCACACTATACAATGATCCTCTTTTAGGTATACGATAGTACCATGAATCTGCTTTATTTTGAATATAGGTTGTTTCCTGCGAGTAATATTTATGCTCAAAGTGATATAATTTGAAGATTCGTTTGCCATCGCTTTTATTAACTATAATATGGGCATACCATTGGTAATAGCCATGTCTAACTGATTCTATTTTATAGCGATTGATTTGGGTGTAGGATCTGATTTGATTATCGTCAAACGTAGAATATTCATAATATATATAACTGAGTAGTGATATAAAAAATAAAGCAAAGCAGGTTAACAGGACTTGAATTTTATTCATGTTTAAGGCCAGGTTTAATAGAGCACTAAAATATAAATCGCGATGGAAAAAAATCAGTTTAATTTATGGAAATTGCATGGTATCTACATCTTATCCATAAATTATAAACCATGAAAAAACTTATTACAGTATTAGTAGTAGCGTTCGGTGCATTTAGTGTAATGGCGCAAACTGATAGCACAAATGCTGTCAAAAACCAGCTTAAAGCTGATGCGTCGGATTCGTTATATCGCCATTTGCCCGATGCAAGGGAAAAGCAGCCATTAATTATTGTTGCTCCCAATATCATTACGGGGCTTGGGCATATAAACCCTAACGATATCAGTTCATTAACAGTATTGAAGGATGGGAATGTTCCGGTAAATCTGGCCAACCTGAGCAAGTTTGGTATAATAATGATAACACTTAAAAAAGAGGTGAAGATTGAAACAACCACTTTTAATGATATAAAAAAGAGGTTTAATATAGATGGAAAAACCAGGGTTGCTATTGATGGCTATTTTGTTGATGACGAAAATTTACTCGTTTCAGCTCAGGATATCAACGAAATAAACCTAACCTGGAAAAAGAATAAAGATGCATCATCAGATGTTACGATCAATATATGGATGCTGGCACCTGAAGCCCGCAAAGGCAGTGTTTATAAACCGAACCCCAACGCTAAACCGGGTGAGATTTATATAAGAGGAATGGCATCAAAATAATTTTTTTCGGGATAAAATCTTTTCTTTTGCCGTTCGTCATACTATAATATATGTACGCCTTTATTTTAGCACTGCACTCCCTTATCCGCTGGTTTGTTTTGGCCAGTTTGCTTTTTGCCCTGTACCGCGCTTATGCCGGATGGCTTGGCAATAAAGTTTATTCAAAATTTGACGACCGGGTACGAGTGATCTCCGCCACGATTGCCCATATCCAGTTAACTGTAGGGCTTTGGCTGTATTTTATTAGTCCGATAGCAAATTATTTCATCAGTCATTTTAAAGAAGCGGTGCACGAGCGGCAGATCCGCTTTTTTGGTATGGAGCACGTTACCATGATGCTGATCGGTATTACGCTGATCACCATCGCCTCAGCCAAAGCCAAACGGAAAACAACCGATCAGGAGAAATTTAAAACTATGGCTATCTGGCTAACTATTGCCCTGCTGGTAATATTAAGCTCTATCCCATGGTCATTTTCGCCGTTGATAAGCAGGCCATTGTTCAGGGCGTTTTAAATTTTTGTAGTGGTGGGCGTTTAAATCCGTTGGGCCCTGAAGGCGCAATGACATCTCCACCACGTCATTGCGAGGTACGAAGCAATCCCCGACAGGCAGGTAACGATCCATGTTCCATGGACTTCCATCGTCGCGCTCTTGGCCGCGCGGGGCCAGATACTTTTTTCGCTGTTGTTCATTTTTTAGGTGCTCAAGAGGGCTTCGCCGTTTGTCTTGACACAAAAGTATCCAAAAAGTCAAGTCAGCAGATAGGCTTCTTTGCGCACAAGGCCTTTACCCTGCAAAGCGGTCAGAACCACGGGCTGCAATTATTTTGCCCTGCTCCGCACCCACTCACCCGAGCTTTTGCAAAAACTTGCTATGCCCTTTCCTGCGCTCAAGGCCACCATTGTTCTGCCCGCTTTCGCCCGAAGCTTACCTGCTGACGGGAGCATCCTTCATTTGTTATGTCATGAGTAAGAAAAAGGCATTTTCTTGGCTCTGTATGGCGGTGTTGCTTGTTAAAGAAGATTCTTCGCTATTGCTCAGGATGACAGGTGTTTAATTTCCAAATCAAAGCACCTGGTTAAACTCCAGCCGCTCGCCATCCGGGCCGGTAATGTTGAAATACTTGCAACCATTTTTCCAGAATTGTAAAAACACGGGCTCCGGTTCAAGAATGTTAAAACCAGCCTCTTTAATAGTTTTGAAAGTGAGGTCGATATTATCTACATCAAAAGCCACATGGTCAACATGCCCGTTTGAGCGGGCGCGGATCTCTGCCAGTGAAGCTTCTGGCAGCTGATAAAGTTCCATGATCATAGTGCCGCGCCGCATCATAACACAGGTGCCGGTGCCTCCATTATCGGTAAAGGGGGCCTGCATTACATTGCTAAAGCCCAACCTGCTGTAAAATTGTTGTGATGCTTCCATATTGGTTACCGGGATCCCGATATGTTGTATGCCATTTATTGTTAAATTTATGCTGTTGCTCATGTTGATAATCAGATGTTTATTATTGGTTTGATATATGTTTAAACGTTTAGTGTGGCTAATGGTTGACCGCGCCATTAAGTTAAATATGCGGTAATTATCATCCATCCATCATTTTACACAAGCTTAACACATTTGATGTAAATTGCTGTTAAACTTGCACCAATTAAAAGATATTAATGAAGATCGGAATTGTTTGTTACCCAACCTTTGGCGGAAGCGGGGTTGTTGCCACTGAACTTGGTAAAGCCCTTGCAGACCGTGGTCACCAGGTACATTTTGTAACGTATAACCAGCCCGCGCGGTTGGACCTCTTTTCCGAAAATCTGTTCTACCACGAAGTTTCGGTTTCCAACTACCCGTTGTTTGATTTTCCGCCTTATGAGCTTGCTTTGGCGAGCAGGTTGGTTGATGTTGTTCGGCATGAACAATTGGATGTATTGCATGTGCATTATGCTATACCTCACGCATCAGCGGCGTTTATGGCTAAGCAGATCCTGATGACTTACGGCATTTATATCCCGGTGGTAACTACGCTGCACGGTACAGATATTACATTGGTTGGTAAAGACCGCACCTTTAAACCGGTTGTTACTTTTTCAATCAATCAAAGCGACGGCGTAACGGCCGTATCGCAAAACCTTAAAGACGATACTTATAAGTTTTTTGATATTAAGAAAGACATCCTGGTGATCCCTAACTTTATCGACCTTACCAGGTTCAGCCTTAAACCCAAAGATCACTTTAAGAAAGCCATTGCTCCCTCGGGCGAAAAGATCCTGGTGCATACCTCTAACTTCCGTAAAGTAAAACGTACCGAAGATGTAGTGAAGATATTTGCCAAAGTGATCAAAAAGATCCCATCAAAATTATTGATGGTAGGTGACGGGCCCGAACGCTCCATGTGCGAGCAACTTTGCCGTGATCTGGGCGTTACTGATAACGTGCGCTTTTTAGGCAAACAAGATGCTGTTGAAGAGATCCTTTCTGTATCCGACCTTTTCCTGATGCCATCGCAATCAGAAAGTTTTGGTTTGGCAGCACTTGAAGCTATGGCTTGTAAAGTGCCTGTGATCAGCAGTAATGCAGGTGGTTTGCCCGAATTAAATGTTGACGGATTGACCGGCTTTTTGAAAGAGCCTGGCGATGTGGACGGTATGGCAGAAAAAGCAATATTTATTTTGGAAGATGAAGAACGTTTAGCTAAATTTAAAGAAAATGCACTGGCGCGCGCCAAGGAGTTTGAATTAGCCAGCATTTTGCCTAAATACGAAAACTTTTACCTTGAGGTAATTGAGCAAAGTAAAGCAAAGGTTGTTTAACCAACAGTTGTAATAAACCTGATACAATTCAAGAAATATTCTTTAAAAGTTAAATTTTATCGATTTCGTTAATTAATTTAGTTTTTCACTCCTAAAAGTTAAAACTTATGGCAAAGCACACACTAAAAAGCGGACAACTCCTTAAGTACATCGGAAAAAAATGGAAGAACCTTCATATAGGTCATCCGTTAAAATTTATGGGGTACGATGAGAATAGTTTCGCCGACATCTGGGTGGAATACCAGGGTAAATTAATGCTTCTGGCTCTTAAGGATGTGGAAACATTAAGCATTGCTTGAGTAGAATAACTTGAGCCGGTCTGTTAAACCGACCAGGAAAAGATAGCCTTACTATGCATACGTGCTAAGTAAGGCTATTTTGCTGTAGATAACTTTTAAAAGGAGGCACCTACGGAGCCAATACATTTGCTCCATTTCTCTACAAACATGGTACTCCTACGGATTTTTTGCAGATGTCTCGTCCTAAAAAAGTATAGAGATTTTGAGATAATCCTGTTATGTATTTACAGTATAAGTGTATGCGGTTTCAAACTCCGTAGGAGTAACATGTTTATAGCTTAAGCAATTGAGAGATATTTGGCTCCGTAGGCGCCTCCTGTCTGTACTTTGTTTAAAGCGACACTCCCGTGTTTTATTTTTAACAAAAGAAACCTATCTTAGTATTCACAAAAAGGAAATGGTGTCTTCCTACTTAACCGCCCTAAAAAGCTGATGGCGCCTACAGATAATTAATTCACAGGTTTTGCCCTGTGCTAATTTTTTGTGGGTAAATAAATATCAGCACTATGAATAACCAGCTTTTCTCTTCTCAACATTTCGCAATCCTTAAAAACGCCCTCCGGTGGACGGTCATTGTCATTCCTATTGCCGCTGTTATAGGCAGCGCGGTAGCTTTGTTTCTATGGCTGCTGAGTTGGGCCATCCATTTTCGGTTTGCTCATAACTGGTTGTTGTATTTGCTGCCACTGGCGGGTATAGCGATATTTTTCATTTATAAACTTTTTGGCGGCTCGGCAGAGAAGGGAAATAATTTAATTATTGAAGAAATTCATAATCCCGGTGGCGGCGTTCCTAAACGCATGGCACCGCTGGTGCTGATTACTACTATAATTACGCATTTGTTTGGCGGTTCGGCCGGGCGCGAAGGTACAGCCGTACAGATGGGCGGTAGTTTAGCTCAAATGATAGGCAAATGGCTTAAACTCAATGAAGCCGATACGCAAACCCTGCTTACCGCAGGCATAGCGGCAGGGTTCGGTGCGGTATTCGGCACGCCGTTAACAGGGGCCGTTTTTGCTATGGAAGTGTTAACCATTGGCCGGGTGCAATATAATGCCCTGCTGCCTTGTCTTATTGCCGGTATTGTTGGTGATGTTACGGTGGCGGCCTGGGGCGTTCATCATACCCCTTACCATATCGATATTATCCCGGTTATTCCGCACTGGTTTTCGGGCTATGTTTCAACTGACCTGTTACTAATCATCAAAACGATAGTAGCTTCTATCGCATTCGGGTTGGCGAGTTATCTGTTTGCAAAAATGGTACATGGAATTAAAAGCTTTTTTACTAAATATGTAAAAACACCCTGGCTTATCCCTTTCATTGGTGGACTTGTCATCATTGCGCTTACTTTTATTAATGGTAAGCCCGATTATTTAAGTTTAGGGGTAGATGCTGAGCACGTGGGCGCTGTTACTATTCCATCTGCTTTTCATGCCGGCGGTGCCGATACCTGGAGCTGGCTCTGGAAAACCATTTACACTACTGTAACGCTTGGTACAGGTTTTAAAGGCGGCGAGGTAACGCCGCTGTTTTATATTGGCGCTACTTTAGGTAACACTTTATCCGGCTTGCTCGATGCGCCTGTAAGTTTATTTGCAGCATTAGGTTTTATAGCCGTTTTTGCAGGAGCAACCAATACGCCGCTGGCCTGCACCTTTATGGGAATAGAGCTTTTTGGAGGCGAGCATGCTTTGCTATTTGCCGTGGCCTGTTTTACCGCTTATCTTTTCAGTGGGCATACAGGCATATATGGTTCGCAAAGAATTGGCGTGACCAAGCTAAGTGATGACATAACTGATGATGAAACTCTTTCGGAAGCAATGAAAAGACGCGGATATTTATACCACAAACTGGCAAAATATAGTTTCCGGAAAGGGAACAGTTAAAGCTTTATTTAGTGGCTGTAACTACAATGTAAGGTGACAGCAACTTTGATTCAACCGGGATAATTTTGGTGAAAACTTTGCCGGCTACCCAAACCAGTTTGGTGATGGCTTTAGCCAATGCCGGTTTATTGGCCTTATCTTCGAGCCAAACCGAAAACTTGCCGTAATAATATGCTTCAATATTTTTAAGTCCAAGTTCTTTACAATAGCCTGCCAGTAATGCAGGGTTCATGCTATTGATATTGTGTTTTTCGTAGTTATTAAGGTCATAGTTGCGTTGTACCCAGCCGTTAACACCGGTGAAATTAGGCAGGGTGATGAACAGTGTACCGCCCGGTTTAAGGAAGGAGAGGTGTTTTTCGATAATACCTTGGGTATCATTAAAATGCTCTATCAATCCGCATGAAAGTACCAGGTCATATTCGGTTTCGGGTTCATATTTGAACAGGTCGCCTTCAATAACTGCGATGTCTTTATCATTAAGCTGGTTGGCATCCAGTACTTCCTTCAAAACTTTAGGGTGTACGTAGAAATCAAACAGGGTGGTTTTTAATCCGAAATACTTCTTCAGAAAAATTGCAAAATACCCAGGGAAACCGCCCAGCTCAATAGCCGAAGCCGGTTTGTTGGTATCCGTAATGTTTTTTAGCAGTTTATGAAAAGTATAATTAGCCGGCACATTAAAAGCCAGGTCTTTTTTTGATTCCCAGTAACCGGCCCAAAATGCCTTGTCGGTGAGTTCGTTGCTCATGGGTGCAAAGGAAAGATAATTCGGCAATAGTTCAAAACCCTGTTATTTTGTTGAATGAGATTTCCCCGAAGGAGTCCGGAAAGCTTCCGAAGTGTAAAAAGCATGCCTCTTCTCTGCAAACCTCATCAATCTGCCTTATCTTTAACACCAAAAAATTAATGAAGTTAATTGTTTCCGACCATAAAACCGGCGGCGATCTGTTACTGATCAGCGGGGAAGAAAATTTTGACCGCTTTTTTTATACCCGCGATAAAGCAAAGAAGTACTTTACCATCGCCTGGAACACCGGTGCAAGCCAGATTATCAATATAGATGGTGCAGATCATGAATTTAATAGCAACACGCTGCTGCCGCTCATGTTCGACCAGACCTTTACCTTCGAAAGATCTTCAGACATCATTGCCTGGCAGTTTAACCGGGAGTTCTATTGCCTGATTGATCATGATACCGAGGTTAGCTGTGTCGGTTTCCTTTTTGGCATGGGCAATTTGCTGTTCATTCCCCTGGATGATCCCAACCAATCGAAGCTTAAAGTATTGCTTGATATCTTTACCCAGGAGCTACATATTAAAGATAATATTCAGAATGATATGCTGATCATGTTGTTAAAGCGGCTGATCATCATGGTAACACAGATGGCCCGCACTGAATATATCCCCGCAGAAAATAACCAGGATCAAAAACTGGATATCTTCCGGAAATTTAACCTGTTGGTTGAAATGAATTTCAAAAGCGAGCATTCGGTCAACTTTTATGCTGGATTGATGAATAAATCGCCCAAAACACTATCAAATATTTTCTCACTTTATAACGACAAAACACCACAGCAGGTGATCCAGTCGCGTATTATTGTTGAAGCCAGGAGGTTGCTCAGCTACACTACCAAGTCGGTTAAGCAAATTACTTATGAACTGGGTTTTGAAGATCCTGCCTATTTCTGCAATTTTTTCAAACGCCATACCAAACAGTCGCCAGCTGAATTCAGAAACGAAAAACTACAGCCTGTACTGGCATAATAAAAGCCTTTTTAGTGTAAGCCGGTAAATTATTTACCGGCTTTTTTCATTTTTAGCAGGCTTGCTGGATGATTCGGGAAGAAATTACAATCTTTCGGGAACTGGCAACATTTCCCACCTGCCGCAATTGGGGCACTTTTGTATTGTTAAATCAAACACAACATTTAAAAACAAACAATATGAAAACTCCAACATTAAAAAGCAGTATCAAAGCAGGTTTGCTTAGTCTTGCATTAGCTTTTGCTACAGTCTTAACTTTTATTTCTTCAGCACAGGCACAGGCTGTTAAAAATGTAGTATTGGTTCACGGCGCATTTGCTGATGGATCGGGCTATAAAGCTTTATATACTGAACTTACCAAAAAAGGATACAACGTTACTGTGGTGCAAAACCCATTATCTTCTTTAGAAGACGATGTTAAAGCCGTAACTGTCGCACTCGATAAACAAGACGGCCCTGCGATATTAGTAGGCCACTCATGGGGTGGTACAGTAATCACCGAAGCAGGTAATCACCCGAAGGTAGCGGCCCTCGTTTATATAGCCGCGTTTCAGCCAGACAAAGGCGAAACAACCATTCAGTGGTTACAAACTGCCCCTCCTGCTCCTGAAAACGGCGTGTTAGCACCAGATGATAAAGGCATTGTTTATTATGATAAAGCTAAATTCCATGCTGGTTTTTGTGCCGATATCAGCAAAGAAGAAGCTGATTTCATGTACGCTTCACAGGGTACTTTCTATGCAAAAGGATTTGGTACTCCGATCACTAACGCCGCCTGGAAAACTAAACCGGCTTACGGCATAGTAGCTACTGAAGATAAAAGTATAAACCCCGATATTGAGCGTGCTATGTACAAACGTTCAAATACAACAATAACCGAAATAAAAGGAAGCCACGTAGTTTTCATATCGCAACCTAAAGCTGTTGCCGCTGTAATTATCAAAGCCGCGGAAAATGCTTCTGTAAAAAAATAAACTTAACAACGTTTTCCAGATCACTAATAGCCGTATGTTTTATAACATGCGGCTATTTTATTTTTAAGTTGCGGTAGACGGTTCTCAGTTTGCAACTACAGGCTTGTTCTATATTTGCCATTTATACTGCAAACTGCTACTGCCTACTGTAAACTCTTAAAACTATATCCCTCCTTACTCCAAGCCTCCAATGCTCTCGGCAGTACATATTCCAGCCGCTTAAAAGCCTTGATGCTATCATGAAATACCACCATTGATCCGGCTTCGGTATGTTTGAGTACACCTTTTAAGCAATCTTCGGGTTGAAGGGCTATGTCAAAATCGCCGCTGAGCACATCCCACATGAAAATGTTCAGATCAGGTTTGGCCGTTTTTAGTGCACGGATCTGTGCTCTTTTGATCCTGCCGTAAGGCGGGCGAAACAGCGGTGTGTTTAGTAGTTTATCGGCTTCTAAAAAATTATCAAGGTAAGTCTGCGTATCGGTTTTCCAGCCTTTAAGATGATTGAACGTGTGATTACCTATGGCATGACCGCCGGCTTTTACCTGTTCAAAAATATCGGGGTGTTTGCGTACATTGTCGCCAATACAAAAAAAGGTGGCTTTGGCATTATATTGTTTTAAAATATTTAATACAGCCGGTGTAACAATTGGTATAGGGCCGTCGTCAAAAGTGAGATAAATGCAACGGGTAGTTGAGTTTATATCCCATGTGAGTTGGGGGTAAAGCTTTTTCAGCAGCCAGGGAGTTTTAACCAGGTACATACAGATGAAGTAGTTTGTGTTTTATCCCTATTAACAACATTTAACAAAAATAAACACTGCAATGTAATGAACAGTTGCTTACCATTGTATAGAAAAACCTTATGAAACTAAAATTATTACTATCAGTTAAAGCAACGCTCATTTGCACAATTATATTTTCGGTATGTGGCTTTAATGCCGGCGCGCAGGAAGTAATAGGCTTGCAAAAAGCGGTAGACCTCGCCCTTGAACGCAACCTTACCATTAAACAGGCCGAGTTTACGGCTGCCGTCACTAACGAAGACCTTAAACAGTCGAAATATAACCAACTGCCCAATTTAGCAGTAAGTCCGCAGGGTTCATTTAATTTCGGCCGTAATATCGACCCTTCAACTAACCAGTTTAGCAATCAGCGTATTTTGGCGGTTAACGGTAACTTTACCTCGCAGGTAACCCTGTTTCAGGGCGGGCAGTTGCGTAATACGGTTATCCAGAATAAGATTTTGCTTGATGCCGATAGAACTAACGTAGCCAAAGTAAAGAACGATTTGATATTGAATGTGGTTACTACCTATCTGCTGGTATTAACCAACCAGGACCTGGTAACCGCTGCACAGCAACAAATTGATGTATCAAAAATAGCTTTAGACCGGGCGCAGAAAAATTTTGACGTAGGTAACCAAACCCTTGCCGATCTGTCGCAAGCAAAAGCCCAGCTATCAACCAACGATCTGAACTATACCAATGCCGAAAATCAACTGGAGCAATCACTATTGACCCTAAAGCAATACATGGAAATGGATCCCGGTACCGATATTAAAGTTGAAAGGCCGGATATTAGTAAGTTGAACAATGTAAAAACAATATATGAAGCACAGGAAGTTGTTAAAACCGCCCTTGCTGTAAACCCCGATGTGTTATTGGCCGAACAGCGTCAGAAAGCTGCGGCGCAGGGTGTTAAAATAGCAAGAGGTAATTATTATCCATCTGTAGTGTTGTTTGGTGCTGCCGGCTCATATTTTTCTGATGCTAAGAATACGCCTTTTGGTGCTACACCAACCGGTAGGTTTGATACTTTGGGTTTTGTACAAAACTCACAGCAGGCAGTTGTGGTGCCTGGTTACAAAGTAAGCTATAAAAGCAATCCGTTCTTCAGGCAGCTGAGCGATAACTTTAACCAATCGGTAGGGGTAAGCTTGCAAATCCCTATTTTCAACAGGTTCCTTTCGCGTACTGCTGTAAGGAAAGCAAAACTGCAAAACCAAAACGCGGAGGTGACGGCGCAACTGGCACGCAATAACCTGAGCAAGATCATTTACCAGGCCGTGTGGGATTTGCAGGCTGCAGACAAGCGTTATTCGTCTGCAACGCAAACCTACAATGCCAATAAGGATGCTTTTAATATTATACAACAACGTTACACCGTAGGTTTGGTTAACTCGCTTGATTACAATACGTCATTAACCAATCTCAATAAATCGCAGTTTGATATGATAGAGGCACAATACCAAGTGATTTTCAGGAGCAAAGTCATTGACTATTATTTAGGTAACCCTATAACACTTTAATAAAATCTTAACCGTAAAATATCCAAATTCACCGTCATGGGAAAAACTACTAAATATATTCTGATAGGTCTTGGCGTACTGATTGTCCTGCTGATCATTGCCAAAGCAACGGGCATGATAGGCAAGCCCGCGCTAACCCAGGTAGCTACTGAAAAAGCCGAAACCCGCGAAATAAACGAAACAGTATCGGCAAGCGGAAAGATCAAACCTCATGTTGAGGTTAAGATAAGCCCCGAGGTATCGGGTGAGGTGGTTGAGCTACCAATTAAAGAGGGCGATGTTGTTAAAAAAGGCCAGCTGCTTTGTAAGATCAGGCCCGACATTTTAAAGTCAGGTTATGACCGTGCAATTGCATCATACAATACCCAAAAAGCCAGTGTGGGAAACTCAAGCCAGATGCTTAAACAAGCCGAAGCTACTTACGCTAACCAGGCCGGTATTTACAAACGCAGTAAAGAACTTTTTGATAAAAAGGTATTAACCATTTCAGAATTTGAAAATGCCAAAGCCTCTTATGAAGGCGCTAAAGCTTCTCTTGAGGCTGCCAAACAAAATGTTGTAGGGTCACAATACGGTTTGGCCCAGTCGCAGGCTTCGGTTAAAGAAGCGCAGGATAACCTTGCAAAAACTACCATTTATTCACCTGTTGATGGCGTAGTTTCAAAATTATCTGTTCAAAAGGGCGAGCGCGTTTTGGGTACCCAGCAGTTTGCCGGTACCGAGATCATGACCATCTCCGACCTAAGCAAAATGGATGTTAACGTTGATGTGAATGAAAACGATATCAACAGGATCTCTCTTGGCGATTCGTCAAAAATTGAGGTGGATGCGTTTTTAGGTAAGAAATTTACAGGGGTGGTGACTGAAATAGGCAGCTCGGCAAACGTAGTAGGTACATCTGCTGATCAGGTAACTAACTTCACCGTAAAAGTGAGGATCAATGCCGAATCATACGTTGCCCTTTTAAAGAAAACTGCGGATAACCCGTCACCGTTCCGCCCGGGATTGACAGCTACTGTTGATATCAGTACCAACTCGGCTAAAGCTTTATCGGTGCCAATTCAATCGGTAACTACCCGTGAGGAAAAGAAAGAAAATAATGGTCCGCCGAAAGCTGATGATGATAAAAGCAAACCGCAAATAAGCCCGGTTGCTAAAGAATATGTATTTGTGCTTAACGCAGGTAAGCTGAAACAAGTACAGGTGACTACCGGTATTCAGAATGATAGCTATATCCAGATCTTATCGGGCCTTAAAGGAGGAGAAGAAGTTGTATCAGCTCCATATTCGGCCATCTCAAAAACACTCAGCGATGGACAGGCGGTTGAAAAAGTAGATAAATCGAAACTGTTTAATGCAGATAATAATAAGTAATTGATATGCAGATGTGCAGATGAGAAATTAAATTTTTTAGCGCCCGGCGAAAGCCGGGCGTTTTTGTTATAACTACCGTGGGTTTAACGATAGCGTAACCCGTGACGGAAAAGGTATCTGTCGTAAATCAGGCCCAGGGATTAATGACTTTTAGTCCTTTGATTTGATCAAAATCTTTAACATTCCTTGTAACAAGTGTAAGTTCATGAACTAATGCTGTGGCAGCAATTATTGCATCAGGAAGTTTTATGCGATTTGTTTTACGGATTTCAGCAGTCTTAAGCTTTATCGCTTTTTCAAGCTCGAAGATAGTTACATCATTAATGAAATTAGCCAGTAGTTGGAGATCGGCATCAGAAGTTGTTTTCCAGCAAAGTAATTCAATCTCGGTAATTGCCGAGATTGTTGGAAGGCTTTCTGCTAATAAGCCCTCAATAAACTTTTCTGTTACAGGAGGAAATTGTTTTTGCAGGAAATAGATTGCTGTATTACTATCCCAAAGATAAGTTATTCCCATCCGTCTCTCAATTCTTTTAATTGGGCGTCAACTTCGGGTAACGGCTGTTTAGTCATTGCTCCCTTATATTTAGCAATCCAATTTTTATTATTGGAGTATTCCTTAGTTTCGGTATGTACCCGGATCAATTGAAGAAGTTCCATGTCTTCCAGAAGCTTCATGGCCTTTTCGTTTATAATGTCTACGGTTACTGTTGTCATGTTTCAAATCGCTGTTATACAAATTTAATCAATTCTCATCTTAATTCCTGCATCTAAAAGTCATGCGGCTATTGTGCATAATATTTCATTAATTTGCTTAGCCGATTAAAACCTGGCACATAGATTTTCTATTATTTATTGATGGATAAAAAATTAAACAAGATCACAGTTGTTGGCGGGGGGAGCTGGGCTACGGCCAATATCAAAATGCTTATCGACAACACTACCGAAAAAGAAATTTTTTGGTGGATGCGTAGTGCTGAAGCTGTGGAACATCTGCAAAAGTTTGCACACAACCCGCATTATCTGAGCTCGGTTGAGATCAAACTTCCCGAACAAAATATATCTACCGATCTGAAACCGCTTATTGCGGCTGCCGATATTGTATTGCTTAATGTACCAGCGGCGTTTTTAAAAGAAGCGTTAAAAGATATTACGGCTGCCGACCTGAAAGGGAAGAAAATAGTATCGGCCATCAAAGGCATAGTGCCCGACGAAAACCTGATAATTGCCGAATTTCTTCATCAAAAATACGGTATATCGTTTGATGATTTCATGGTGATCAGCGGGCCTTGCCATGCTGAGGAGGTAGCGCTCGAAAAATTATCATACCTCACCATAGCGTCCGGTGATACCGAACTGGCTTCGGAATTTGCAGGCATGATCAATACCCGGTATATCAAAACCAATATTTCTGACGATATCTACGGTACGGAATATGGCGCTGTATTAAAGAATGTTTATGCAATAGCCAGCGGCATTTGCCATGGTGTAGGTTATGGCGATAACTTTCAGGCGGTGCTAATATCAAACGCCATTCGCGAATTGGAACGTTTTGTGGCCGCTGTGCACCCTATTGACAGGGATATCAAGGAATCGGCCTACCTGGGCGATCTGCTGGTTACCGCTTATTCGCAGTTTAGCCGTAACCGTACGTTTGGTAATATGATAGGCAAAGGATATACGGTAACATCGGCGCAGCTGGAGATGAATATGGTTGCAGAAGGATACTATGCAGTAAATTGCCTACACGAGGTTAACAAGCAATATGGGGTAAACATTCCTATTTGCGAGGCTGTTTATGCTATTTTATATCAAAAACGCTCACCTGTGATAGAAATGAGAAATTTGGCCGAAAAATTGAGTTGATTTTAGTAAAAGAAACTTAATTACTGTCACTTATGAAAAATCTATTTAAAATAGCCTTGTTTGCTGCCGGCACATTTATGGTTAGTCCGGGTTTTGCCCAAACCCATAAAGATTCAACCCTTGGAGGTAAGATCAGCAAAACCACAAAAAAAATAGGCCATAAAACATCCGAAATTGCAGCCAAAGGCGCAGCTACAGTAGCTGATAAAAAATACGCCGGCAAAGCTGGCCCTAATGGCGAAACAATTTACATCGATAAATACTCGCATTATTTTTATGTAGATAAGAAAGGGCACCGCGTTTACTTAAAAAAATCTCAACTGGTTGATAAACCGGCTCAATAAAAAATAACAACAAAGGCATAAGCCGTTCCAAAAAATCCTGATCCGTCATGAAAAAGTTTGCTCCGATATTTGCTGCATTTGCAGGCATGTTATTGATATATTCTTGTTCTCAGCCCCCTGCCGCTAATAAAAAGCTGGAAGGTAACTGGAAATCAAAAGATGGTTCAACCAAGCTTTCAATAACGGATAAAGATTTTATTATGGATGATGGGCAGGCGAGTAAAGAGGATTATTTTGTGAAAAAAGATACTATTTACACCTCATACCAGGGGAGCAGGCCTTATACCAAGTTTTGTATTAAGGAGCTTACAGATAATAAGCTAACACTTTGCTATCCCGATTCGGATATTGTTGAATTTAGCCGTTAAACAACAAAAGCCTTTATTCCCGTATGCAGCGGTTAAAAGGCTTTGTTAACAAAACTAAACTAAAACTAATGCTTACTAAAGGAAGCTCATGAAAACCACCACATGCTTTGCACATGGTGGTTTTTTTTATGATGGATGATTAAAATCTCCTTCTGCGTTCAGGGCGATCTTCACGGGGTTTGCCGGAAAAATCACGGAAACCGCCACCACCACTGTGTTCGCGCTTTTCGCTGCCACGGTAGCCACCGCCTTCCCGACGCTCACCACCACGGTAGCCGCCGCCTTCCCGACGTTCACCGCCACGGTAACCACCGCCGCCTTCGCGACGCTCGCCACCACGGTAACCGCCTTCACGACGTTCGCCGCCACCACGGTTATCACTGGTACCTTCGCCTGAGATCTCTATCCTTACAGGACGACCTTTATGTTCGGCTTCTTTAAAGCTGGCCATCACTTTATCAACGTCCTCGTTCTGGACTTCGAAGAAAGAGTACACACCTTTAACATCGATCTTACCTACGGTACGACCGCTGATTTTGGTTGTGTTGCAAATGTAACCCAGCAAATCCCCACGGTTAAATTCATCAACCGAACCCAGGTTTATAAATAAACGGGTAAAGTTGCCACGTACGCCATTACCGCGTTCGCCACGATCTTCAAACCTGTTACGGCCTTCTTCAACGCTGGCATTCAGGTCGGGAGCATTTTTGTAATAATCAAGGAAACGGTTAAACTCAATTGAAGCAAAGCGTTTAATGAAATCTTCCTTTGTGAAATCTTTAAATTCCTCGTAAATACGTGGTAAGTATTGATCGATCTGCTCTTCGTTTACAGTTACGTTGTGTACTTTGTGAACGATAGAGAATAATTGTTTTTCGCAAACGTCAAAACCTGTTGGGATCTCAGCTTTTACAAACTTTTTACCGATAACACGCTCAATCTGGCGGATCTTACCTAATTCTTTAGCGTTTACGATAGAGATTGATACACCTGTTTTACCTGCACGGGCTGTACGACCGCTACGGTGGGTGTAATTTTCAATTTCATCAGGTAATGAATAGTTAATAACGTGTGTTACGTCGTTAACGTCGATACCACGGGCGGCAACGTCAGTAGCAATTAACAATTGCAGGCTGCGCTCACGGTAGCGTTTCATTACTTTATCGCGTTGTTGCTGTGAAAGGTCACCGTGCAATGAATCGGCATTGTAGCCGTCTTTGATCAGTGATTCAGCAATTTCCTGAGTTTCAATCTTGGTGCGGCAAAATACGATACCAAAAATATCAGGGTTAAAGTCAACGATGCGTTTAAATGCGGCATACTTGTCACGGGCACGTACTATGTAGTACTCATGCTCGATATTGGCATTGCCGGTGTTTTTTGCGCCCATAGTAAGCTCAAACGGGTTGTCCATGTACTTTTTGGCAATCCGCCTAACTTCTGCAGGCATTGTGGCCGAGAATAGCCAGGTTTTTTTCTCTTCGGGTGTGGTAGATAAGATACTATCAATGTCTTCCTGAAAGCCCATATTGAGCATTTCGTCAGCCTCATCCAATACTACATACTTCACAGCCGAAAAGTCGATAGCCTTACGGTTTATGATATCAAGCATACGTCCCGGTGTAGCTACTACGATCTGTACGCCGCGTTTGATCTGGCGTAATTGATCCATAATGCTTGCACCTCCATAAACGGCAACAACGTGTACGTTGTTCATTTTTTTGGAGTAATTCTTGATGTCGTTCGCGATCTGTAAACAAAGTTCGCGTGTTGGGCATAAGACAAGTGCCTGTGGATGATTTTCTTCGAAATCAAGCAGTTCCAACAGTGGTAGGCCAAAGGCAGCAGTTTTTCCGGTCCCGGTTTGGGCTAATCCGACAAAATCGTTGCTGCCTGTTAACAATACCGGGATTGACTGCTCCTGGATTGGTGTAGGATTTTCAAATCCTAACTCAGAGATGGCATTAACAATATCATGACGGATTCCCAGTTCAATAAATGGGTTGTTCATGAATTAAAATAACGAATTTGGCAACATCGCCAAATCGGGCGCAAAGATAGTGTTAATGTTTTACAATTCCAATAGGTAAGTTGGGACAGATTGAAGTTTAGCTGTATTATTGTAAATAAATCACTAATTGGCTGAAAAAAAACCAGTTAATTAATGATTTCATAATATGGATTGCCTTTTTTGCCAATTTTTAAGGCCTGTTTCTTTGAAAGGAATGCCTTTAGTAAAGGTGGAGAATAGGGATTTTCAATTGCTTTTTACATTCGGATCGCAAAAAGCAACTTAGTCTTTAGCCCAAAGTCATAAGTATAGAAAAGAGAAAAGCCGGACTTACAACTTCCGGCTTAGTACTATCAACTTAACAGTAATCTGGGCTTACCTCAATCTATCAGCTGATTTTACCAGCTTCTCATCTTTTTTAATGCTTTTTTGCGCAAAGATGATCAGTATGATGCTTAATGAGGTCAGGAACAGGCCAATCCCCATAGAGTGGGTATCAAGTGTGATGTTGCCAGCGGCGCCTTTAACAGTTTGCGCCATCCAAAAGCTGTAGCCAATAAGCACAAGCATAGCACTGTAGCAAAAAGCTATTTGCTGCTTACGGTTTTTGTATAGAAAAATGATGACCAACGGCACAAGGGCTACAATAGCAGTTATAGCCGTAAGGGCTACAAATGATTCGGTGTGTTGTTGTACGCCATTTACATCCTGATAAATACCGGTAACCATAATGCTGGATGGTTTATCATTAATATAAACGTTGTGGGCAAGCGGAAAAAAGAAAAGGGCGAACAGCACGAGGCTGGCAAACAAAAGGTAAATGCTTTGGATGCGTTGAAGCATGATATTTAATTATTATATGGGCAAATATAATTGTTTTGCTTATAGTATGTAGCTGATTTGTTGCAGCCCTGAAATACTATGACCAAATTATGAACCCGGCATAGTCGGCAGATTATTAACTTTGCCTTCGTGAGCATCAATCAGCGTTATTTTATTGAACTGGCCTACAACGGTACCGCCTATCATGGCTGGCAGGTGCAGCAAAATGCCGTAAGTGTACAGGAACTGTTAAACAAGGCCTTGAGCACCATACTGCGCCAGCCTATAGAAACAACTGGCTGCGGTCGCACAGATACAGGCGTACACGCCAAAGAGTTCTTTGCGCATTTTGATGCCCCCCTACCCCCTGAAGGGGGAGTAAGCGCATTAGAAGGCACCCCCTTCAGGGGGCGGGGGGGGCTCAACGCCCTGTTACCACCAGACATCGCCATAAAAAATGTTATCCCTGTACATGCCGATGCTCACGCCCGGTTTGACGCTACGTCACGCTCTTATCAATA
>NZ_DASVOB010000797.1:0-15114 GCF_036383575.1 Mucilaginibacter sp.
CGATCCTGCGCTACGGGAGGATTCTTGCTGTCGGTCCTTACAGCAGTACCGGCGTAAACCTGAAGATACCTCGCGCTGTTAATAAAAACGCCATATCCGTTTGATGAAATATAGAATGGCGTTGGTGAATGGGTACGCCCGTTATCTTTTCCCTCATAATTATCTACATGCAAAGTCAGGATTTTACCGCGTTGCTGCACGGTTTGAAAATTTAACCCAAACCCATATAATTGTTCGTTTTTGGATAAGGGAAAATGCAGGTACGTTTTACCGTCTGTCACTTTTGCGGTTATATTGGCTTCAGCCATGGGAAATTTGGCCTGTCCCATATCTGACAGACCTTGATGGGCCGCAACAGCCCCTGACGCTTTTAACAGGTCGAAACTTTCGGGCTTACCAACAATGCCTTTCCAAATACCGGGCTCTACTTCAAGCCATTTGATATTTTGCGAATAAGCTAATAACGCGGATGTCAGAAGCAACCAACCGGTCAACAAGAATCTTAAAAATTTCATAAATAACAATATATCTGATGTTTATATCCTGCCTGAAAACGTTCCTCCGCATTTAGTTTACCTACGCAAAAAATCAACGTAATTCCTAAAATAAAATGCCTTAAAAATGCTTTAGATATCATGTAATCTCGTGTGTATCTATTAAAAATTGCTATTTCTGAACAAAATAGCTTGTCAGTTACTTACCGTAAAAGAATATTTGCCCGCCCCTGCCGCTAATACAGCCTTTCCATTTTCGAGTTTCAGAAACCTGACGCTATTGCTGTTTTTTACATTTTTACCGGATTCAGTAATAACACTCCCCGCTTTAGCAGGCAAATAAATTGTTGACCGGGTATTGGCAGGTATAACTACTTTCATCACAAATGATCGGTTAGTTTTTGTCCATTCATTAGCTATTATGCCATAGGGCGATAAAAACTTCACTTTCGCGTTTTTTACATCACCTACAGGTTCGGGCCTGATGATGATATGTTTAAAAGCAGTTGACCCGGTATCAGAAGAGATACCTCCTAAGCCGCTGTAAAACCATTCCATTAAATGGCCCAACATAAAGTGGTTGTTAGATGAGATCCTGTTACCTTGCCATGATTCGGTAAGCGATGTTGCACCCTGCGCTATCTGATAACCATATCCGGGCACATCTGAACGGTTATTCATATCAAATATAACATCAGATCGGCCCGCTTCATCTAAAACCCTCAGCAGGTACCTGTAACCTATATCCCCTGCGGTAATTCCGTTGTTATGGTTCCGGATATCATTGATCAGGTTGGCCAGCACTTTTGGTTTATCGGCATCATCGGCCAGGCCCATAAATATAGATATCGAGTTAGCTGTCTGGCTTCCTGAACCATACTGATAAGTTTGCTTATGATAAAAAGTATCGTTATAAGCCTTTTTAACTTCTGCGCTTAAAGCTTCATATTTTTTTGCATCGTCATCTTTATCAAGAATCCTGGCGATTTTCGAGATCAAAGTAAGATCGTAATAATAAATTGCCGTACTTGTAATGCCACCGGGTGTCAACTGCGAGGGGCCAAGATCCCTCGGACCAATATCATACCAATCGCCTAAGCCAAAATACAGGATATGATTTTTTGATTTCTTTTCAAGATAAGCCACGTAACGGATCATCATATCATAGCTTTCTTTCAGCACTTCTTTGTCGCCATACCACTGGTACACATACCAGGGCATAATTACACCGTTGCTGCCCCATTCGGGCGAATCACGAAAGCCACCACCAAACTGCACATATTCAGGTGCTATATCGGGGATCAAGCCTTCGCCTGTTTGTGAATGGATCATATCCCGGATCACTTTTCGACACTGGGTTGCGATATCATAATTATAGCGAATGGAACTGCCCACTAAATGAGCCTCTTCCAGCCAGCCCAGTTTTTCACGGTGCGGACAATCAGTAAAAACACTGACGGTGTTGCTCCTGATGGCCCAGTCTATCAGTTTGAATGTTTTATTAAACAACTCATTAGAACAATTGAAGGTGCCGATAGTAGCTGCCGAGTTTCTTGTGTGCAAGCTTTTGATACCGGTAATAACAGGTAAACTTGTCGTATTTTCTTTTTTATCAGGCACAGCGCCCTCAACCTGGATATACCGGAACCCGTAATACATAAATTGCGGATGCCACGCTTCTTCTCCTATGCCTTTGAGAGTATAGTTAAAATAAACCGGTGCACCAACGGCTGTCTGCAAAGCCATACCCTTATCGTCTAATAATTCGGCTGGCGTTATTTTTACTACCGCGCCGCGTTTGCCCTTTACTTTTATAAAAGGAATAGCAGACGCGTTTTGCCCCATATCATAAACCCATACCCCGGGTTTAGGTTGCGTAAGTTTTTTTACAGCGAACTCGTCACGTATTTTCAGCGGTTCTTGCTGCTGTGATTCCAGCAAAGGAGGCCCGTCAACAATTACCGCTGGTTTAAATTTATGATCATTAAAACCCGGGCTGTCCCAACCTTGCTGTGCCAGCCTGGCGTCATAATCCTCTCCGCCATAAATACTGGAGAAGGTTACCGGCCCGGGAGCAGCTTTCCAGGTGTTATCACTAACAATATTGCCAATTGTACCATCGGTATATTCAATTACGGTACGGCAAATCATTTTTGGATAACCGTATGCACTTTTAAGTTTATGATACCTGTCGCCCGGTACGTAATAAAATCCGTTACCAAGCATGACACCCAAAACGTTATCACCTGTTTTTAGTTGGCTGGTGATGTCAAAAGTAACGTATAAAGCATGTTGGGAATATTGGGTCCAACCTGGGTCTAAAAAGTGATCCCCTATTTTTTTGCCGTTTAAATTCAATTCAAATTGCCCCAATCCGGTTATAAAAACAGTAGCTTTTTTAACCCGCTTGTTTATCTTAAATTCCTTTCGAACAAGAGGTGAAATATCGTTGCTTTTATTCCACCTGCTGTCGCCGGGATTATCTATGGCAGGTACAATGCGAAGCGAATCAGGCATTTTATTATAACCTATCCATTGAGCGCCTTTCCAGTCGCCGGTATTTAATAAACCCATCTGCCATTTCGCGGGTTTACTCCATGGAGATACGTCGCCATGGTTATCCCAGACCATTACCTTCCAGTAATATGTTTTTACTGCTAAGAGTTTTTTTCCTGCAAAACCTACCTGGATCGACTCATCATACTGTGTCTTTCCCGAATCCCAAATGTTACCAATATTTTTTTGCAATAACAGTGAATCGTCGGCAACAAGCACACGATAGGCAGTTTGCAAACAATCACGTTGCTTTGATGATAATATCCATCCAAAACGGGGCTTTTGGTTTTCTAAACCAACCGGATATTGTTTGTATTCGCATTTTAATGCTGATACGCCTACCTGTCCATCAGCGTTAAAAGCAACGAAGATCAACAAGGAGAAAGCAAGGGTTTTTAAAAGAAAATTACGCGCCATTGTTCTTTAGCTTATTTTTATTGTTGCATGATTTTTACAGGCCCCATTAGACCGGAAGGTAGTAAGGGAGAATTTTTATCAAAATAATTCCAGGTAGTAAAACAGAATCGCCCTTTTGATGGTCTCGGCTTATTATTTAAAAACCAATCGGGAAATTCTTTTAAGAAATGTCCTTCCCTGTGCCCGGGTAGCCATTCGCAATCTGCAAATTCCTGTTCATCGCCTATTAGCCGGTTGGCCCAAACATTTGTAACTTCGATCACCAGTTTGTTCCCGCCGTTTTTAAGCAGACCGGCCGGTATTTTCACTGTCCAGGGTGCAGTCCACGCTACGCCAAGATCTTTATCATTGATAAAAACACGTGCAATGTTTTTTACATTGCCTAAATCAAGATAGCTGTCTGAAGTGATGGCAGTTGAACCGGCAGGAACATCAAAGTTTTTTTTATAAACCGCCATGCCGCTATAGTATTTGATACCGGGGTTTTGTTGCAAAGTCCAATCCTGCAGTGATGTAAACGTTACGGGTGCTACCGGGCCGCCCCATTTCTCATCAAATTTCACCTGCCAGTTTCCTGTAATTGTTAAAGCCTCTTTTCGGGCAGGGAAATTAGCTTCATTTACAGGAGTTGCGTTTGTAGCCTTTTTGCGAAATACAATAAAGAAACTTTGCGCTTTATCAAAATCAAGCGCTATTGTAGTGTTCACTCCTTCGGTCTTAAACTGTGGTAGATCTCGCATAGTTCCGGTTACCGGTTCCCATAATTCGGGCTGCATGCCTGTCACATTGAAGCTGCAAACCGCTGTACCCGTATTTCGCGATACGTTAGCTACAAAATATACATCTGCCTGGAGACGTTTGCGGTGGATGTGCCTTACCGTTATTTTGCCGGTAACATCTTTAGCTATAAAATCGTTTGCGGAAGGCGCTGCGATCCCTCCCCACTGCAATAAAGCCTGGCAACGGGTCCAATACTGAACCATTGCTTTGCCGGGTTCCCACCAGGTTTGTGTACGGTCGAAATGCGTGCCCCACTCTCCCATGGTTAATCCTGGTTTATATTTATCGTCCCAGGGTTGCTGTACAAACCGATGTATGACCATGCGGTTTACTCCATCACAAAAAGCAGCATCCCCGATCGGTTTTAACCACTCCGGCGTTTCATCCCATTTGGCGTCCCTCGGGTCACTGGTAAAAGCTTCCGCTTCTATGATATTTTGCCCTGACCGCCTCAAAGCAGCTACGGTGGGCACCAATTCATAAGGTGAATAGTTGCCGCCGAATGTCCAAAATTCGGTCATAACAGTACCTACATAAGGCATAACTTCATCCTGTCGCCATGGGCCACCATAAGGCTCGCATAAAAAGGTCAGGTTTGCCTCACGTAATTTTTTGGCCACAGTTGCGAAATAAACATCGCGGTACAGATCTTTAACGGTAACATCAAAATCCTTTGCAAATAAAACAGAGTCGCGCCTGTCGGTGCCGATAGTACGCCCTGCAAAAGTTGGCAGGTATGGTGTAAGATCATAGCCTCTCCGGGCAGCAAACTCTTCTTTCATTTTTGGTGTCCAGGTGGGATAACCGGCTTCATAGCTATCAAAATGAACGCTTTTAAACCCGGTGCCTACCAAATCGCCCAGATGTTTTTGAATTTCACCCACCACATGATCCATGTGAAAACTCACCGCTTCCTTACTCATTTTATCGCATTCAAGACCGGTAGCCTGCCATTGCGCCGGCTGGATCAAGGTACCTGTAGTAGTATGCCCAAACCTGTATATGATCCATTTTCCCGTAGGCACGTCCCAGTTTACCTGTCCGTTGGGCTGCATTTTACCGGTAAGGTCTATCACTTTATTTAATGGCACTACTCCATTGGCCGGGATAGCCAGTACTGCGATATCTTTATAATAGGTTTGTCTTGAGGCTATTTCCGGAATCTCCACCAACCCGGTATTGGGATTATAAACAGGATAAGGCGTGTGCCCACGCAGTTTTACTTTAGGGCGTTTTAAAACCAGGTCTATGTGCCTGTCTCCGGAAAGCGTATCTGTAGACCAGCATATCTCCTGCATTGACATTTCTGGGGAAATCCACGGACCACCGCTTGATTCATAACCAGGTCCATTAAACATCCCAAAATCCATTCCAAGCCTTTTTGACTCTTCGGCTGCATGGCGTACCAGCTTCCACCAAGGCTCTGTCCAGGAAATAAGCTCCGGAGTAGGGCTTTTATTAATATTACCGGCCCAGGGTGTAGTAACATCAGCAAGACTAAACATGGTTGTGCTGGTAAAGCCTTCCTTCTTCAGTGCCTCCAGATCTTTGGTAATGCCTTTTTTACTCAGGTTCGCTCCCATCCACATCCATAACACACCCGGACCGGCGCTTTGCGGAGGATGATTAAATACCTCTGCCGGATCTGAAGGCACCAAAGCCTCGGCCACAGGTTGAGCAGGCCGCTGTTGCGCGCTGACGTTGAAACAAATAAGATTAATTAACAGCAGGTGTAAAACCGGTTTAAATATGACAGATGGGGGCGTTTTGTAAAATAGTCTCATTAGTTATGATTAATAGCCTGATATACGTTTTGCGATTTTTAATTTAAAAAAGAGAATGGCCCACTTGGATCTTAAATTTACCGTTGACATCGGTGGGAGCACCATTTTTTGTTCCCCTTTCGATCTCCGTAAATCCTAACATGTTATGGTATTAGCAAACTTGTGTCACATCTATACCAAGCAGCTTGCCCAGCTTATTTAGTTTAGTAGCGATATGCCCTATGCCCACAGCACAATGATGTGCAGGGCCATAACTATTCCAGTCATTTACAAATTTGCGGGCCCCCAACGGAAATTTGTAGCGGCTATTGGTATTTCCTATTTCAAGAATAGGCCCGGTAACTGATTCCCCTTCGGCTACCAGCAGCATAAGCTTGCCTCCAGTCTGTTCCACTACCGACAGCAACGTAACGGGTCCGTTCTTTACCGACATCTCAACAGAAAGGCCCTTACCCACTTTGCCGTGGTATACCTGCAACGGTCTCACTTTTGTTTTTCCTTCGGCAATTGCAATATGTCCTGGCCCATCGTGTCCCATCAGTACAACATCCGCATTAAAATCCATCGCATAATATTCGGTAAAAGAGCCGCCCGCGCCAAAACTGTCCATGATCTTCATTGCTTGCGCATTTTTTATTTCGTATTCGCCGGCAACAGGTATCCCTCTGGCTGTAAGCAATGAATTGCCCAAAATTATAGAGCTGATCGTGTCTTCATTATCGAAATTGCCGGTACCCTTATAGTAATAAGCCATTGAACCTAACTGATGAATCTCAACCATTTTATCGAGCGCTACAGACGTGCGCGCCGCGCGCCGGAGCTCTTCGTCTGTACAGGAATCCGTGACCTCAAACTCCGCCTTAAACAAGTGAACCCTGTGTTCTATCTCGCCGGCGGTAACTTTTTTTCTCAGATCCGCTAATTCATCTACCTCAAGCAACTCAATATGCCCTCCAAATGTGGCGTATTGCAGCGTAAGGTCCGAATAGATATCCAACATGCCGCTATAGTAATGCCCCAGGCAGCCCAGCCTGTTAAATGCCATAATGTTGACCACCTTCGCTGCTTCCACCCATTCTTCTATCTCTTCCCAGCAAGAAGTATCGTTGTGCAGCATTCCGGTAACCTGGTGAAATCTGATACCTGTACGTGAAAAGACATTTGCAATTTCCGGCACCGGGCAGGCCGAACAATAAGCCAACCACTCCCCTGTCATCCGGGTACGGTCCGCCATCGCGTTAAACATGGTATAGTCAATGGCTCCCTGCGGCGAAAGATTTAAAATAATGACCGGTACCTTGGCCCGCTGTACTACTGGTAGTACTGTTGATGAAAGCGCATAGGTGGTAACATATAGGAAAATAATATCAACATCCTCCTTTCGGAAAGTGCTGCCTGCAGAAAAAGCTTTTCCGGGAGTATCGATCAGGCCGAGGTTTATGATTTCGGGATGAATAGCCGCCAGCTTTGCCTCTACCACAGCAAGGTAGCCTTCCAATCGCTCTTTTAATCCATCAAACTGTTCCCAGTAAGCGTCCAGGCCAATGGCAAACAGTCCTATTTTTAATGTGCTATGCTGCATGTAATATGTATATTTTATTTATTTAAAAATTACTTAACTGCTTTGATGTTATACTTAATAACCGGCACAGGTAAAATGATAATTTCCTGATTTAAGCTCATAGATCATTTGATTGTTCTCCGCTTTGATAAATTTGATATTTCCGTTATTTGAAAGCTGCCCCCCCTCATGATTCACAATTGTTAAAGGTTATAATGGTTAAAATTGATCAGAAGCGCGTATTTGCGTTGGTTTAACACTAACTGGTTTATATGTCAAAATTATCCGAATAGCATCCCTTAAATAGGTCTATTTTGATAAAACAGTTATACAAAATGATAAATGGGGTGCTTTTTTTCCGAATCGCTCTATTTTAGCCGTTATTTGTAGTATAAACACTTATTAGCAGCAACTTAAGCTGTGCAGCGATGAGCAGTATATTAAGACCATTGCCATTATGACCAATTATTGCAAATATTTACCCGTAAACCAGGATGATGAAGCATGGGGCTTAACCGTTCTTAACACAGGCTTTACGCATATTCCCCGGTCAACAGTGTATCCGAGTAAAGATCATCCGTCAAAATATTATTTTACATGGAAAAATGGTCGTGTATTACATGAATATCAGATCATTTACATTACCCAGGGGTCGGGTATCTTTGAATCGGAACATTGCAAACTCACCCAAGTGCAGGAAGGTACCATTATACTACTATTTCCGAATGAACGGCATCGTTACAAACCCGATTCAGATACCGGCTGGCATGAATACTGGATAGGAATAAAGGGGCAGATCATGGAAAATTTTATATTGAATAAATTTTTCAGTGTTCAGAAACCGATATTGAATATCGGGCTTAAAGACGCACTTTTTAATCTGTTCACAGAAATTATTAACATCACAAAAAGCGAAAAACCCGGATACCAACCACTTATCGCGGGCGCTTCTGTACATCTGCTTGGAATCATTCATGCGGAACTGAAGAAAGCTTCATTTCAGGACGGGAATAATATCCAGGTTATTATGGATAAAGCCCGTTTTTTAATGCGCGACCATATGAATCAGCACATTACGCCGGAGGAAATTGCCGAGGAGCTAAAAGTTGGCTATTCCTGGTTCAGAAAGGCCTTTAAACAATATACCGGTATGGCGCCAAACCAGTATCTCATTCAGCTAAAGATCCAGCAATCAAAAGAACTTTTATTGGTCCCTGAAAATTCAATTAAAAGCGTCGCCTATCGTTTAAATTTTGAATCGGTAACCTATTTTTCTAAATTATTTAAAATGAAGACAGGCCTCACTCCGGTTAACTACCGGAATATCGGCTTAAAGAAATATGATTGAGATCAGGCAGGGTTAAAACAGGGCCACTCACAAACAATAGTTTCTGTTTCTTAGAAGCTGTTTAAAAACGAATGGAAAGTTTTTTGTAGAGACGCATTACATGCGTCTGCCGGTGGACAAGCCAATTTAAAAGGCTTCTAATTCCGTCGGAAATTGCAAGCGGGAGACGCATGTAATGCGTCTCTACATTTAAAACAATCAAATTTAAACAGCTTCTTATTTGTTATCCTGATTGAAATAACGGATCAGTAAATCCAACTCAGGCTTGTTAATGGCTAATACAGTACCATGACGGATCCCTTCAGGTAGCTTTAGCTGAGCGGAAATTTCTGTCCAATTCTTTAAATCGGCCGACTCTACGGCTCCGTATTGATGCTCCGTATACTTGTCAAAATACACTACCCATTTATTATTTATTTTAACTGCCGTTGGCCCTTCTGCCCAGTACTTACCGGTTATTGGTTCCGAGGCTTTACTATAGCCCTTTGTAAGATATTTGCTGAATGCAACACGAATATTCTTTTCGGTTACAGGTTTTTTTGTTTCGTTTTTCAGGAACATCACATAACGGTTGCCGTCCTGCTGAATGGTAGCATCAATTACATTAAAACCGGGCTCATATAACAATAACGCCTTGGTGTAGATTTTAAAATCCCGGGTGGTAACATAATAGATGCGGTGATTTTTTTCACCTTTTTGATCCGTTTCAGGAAACCGGCCTGGGATAGTAGTAGCCCAGTAGATCATATAATTGTTATCGGCCTTGCTGTAGATAATTTCAGGAGCCCAGCAATTTTGCGCCAAGGGCTCATGCGCCATCACCGGAATAAATTGTTGTTCCGACCAATGGATCATATCAGGAGACGAAGCATAGCCAATGCCCCGCTCCTTCCAGCTCACTGTCCATGCCATATGAAAAAGTCCGTCGGGCCCTTTAATAGCACAAGGGTCGCGCATGAGCTTATCTTCTCCAACTTTGGGCGTTAAAACAGCACTGTCTTTATTTAAAGCATTCCATTTCAAGCCATCGTAGCTATACGCCAAATGCAGGCCATCTTCGCCGTTATTTTTAAAATAAGTGAAGATATAGGCCGGGGCATTCCCTATACTTTGGGCTTTTACCGGAGTCGCCAAACCAGCAAGTAAAGCAAATATCAATATTGTTATACAACGATGTATAGATTGTGATGATTTACCTATCGTATCTTTTTTTACTTTAAACGTGGGGCAATATGTTGTTATAACGGGTTATTTATTTTTAGTTTCAATTGCCTTATCACCTGAAGGAATAATCAGATCTTGAGTTTGTAACTGTGTTACTTGTTTATAAACAACAACAGGTAATGCGGCTGATAAAGGCACATCAATCTTTTCTAAATTCAATCCGGCAACATCGTCAAAAACCATAGCCGGGCGAAAGTCATCCTGCTTTAAACTTATTTTAAAATTACTGATATTGATACCCGAAGCATGCCTGGTATATAAGCCCCATGAAGGTAGTTCGCCAAACATGGTAAACTCGGGATATCCAGCAGGATTTTCCGTTACCTTGGCCAATGAATCGGTAGGAATGAAAGCTATCTCTTTTCTTGCATTGCCGCCATAGATAATCTCAATATTTTTCAGGGTTACATTTTGTACCGGGTGGCCGGGCAAACCGGTTATAGAAGCAGGCACAAGATTATGTGGGGCTACTTTGGGTGGCGGCCCCTCAACAGGGTAACCAATATCAGGCTTAGCATTAGGCACGTCGGCCTTAACATCATCAATCAAGATATTATTTATGGTACTGTACCTTTCATCCTTATTACGATGCCCCAGGCGGATAAAAATGGCATTACCTATATTTTTACCGGTAACGTGGCTGATATTTACATCTGTTAAATAAGCACCGTCTACAGTTTCCAGTGCTACGGCCGACCGGTAAGTATCATAAACAACAAGATTGCTGACGCGGATATTTTTAAAGCCGCCAAGCGAGCCGGTACCCAGTTTAAACCCACTGGCGCTTGAACGAAGTGTACAGTTCTCGACGATGATATTTTCGCAACTTTTCCCGGCACTTTCTGACTTAAGGCAGATCGCATCATCGGCAGCATTGAAGTAACTGTTGGTTATTTTTACGTTCTTTGAATCAACTACGTCAATACCATCATTGTTCCAATAAGCGGTACTCTGAACCTTCATGTTATCGATAGACACGCCATCGCAGCCATTATAACTTTGCACCCAGGCAGCCGAATTTTTAATGGTAATATCATTAACTTTTACTTGTTTACAGCCTTTAAATAAGATGATCATAGGGCGGCTATTTTCACCGGGACGCTTAAGCAGCCATTCCCTGTCGTGCATTTTACCTTCACGCAACAGCAATAAAACATTCTCCACAAGCTCACGCCCTTGCCCATCAATTATCCCCTTGCCTGTTATGGCAACATCATGCTGATTTACAGCGGAGATAAGCGGGTTACCGCTTTCACCGTAATCCATACGTTTGGTACTGCCCAGCAACATGGCGTCGTCGTCGAGATGTAAATCAACACCGCTTTTAAGCATGAGTGGTCCGGTAATAAAATTACCTGGGGGGATAATAACGCGCCCGCCCTTCTCTGCGGCAGCATCAATCGCCTTTTGAATAGCGGCAGTATTATTATAACTCAAGCTCATTTTTGCACCGTAACGCAAAATGTTAAAATCCTTTTGCGCAAAACTGTTAAGGCCGGCACAAACAAGCAGCAAAGTATACAACTGTTTTTTTATCATATATGAGATAGTAAGTTTACAAGAGCCTATAAATTAATAACCCGACCGGTTCAAGACCCTAAACCGGCCGGGCTTGTATTGGGGGTATCAATAATTAATATCCAGGATTTTGCGGAAATGAAGCACGATTGAGATCAATAACCGCCTGTGGAATAGGCCTTAATAAATGAACGGCTTTTAAGGCATTTGCGGCTTTTGCCTCGTCATTATAAGCCAGCGTACGCCGTACTAATGTTCCTGTCCTCTTCAGTTCAAGCCATCTAAACTCTTCGCCCGTCAGTTCCCTTAGCCTTTCATCCAGTATATCATCAATGGTTAAGGAGCTTACCTGCATTTCGGTAGCATACGAAAGTCCCGTATCGGGATTGTTCCCTGGTTTAGCTGCTCTTGCACGTATCGCATTAAAATATTGAAGCGCTTTGGCCGTATTACCAGCTTTAAGATAAGCCTCGGCTGCGATCAGATAGGTTTCAGCTAAACGAAACACATAGGTATCCCTCGCTCCGCCATTGTCCACATAAGCGGTAACAAATGGATCCCGGAATTTTTTAAATTGTGGGTAAGAACGCAGTCCCGCTGAAAATGGCGACGTGCGATATTCATCCGGGTTGATCACAATATATTTTTTAGCCGCTTTCTGTTCAGGCGTAAATGCAACAGCAGGATAATATAACAGCGTATCGCCAACAGCGTAAGACTTGTTGTTAAATGAACCGGCCACCTGTACGTACACTACATCATAAACATTAGCCAGGTAGCGGCTGTCGCGGGTTTTATCGAAATTGCTGAACCAATACGGGTCAAGCGCTGTAGAATTGTTGGTCTTTCCGTAAAAGGTGCTACGCCCAACCAGACCCGTATTTTGGGTATCCCACATAAAATATTGCTGCAAAGAGTTGCCTGCACTGTTGGTAGCCGCGTTCGTGCTGTACTGTACGGAGAAAATCACCTCCGGATTAACCTGGAAATTTGCTATTGAGGGATCAAACAGATCGGCATACTTTGTTTTTAAACTATATGTACCGGAGTTAATAACTGCCTCTGCCGTAGTGGCTGCCAGTTGAAAATCAGCCTGTCCGCCGCCATAACTTTTATACCCCCTTGTAAGGTAAACTTTAGCTAAAAGGTGCTGTGCAAACCCTTTGGTAACACGCCCAAAATCAGCCGTTGTAGCGGGTAAGGCCGCTATAGCATCCGTTAAATCCTGTACGATCTGGCTGTACACGTCCTTTTCCGGCGTCCGTGTAAAAATCAGGCTGATGGTAGTTGTGCGTGTTAATACCAAAGGCACATCGCCAAATGTTTCTGTGAGCAGGTAATAATAATAGGCCCTCAGTGCTTTGGCTTCGCCAACCCTCGTGTTGATAGTTGTGGCGCTACCATCTTTTACTTGTGTAGCCCAATACAGCGTGTTATTAGCAATATTGATGGCCGAGTACAGTTGTCTCAAATAACCATCCACATCGCCATTGGCAGAATTAAGATTGTTATTATATAAATTTTCACCGTTGGAGTCGTTGATGCTGGGTGTTGAAAAAGCGTCTGTTCCCAGGTAATAAAGACCTGTAAAATTGACGATACCTCTCAATGGTGCATAATTTGACTTGGTTAAGTCTTCGAAACCGGCAAAAGTATTGTAATAGGTTTCGGCTGTACGGCTCTGTGGATTGTATTCATCCGTATATTTTTTACATGCAGTGATACTGAGCAGCACCAAGGCTAAGCTGAGCACCACGTATTTTTTATTGATATATTTCATAACAGGTTATGTTAAAATGATGATCGACTATAGCGTTAAATTCAAACCGAGTATAAAGGTGCGCGTACGGAAATCCTGGTTAAGCGCAGAGTTTCCGCTCGGGTTTTCGGGATCCCATCCAATGAACTTGCTAAATATAAAAGGGTTAAAGGCGTCAACATAAATCCTCAGGTTGCTGATCTTTACCTTACTTAAGATGTTTTTGGGAATAGTATAGCCCAAAGTGATATTGCTTATTTTGGTATAAGATGAATTTTGAAACTGCGCTATCGTGTTTGCCGGATCGGAAGGGTTTACTGCTTTATTTGACCATTGGTTGCTCGGGTTAGTAGGTGTCCAATAGCTTCTGTCAAAAGCCCCGAAACGGGCCCTGTTTTGGTCGCCGTTTAACATTTGTTCCAGGAATACGCTATTTTCATAAGTACCCTGCCTGGTGTAAACCGTAAAGCTAAAATCAAAATTAGCGTAGTTAATGGTGCTGGTAAATCCCCCAAACCAATTAGGGATACCGCTGCCTAATATTTGCCTGTCGTTAGTTGCATCAATTTTACCATCGTTATTTACATCCTGAATTTTATACTGGCCGGGCTTGGCGCTATACACAGCGGCTTGTTCAGCTTCGCTGGTTTGCCATACGCCTATAATTTTATAATTATAGATCTCCCTTACTTTATAACCCAAAAACCATGCGTTGCCGATATCATTTTTACCATCTCCATATAATTGCAGAATTTTATTGCAGTTGGCTGCGAAATTAAAGTTGGTGGTCCAGCTGAACTTACTGCTGCGAACATTGACGGTATTCAAACTGATTTCAACGCCCTGGTTCCTGACTGAGCCCAGGTTGGTTGTCTGGCTCGAATACCCATTTTCGGGAGGCACCTGCTGATTGAGTATGGATCCTTTAGAGGTTTTACGATATAAATTAATGTCTAAACCAATGCGGTTTTTCCATAAACCTACTTCCATACCTGCATTATATTCGTCCGTTTTTTCCCAGGTGAGGTTTTGGTTACCGAAATTTGGTGCAAATCCACTGGCCGCTACACCGTTAAAATCATAAGGTGATTGGCCCACGGTTGCCTGGGTAGCATAAGGCCCAACAGAGGATGCGTTGCCCGACTTTCCGTAGCTTAACCGGAACTTTAATAAATTAAGTGCCTGGATGTTTTTTAAAAAAGACTCTTCGCTGGCTATCCACGCGAAAGAACCGGACGGAAAATATCCCCATTTATGACCTGGTGCAAACACCGAATTGGCATCTGCCCTGAAGGTTGCCGTAAAAAGATACCTGTTGTTGAATGTATAATTGGCCCTTCCGAAGTAAGAAGTAAGGTTTTGCTGCGAATAGCCGCTGCCAACTGTGGTTATCGGAGCTATCGCGTTCCCGTTGATGGTGATCGTTGTTGCTGAGCCCAGGTTGTACCACAGGGAACGGTAAGGCAAGCCTTGCGCGTAAATGGAAGAATAGTCCTGCTGATGATACTCAAAGGTATTACCCAGGGTAACATCAAATTTATGCCGGCCTATCACTGCATCATAGATCAGTAGGTTTTCCCAGGTATAATTGATATACTGATTGGTGCTGCTCTGACCCGATGCCGGTTTTGTGCCTGCCTGCTGTTTGGTAAAGGTATCATCATACTGTCCCT
>NZ_DASVOB010000798.1:0-12219 GCF_036383575.1 Mucilaginibacter sp.
CCAAAAACTCGTTCAGGTGAATTTCTTCCGTAACCATCGATTTGGATTTCACCACAGTTTTGGCGTTGGCTTTTTTGATGATGTTCAGGATCTCACGCTGGGCCTCTTCTACGTCGTTAGCCCAAATCACCTTGCCGCCTCGTTTCTGAAAATTGGCCTCAAATTCGGGGAGGAACTTATCCAGGTTTTCCATCACCTTCCATTTAAGCACATGACCTTTCTTTTTGGCATTATCTAAATTGATAATGCGCGAAAGGCCCCGTGATACCGCTGTATTGTACCGGTCAATATTGAAGTTGATGATGCGACGGTGATCGGCATCAAAAGCCTTCTCCTCCGATTTTACCAAAAATTCTTCAGCGGTTGCTCCCATATATGCGAAAGTAGGATTTTTGTTTTATTTTTTGGGTGAGTGGTTGTTTTTGAACAGTTAATATGTTAGAAGGTTTTAAAACTTTTGTAAAATAAAAAGAGGCACATTATGTGCCTCTACAAAAATATTCTTAAGCGAATTAACTACTCACCTAATCAACCATTCACTATTTCCCCCCCGCGGCAGCGAAGGAAAATTGATTTACTAAAACCATACACCCAATAAAATGTTCAAGAAATAAAAAACTACTCACCTAATCAACCACTCACCCAAAACTTAAAAACAAAAAACCTATTTTCGCATATATGGGAGCAACCGCTGAAGAATTTTTGATAAAATCGGAAGAGAAGGCATTTGATGCTGATCATCGCCGGATTATCAATTTCAATATTGACCGGTACAATACAGCGGTAACCCGGGGTCTGTCGCGCCTTATCAATTTAGATAATGCTAAGAAAAAAGGGCATGTGCTCAAATGGAAGGTGATGGAGAATCTGGACAAATTCCTCCCGGAATTTGAAGCTAATTTCCAGAAGCGAGGCGGCAAAGTGATCTGGGCTAATGATGTAGAAGAGGCCCAGCGCGAGATCCTGAACATCATCAAAAAGGCCAATGCCAAAACCGTGGTGAAATCCAAATCGATGGTTACCGAAGAAATTCACCTCAATGAGTTTTTAGAAAGCAACCAGATCGAATCGCTTGAAACGGATCTTGGCGAATACATAGTACAGCTATTAGGCCAAAAGCCATACCATATTGTTACCCCGGCGATGCACCTGAGCAAGGAGGATATAGCTAAGCTTTTTCACGAAAAGTTTGGAACCCCTATTGATGCTACGCCCGAACAGATTACCCTGAAAGCCCGTGAACTGCTTCGTGAAAAATACGTACAGGCCGATGTAGGCATAACTGGTGCTAACTTCCTGCTGGCGGATACCGGCAGTATTGCTATTAGTGAGAATGAGGGCAACGCACGTCTCTGCACTACGTTCCCTAAAATCCACATCGCTATTGTAGGCATTGAGAAGATTATCCCTTCTATTACCGATCTGGATCTGTTTTGGCCAATGCTATCTACCCATGGTACCGGGCAAAATCTTACAGTTTACAATACTATATTAAGCGGTCCGCGACGGCCAAATGAAACCGACGGACCTGAAGAGATGTACGTAGTGCTGTTAGATAACGGCCGAACTAACCTGTTGGCAAAAAAAGACCAGCGCCAGGGGCTTTACTGCATCCGTTGCGGGGCCTGCCTTAATGGCTGCCCAATTTATAAAAACATTGGCGGGCACACTTATGCCACCACTTACAGCGGCCCAATAGGTTCCATCATTACCCCGCATACACAGGGTATGGAAAACTTCAAGCACCTGAGCTATGCCTCAAGTCTTTGTGGTAAATGTACCGAGGTTTGCCCGGTTAAAATAGATATCCATAAAATGCTGCTCCTTAACCGACGGGATGCGGTGAACGAAAACCTGGTGACCAATAAAGAGCGCTGGGGCTGGGCCATCTGGAAAAAGGGAATGCTTAAACGTAAGCTTACCGATTTTTTTGGCGGCGGCATGAAAAACTTCCTGCTTAAAACTTTCTTTAAGCGAACCTGGGGCCATTTGCGCGAAATGCCGCATGTTGCAGATAAATCATTCAGCAAGCAATGGCAGGAAATGAATAACACACCTGAAGAATAACCCATGCGTAAAATAATATTAAACCTCGCGGTGAGCCTGGACGGGTTCATTGAAGGTACTAACGGCGAATACGATTGGTGCCTGGCCGATCAGGATTATGGCATGACTGAGTTTTTAAACAACAGTGATGCTATTTTCATAGGCCGTAAAAGCTACGAAATGCTGATGAGTACCGATCCTGAGATGTTCGGCGCTTTAAAGATGTATGTTTTTTCGGATAGCCTTCAGCCATCGCAGAACCCCAATACAGAAATCATTAATAGTGCCGATTTCGCGGTGCGTGTAGAAGAGATCAGGAACCAGGCGGGTAGCAACATCTGGTTGTTTGGCGGCGCAAGCCTCGTTTCCACATTTATTGACCGGGGATTGATCACTGAGTTTATGCTCTCGGTACACCCCATTATTTTAGGTGGAGGGAAACCGTTATTCACCGGTTCGAAAGATCGTGTTGAACTTATATTGCTGAGCAGTGAGCAATTTTCGAGCGGATTAGTACAGCTAAGGTATGCCATAAAACCCAAATTTGATCTGAGCATGCTTGATGGAATGTAGCTTTTAGAAAGCTGAAAGCGCAAAGCATAAGGCTATACAATTTGTACGTTTTAAACCCACAGCCTATTTAGGCTAAAGCCCTCTATCATAGTTTAAGATCCGTCCCGTAAATGGGACGGCAATGAATGGAAGTTTTGTTTCATTCATTGCCGTTGGTTTTAACCAACGGGTAAAAGTGGATCAGAAGCTCGGGCTTTAACCCAAACCACTTGCAAGGTCAATGCGTCTATCCCATCTCAATTACCACATAATCCTTTTGCATCCGTTTCACCTGTTCGGCCATGCGTTTGATGAACAGGTAGTTTGCCGTGCCACCAATTACGGCACCAACAACGGGGATAAGGCGTTCGGCTGTTCGGGTACCTAATATCATGAGCATCCGTTCGGCAATACCTTCCATCATGCTTTTGGTTATCGCCACACCGGCTTCCACCCTTACAGATGTTGCTACTAATGACATGAAATCATCGAACCCATTATCATAGGTGCCCCGGTAATAATACATGATGCCCATAGTGGCCCTAAACTGCTGGGTGATCAGGTTGATGAAATCAAAGGGGATCCCTGCTACCAGCGTAAACATGCCGCCACTGCCGGCCATAGCACCTGAGCCTGCAGCAAGGCAGGCGCACTGGTTAATAAAACCTTCGAGGCCCAGCTTATCAACACCGTTTTTTATCTTAAGCTGATCAATGCCTTCAAATATTTTCCTGAACCCTGTATGGGCAAGGTTTTCGGTATGTAACCGGATATCAGTACGTATTTTATTGATTTTGATGAGTTTCATTGTTTGCTGATTAATGGCAGAGATAATACACCGCGCTCTATCAATAACAATAGATCCACTGGCCTGTTTGTAAATTTGGTAGAAACAAAAATAATAAGTTTTAGAAGGGGCCTGAAAGTCGAATAATGCTATTATTTTCGCTCGAGCAAAATGCCTTAACCCCAAGTGAGAAAACTAATTTTATTTTTAATAATGATGGTCCCGCTATCATTATTTGCCCAGGCTAAAATGCCGGCATGGTTTTACAACAGCTTCCGAACCCTAAAACTCGATCAACATTATGGGATAAGCAATTTCATTAAACCATCCTTTTTAAGTGCCGATTTTAACGGCGATGGAAGTAAAGATATTGCCGCGCTTATCATCAGTAAAAAAAACAAAAAGAAAGGCATACTTATAATACATCAAACCAGTCATAAATATTTTGTCATGGGCGCAGGTGTAAATTTTGGAAACGGAGGGGATGATTTTAATTGGGCTAAGGGCTGGAAACTATATAAAGATAAAGTCGTCTACGAAACTGTATTTGATAAAGACGATAATATTAGCGGAAGTAAAAAAAATAACCTCAAGCACCCCGGAGTTTATATCTACGACTTAATGGATGGCGAACCCAATTCGGGAGGAGTCATTTCCTGTAATGGTGAAAAATATATCTGGATTCACCAGGGAGAATAATGGTAATTAAATTATATGTTTCCTCAAATTTTACAATTGCCCCAATTGTTGAGCGAACAAAGCTATCTTATAGCTTAGCAACAGCATATTTATAGCCGATATAATCAATTTACACGGGGCAAGTATCCTGCCTCTTGATTCTTGAAGTCTTGCTTCTGGCCTTCTACTTCCACTTAAAGCTTTTGATCATCACAGCCATATCCTGCTTTATAAAATTAAGCACCGGCTGGATAGAATCAAGCCGGGGTTCGCTGTTAAAGTATAGAGCCCCGCGGATGTAGTTATGCACACTATCTGTTAAAAAGAACTGGGCCGATGAAGCGGCATTGCCATCTATTGTATAGTAAATGCCATAAACTTTCTTATCGGCATAATGGATAATGCCTTCGTCAATAGATGTGGCTTTTACTGTATGCTTAAAGGCGAAAGTACGGGCATCCTCAACCAGTTCATTAAACTCCTTTTTTGAGGTGATTGGCTGATAGCTTAAATGCAGTGTAGCATTAAATTGCGGAAACTGCATGTTTACCCAGCAAGGTTTGGCATCACGCTTTTTATCGGGCTCGATATAAGCATATTTAGGGTAAGTAAACGAATACGGGCAACCGGCAGCATAATCCTGGTATTCCTTTTTTGGGAACGCTATGCGGTAATAGCCACGCGGTTTAGGCGAATAATCATGATTACCACCACATGCCGCCAAAAACAATAATGCCGTTACCAGCAAGGTTACATACTTCATGGATGTTTCTCCTTTGAGTTCCAGATCTCCCATGATTTTTCGGCCTGTAAAACCAGCATTTCGTAGCCGTTTTTAGTGGTAGCACCTCGCTCGCGGCCTTGCTTTAAAAACAGGGTTTCTTCGGGGTTATATATCAGGTCGTATAAAATATGGTCTTCGCCAATAAAGTCATAAGGTATGGGCGGGCATTCATCAACATTGGGATGAGTACCCAGGGGGGTGGTATTGATGATAAGCTTGTGCTGTACAATATGGTGCGGCTTAAGGTCTTTAAACAGGATATTATCCGCATGGTGTGTAGGCTTCCGGGTAACAACCTTATAAGTGATCCCTAAGTTTTCCAGTACACACTTTACAGCTTTTGCTGCACCGCCATCGCCTAAAACCAGGGCGTCATCGTTACCATCGCCAATTAAAGGTTTTAATGATTCCTCAAATCCGTAAATATCGGTATTATATCCCTCCAGCCTGAAGTCGTGGTCCTTAATGCCTATCTCTCCCGAAAATGCCGCCTCGATCGGGCTTTCGGCAGTTACCCTGATACAGTTTACAGCACCGGCTTTGCGGGCATCGTGCTCTATCCAATCTAATAAAGGCAATACATTTATTTTATGGGGGATGGTTACATTAAGACCGCAAATATCAGGGTGCTCATCGAGCAAGTCCTGCAGATCTTTAATATGCTCGATAGGGTAAAGGTCATAACGTGCATCTGTTATGCCTTCGGCTTCAAATTTTTCGGTAAAAAACTTTTTTGAAAATGAATGGGAGAGCGGAAAACCGATTAGTCCGTAGTGTTTCATGGTCAATTTTATAACAATACCAGCCGCTAAAGTAATCAATTATAACATTAGGCCGGGCATATAGCTTTAATGGCGTAATATTAACAACAAAACAGGCAATTTTAATTATTGATTTAAAAAGAACAAGTAAGAAAACATTCTGGATAAAAATTATTTATAAGGTAATTTATTTCAAATTAGGTAATTTTGAGCCTAATAAAATTGTAATTTGGCCTCAATATCATGACCCCTATTACAATTTACGCTACCCATCTTTTCCGAAGGATCATCCCTTTCTGTTTTATTATTTTAAGCAATTTTACTGCTCAGGCGCAAAGTAAACCTAAGCCTAATAAAGAACCGGTATTAAAAATACTAAGAGGCATGAAAAGCCAGGATTCGGCGGCTATGCTTGCAAAAAGGCTTATCGGTTCGGCAAGGAAGAATAATAACAAACCGTTTGAAGCCCGGGTATTGCTGGCACAGGCCTACCAGGCTTACGGCATAGGCAATGAACATGATGCCTTAACATTTGGCCGAGAAGCCTCCAAACTTGCTACCCCGGCCGATTCACTTACCTACGAAAAAGCTCCCATCATGGTAGCCTATATGCTTAGCCGCGAAGCCAAAACGGTAGAGGCCCTAAACGTTGCTTTTAAAATATTAAAGGAGTGCGATAGCCGCGGATGGAAAGCTTTGAGTGTTGACTGCCGCGCGTGTATTGCCGATATCTACCGGTCAATAGAAAATCCTAAGCAGGCGTTGCCTTATGCAGAACAGGCCTCAAAAGATGCTTTGAGCATAAAGGATACAGCCTCTTATATTTTTGCGCTGAGTAATATATCCAATATACTTTCTGAACGGAGCATGTCGTCACCAACTAATTTGGCCGAAGCTACGCGATTAATGGAGCAGGTGCTTGATAAAAAGTATGCTCATTTTCTTTCAGATTTTAGCACTGCCCGTTACCAGGGCAACCTGGGCCGGCTATACCTCATGACCAGGCAGGATAAAAAGGCCGAAGACATCCTGCTGCGATCGCTGGAAATATCCAGGAAAGGGGATTTTAAAACCCTCGAAAAACATAACCTTAATGAACTTATGACCATGTACGTTGATCATAGGGAGTTTAAAAAGGCAGCACAATATGGGGAGATGGCCGTCGCTATTCAGCCTGAAGCACAGAGCAATCTTACCATACAAAAAAACATCTATAACCATTTAACCGATGCCTACAAGGGCATTGGTGATTATAAGAATGCTTTTAAATACAATTACCTGTACCGGCGGCTCAATGACAGTATCAACGCGCTTGATAAAGTACGGGATGCTGCAGAGCTGGACAAAAAATACCAGGCCGATAAACGCTTACTGATAGCAGCCGATCAAACCAAACTGGTTGAAGTACAACGGAATTTTTTAATTGCACTTGCGCTGGTTATAGTGCTGGCATCGGCTGTGGGCTACAGGTGGTTCATCTTAAAAAAGAAAAGAGAAGCGGCTTTATTGGCCGAAGAGCATAGCCAGCTGGAAAAACTGGATGCCATGAAAACGCGCTTTTTCGCTAACATAAGCCATGAGTTGCGTACCCCGTTAACGCTGATCATGGGGCCGGCAGCCCAGCTGATGGCCTTTCATAATTATGAAGATGAACAACGAAAGATGCTGAATACCATAGCACGCAATAGTAAAAATCTGCTTAATGTAGTTAATGAATTACTTGACCTTGGTAAACTGGAAGCAGGCAAGTTAACCGTGAATGCAAAGCCTGTGGCCCTGGCATCATTTATAAAAACGTTGTACCAGGGCTTTGCTTCGGCTGCGGAATATAAAGAGATCGATTACAGGCTTATTAATTCGGTCGATTCAATGCTTTTTGTTTCGCTCGATCAGGAAAAGTTTGAAAAGATAACTAATAACCTTATTGGCAATGCCATCAAGTTTACACCACATACCGGCATTATCACCGTCACAGCAACGATCAGGCTTGATATGATAGAGTTTAGCGTGACCAATACCGGAATGGGCATTTTGCCCGACGATCTGCCGCATATTTTTGACCGCTACTACCAGGGCAAGCAGGATGCTGCACCTCTGGAAGGTGGAACAGGCATCGGCCTTGCTATAGTCCGCGAATTGACAGAGCTGATGGGCGGCCATATCAAAGTAGAAAATAATTGGGGAAGTGGTGTATTATTTAAGGCCGCCATCCCCCTTAAAATTGCCAACGAACAGGCTATTGAAGCAACTGTTGACGGAAATGCCTTTAAAGTAGCCTGGCATGATCTGGCAAGCACCAGTGAACAACTGATTTTGCTTGTAGAAGACCATCATGAAATGGCTGCCTATATCGCTGATATCCTGCGGCCGTTGTATCAGCTTGTTACTGCCAATAACGGCCGTGAGGCCCTGAAAAGATTGCAGGAACTTCCTTCAACACCCAGTTTGATCATATCAGATGTGATGATGCCCGAAATGGATGGTTTTACCTTGCTTGCAACCCTGAAGCAAAGTCCGGCTTACTGCAACATCCCGGTGATCATGCTTACCGCGCTGGCCGATACCAGGCACAAGCTTAAGGCGCTTCACACAGGTGTGGATGATTATCTTACCAAACCATTTTTAAGCAGCGAACTACTTGCACGCGCTGCCAACCTTATTAATAACGCTGCCGCCCGCTCCGGTGTTACCCACGCTGATGATGATGAACTTATTACCCTCACCAACGGTCAGCCGGCCGGGCAACCAGCAGAAAACGCCGATCCGGTACTCTCACCTGCCGATTTATCCTGGCTTGAGGAACTGGAAACCCTGGTACGAAAATATACCGGGAAAACGGATCTTACCCTTGCCGTACTCAGCTATGAACTGGCCATCAGCGAGCGGCAATTATTTCGCCGTATAAAATCAATTACCGGACTTACGCCTAATAAATATATTCGCGCCATCCGGTTACAAATAGCACGCGAAGCCATTGAAAGCGGTAAGTATCGCACTATTGCCGAAGTATCATACGCCGCCGGATTTGATACCCCTGCATACTTTAGTAAATTGTTTAAGGAACATTATGGCCGCGACGTTAATGAGTTGCTTTAAACATTGCGTTTGCCTGTCATTTTAGTTAGCCTTTTTAGCTTTCAGGTATCTTTTAACTTAAACGGTTGCTTTTTTAACGTAAATGGCGGTTTTGTGAAGCTAAATGGCAGTTTTATTATATTGCTTTTGGGCAGTTTTGTGAGATAAATCCCCTAAGATAATGACTGTGACTTTTAATGAGGATAGGCTGGGTACCGATAACAAACAATCAGGTACTATACCAACCATTGGCAAAGCACCTGCCGCGATATGCCCGAAATGCAAAAACAAATTTTGCGACCGGATAAAAAGGGGGGCTATTGTTAAACTATTACTCCCGGGGTTGGCTGTAAAACGTTACCGCTGTGCCAAATGTCTCAATCGTTTTTATAAACGCGGATAAGCATATTTAAAGAAACATCTACCTTTTATTTTTTAGGATAGCAAAAGGGATCGGACTTTCAATCTAAACCTGAATTATGTCTGATTTTAATTGTGCTTTGCCGGTTTACCTTCGGGTAACCGGCATTGTTTTTATATAGTCTATATCCCAACAAAAAAGCCCGCCAGTTATCCCGGCGAGCCTTCTTCATTAAAAGTAAGATCTTAAATATCTTTATTCAATAACACTTAATTTAAGCGTATTGGTTTTTCCTTGCTTAATAATAGGCGTAGACGCTGTGTTAACAACTACGTCGCCTGCTTTAATTAAACCCTCGGCTTTAAGCAGATCGTTAACATCAGCAATGGTTTGATCAGTGCTTTCTAACTGGTCATAATAAAATGCCCTCACACCCCAAACAAGACTAAGCGCATTTAGCAATTGCTTGTTTGATGTAAAGATGTAAGTACTTGCTTTAGGCCTGTGGCTTGATATCTCGAATGCTGTATAACCTGAAGTGGTCATGGAAACAACACCTACTGCATTACTTTGCTCGGCAATATAAACGGCCGATTCACAAAGCGCATCGCTCAGGAAGTATGGAGACGAAGTATCTTTAGCTACCGCTTCTTTAGGAGCATTAAACGGATAGCCAAGTTCTTCAACGTTACGAACAATTTTGGCCATAGTTTCGATAACTATAACCGGGAACTCACCAACTGATGTTTCACCGCTTAGCATCACTGCGTCGGCGCCATCTAATACAGAGTTGGCAACGTCATTTACTTCGGCGCGGGTTGGGCGCGGCGTAGTGATCATTGACTCCAGCATCTGGGTAGCTACAATAACCGGTTTTGAAGCAGCGCGGCATTTACGGGCAATCATTTTTTGCAACAATGGCACTTCTTCAAGCGGCATTTCAACACCAAGGTCGCCACGGGCTACCATCACACCATCGGTAGCAGCAATAATGGCATCAATATTTTCAATAGCTTCTGGCTTCTCAACTTTGGCGATAACCTTAGCTGCCGAGCCGTTGCGTGCTATAATACGTTTCAGGTCAATAATATCCTCGCCTGTACGTACAAAAGAAAGACCGATCCACTCTACATCCTGTTTAAGGGCAAATTCAAGGTTGATCAGATCTTCTTCGGTTAAGCTTGGGATAGATACTTTGGTGTTTGGCAGGTTAACACCTTTACGTGATGTTAAGATACCACCGTGAACAACCTCACATATAACTGTATCAATTTTGTTGGTTTCAATAACCCTTAACTGTAGTTTACCGTCATCAAGCAAAATAATCTCATTTGCCTGCACATCCTGTGGGAAGGTATCATAAGTAATATAGATCTGCTCATCATTACCAATGCACTCATGTGTGGTAATTTTGATGTGCGTTCCATTAACTAAATGAATACCGCCATCCTTTACCAGGCCTATGCGGATCTTTGGGCCCTGTAAATCGGCCAGGATGCCTACGTTTGTTTTGTATTGCTCGTTAATCTCACGGATAAGATCGATCACTACCTTATGATCTTCGGGCTTACCGTGCGAAAAATTAAGACGGCAAACGTTAACACCTGCCTTGATCATCGCTAATAAAACATCTTTTTTAGCTGATGCCGGCCCCATGGTGGCAACAATTTTTGTACGATTATAGTATAGTTCCATATTATTCGGGTTAAAACTGGAGGATATTTAATGATTGTAAAACCTACACCTTTTTAAATTCGGCGCTAAAATAACAGATTTTCCCGTGATTTTATTTTTTTTGGGTCAATCTTTACGGCTGCAACTATCTCTGGTATTTTATTGAGCGATGAGATGATCGTATCAAGCTCATTATCATCTATATAGTTGCGGATCATTAAAAAATAGTCGGCACTTTTTATTTCAGGCACGAGGTAGCCATCTGAGCCTTTATTGCCAATAAAGAAGAAGTCGGTTTCGGTGGTTTCCCAACTGTAGCGGTATAATGAAAACAAAACGGGCTCAGCCCCGGGGTAAATATCTACTTCCAGGTCATCGGTTTTTGAGAAATTAAAATTTAAGTACTTGTTTATAAGAAAACAAACCCGGTAATCTTTAAGCGAGCTTGTTACTGCAATGAGCACAAAATCAAAATCGATCTCAAACTTTAAAAATTTCCTGTTCAAAATCATTACTTTTACGCCGTCAAAATTACTAATACAAACTGTTTCAATAAAATTTTGTTTAGAGATTTATATTGTAAAAGTTTTAGATTTGTTTATTGACAGAATTTATTTTTCTTTGCACTGAATTTTTATTAATCATTAAACTATAAAGACTATGTCTGATATCGCTTCAAGAGTAAAAGCTATTATCGTAGAAAAACTGGGTGTTGACGAAAGTGAAGTTACGCCAGAAGCGAGTTTCACCAATGATCTTGGTGCCGACTCGTTAGACACCGTGGAATTAATCATGGAGTTTGAAAAAGAATTTAACGTGGCTATTCCTGACGATCAGGCTGAAACTATTGGTACTGTTGGCCAGGCAGTTGCTTACCTTGAAAAAAACGTTAAATAAGAACTCCCTAACTGGATTAAATGGAGTTTAAAAGAGTTGTAGTAACCGGGCTTGGAGCACTTACTCCTATTGGCAACACTGTTTCAGATTATTGGAACGGACTGATCAATGGAGTAAGTGGCGCTGCCTTGATCAAAAGTTTTGATACCGAAAAATTCAAAACTAAGTTCGCGTGTGAAGTGAAAGGCTTTGACGCGGATGGTTTTTTGGGCCGTAAAGACGCCCGTAAATTGGATCCCTTTGTACAATACGCCTTATTCTCAACAGAAGAAGCCGTAAAAGACGCGGGATTAGATTTTTCAAAACTGGATACCAGCCGCATTGGCGTTATCTGGGGTTCGGGTATTGGTGGTTTAAAAACCTTCCTTGATGAGGTTACGGCCTTTGCTAAAGGCGATGGTTCACCACGTTTTAACCCGTTCTTCATCCCTAAAATGATTGCCGATATAGCCCCCGGCCATATATCTATTAAATATGGTTTGCGCGGTCCTAACTTCACAACCGTTTCGGCATGTGCTTCATCAAATAACTCATTGATCGATTCATTTAACTATATCCGTTTGGGTAAAGCTAATATGTTCATCAGTGGCGGTTCTGAAGCTAT
>NZ_DASVOB010000799.1:0-10704 GCF_036383575.1 Mucilaginibacter sp.
GTTTTCGCCCCAGATCAGGCTGTTATGCCAGTGCCTATGCCCGAAATCCTGGTAATTGTTGTCTATTTTGGCTTCCGGCTCATCATAACCTGAGGCAGCTTCGATGGGTGCGGCAATTATGGTAGCCCCCTGATCGATATACAGGCTTATGCCACTTTTTAGATGAATAGATCCGGTTAAATAATTTCCGGCGGGGAAATAAATTGTTCCACCACCGGCAGCCGCTGCGGCCTCAATTGCTTTATTGATATTCTGGGTATCTATGGCTTTTCCATCGCCCTTTGCCCCATATAACTTTACGTTATATGGGGATGTTTCGGGCGACGCATTACCATTTGCCTGTGCCTCAATAAAGCAAAAAGGCAAAAGAAAAACTAAAAGGATACGAAGTATAATGGTGTGTTTTTTCATGGTATTTTTTATCGCTTGCATTTATCTACATCTTTATTTTGACCCTGGCTTACCAGCCAGGGTTTTGAGGATATGGAGTACCTGTAATTGTTGCATCTATTTGTGTTTGCGGGATCGGGCGCAGCACATGGAATGGCTTAATATTACTTTTACCATCAGTGTTATGCAGTTTTACCCGCTCCAATAGCTTACCTGTCCGTGCAAGGTCAAGCCAGCGTACAAGCTCACCACAAAATTCTCTAGAACGCTCATCTAAAATAAAATCCAGCGAAAGCTTATCGACAGTGATATCCATTGCTGCTGCGTTACCTGAAGGATAAGCAGCCCTTTCGCGGATGGCATTGATATAAGGCACAGCGTCACCGGCTCGGCCATCCATAAATAATGCTTCGGCAGCAATTAAATAGGTTTCGGCTAAGCGGTAGATAATAATAGGCCTGCTTGAAGGCGAATTTTGATCGGGCCGCTTGGTATCAAAATACTTGATCATGGCGGGCGACAAAGCAATACTGTACTTGGCAGGCGGAATAACCTGGTAACGATAACCGGCAATCTGCGCCGAAGTCATGGCCTTGCCCGGCATCCATATAGCAGTATCGCCAACTGTAAACTTAGGGGCTCCGGGTTGCGCCCCTGCGGGTGCCCCGGCTGGCAACGGATTTGACCAGGTAGGTATTGATGCTGCGTTATTGCATAACCAGGCTGTTTGAAACGTTTTATTATAACGCTGGTCATTAACCCTTTCGCTAAACACAGTATCGGTAAGCCAATGCGTAGGCACCACGCGGATGTAAGGACGCCCGTAAAGGGTACTGCGCTGCATGCCGGGTTGCACCTCATACTTAGGCACAAATAAGTGGCACAACAGGTTATCAGGGCCGCTGTTGTTCTGCGTGGCAGAACCATTGTAGGCCAATGTAGATGTGTGCTGTACAGTCCAAAGTATTTCGCTGTTGGCCTCATTGCCTTCGGCAAATACCTTTCCAAAATCCTGCTGCAATTTTATGCCACTGGCAGGTGAAACATTGGTAATAAGGTCGATTGCCGTATTATAAGCATTTTTATAATCATCTGCCTGTTTGGCCGATGAGCCCGCTCTTGTTAAATATACTTTTGCAAGCATATGCATTGCGGCGGCTTTTGTTGCTCTGCCTGGCTGCACACCGTTAGTTAAAGGGGTTGCGGGAAGAACTGCCATGGCATCCTTCAGATCCTGAATGATAAAATTATATACATCAGCCATCGGAGCCCTGGTGGCAGATGTTGTAGGTACCGACTGAAATGCTTTGTTTAAAGTTACGTCACCCCAAAACTGAACTAATATGAAGTAATAATTTGCCCGCAAAAACTTGGCTTCACCCACCATGCTTGCTGCTGAAGTAGCGTCAATACCGGCCGGAACACTACCAATTAAACCATTACAGGTGTTGATATAGGTATAGCAGTTTTTCCAGATTGTGGCAACGGTACCATCAGCAGTATTGAAATTACTGTTGTACTTTACCATGCCGTTGTTACCATCGTTACCGGCAATAAACTCATCGGTACCGGGAACGGTCATTTCAAAATAAGTATCCGGCCCCCAAATAGTTCTGAATCCTGCATAGGCGGCAGTGAGGCCGGCTTGAAAACCCTGGCTTGTTGTAAAAAAAGTTGGGGTAAGTGTTGATTTTGGATCTTCTAACAGTGTTTTTTTACAAGCTGTAGTTGCAAGACCTAAAAACAAACAGGTGTATAAATATATAGATATCCTTTTCATCTTATTTAAATTTAAAGTGTCATGTTAATACCGAATGTAAATGACTTTGTAGGAGGCGTATCTACGTTCAAAGCGCCGGCTGTTTCCGGATCCAAACCATGATAAGTATTACGATACGGGGAAAAAAGAATAAATGGATTTTGCGCCGTAGCATATACCCTTAACGACCGTGCACTGATACGTTTGGTTATTGATTCGGGCATGTTATAGCCTAAAGTGAGGCTCCTGATCTTCAAAAAGGTACCGTCAAAATAACTCAGCGTTGATGAATAAGGTGTATTGGTTGAAGCGGAATTTGGCTTAGGATAATAATTTTGATGATTGGTTGGCGTCCAGTAATCCTCGTTCAGGTTATTATAATTACCCTGGAAGGTATTAATAAAGCTCCCGCTCTGGAACATTTTGGAAGTGATTAATCCTCCCACCCTGTAAGCAGCTACTACCGTAAAATCAAATCCTTTGTAACCTATGCGGTTGGTAAAACCACCTGTATAGGTTGGTTGATCAGATCCAAGCACAATCCTGTCGGCAGCACTGATTTTTCCATCTTTATTTACATCCTCTACCCTGATGGTACCAATTACCGAACCAGTACCAGTAGTTGTAAGTCCTAAGCTTTTAGCCTGGGCCGTATCGGCTGCTGTATTTTGCCAGATGCCAATTTTTTTATAATCAAATATGGCATTGATAGGCTGTCCCACAAACAAACCGTTTGTTATATCCTGGGTAACGCCGCTTGCCAATTTGGTCACTTTTCCCCTGTTAAAGGCGATGTTGAAATTGGTTGTCCAGCTAACTGTGTTCCTGCCGTTGCCGGGTAAGTTGATAGTACTTATGCTTACCTCAATACCTTTATTTTGCGTTTGGCCCCCATTGGTTAAAATACTGTTTGGAATACCCGATGTCGGCGGCAACGATAAGGGCAATAGTAAGGACCTGGTATACTGATGATAGGCTTCAACTGTACCTGTAATACGTCCCTGGAAAAGGCCGAAATCAACGCCTGCATTCAATGTAGAAGTGTACTCCCATGTTAGATTTGGATTAGGAACGTTTGTTGGATAAGCTCCCGTTAGGTTTGTAGAACCAAAATTGTAGTTAACTGATGATAAAGCGCCCAAAGTTTGGTATGGGTTAATAGCCGTGTTACCAACCGTACCGTAACTTGCCCTTAATTTAAGGTTTGACAGTATGTTTGAGTTCATTAAAAAAGGCTCCTTAGTAACATTCCACGCAACTGCCGCTGAAGGGAACACATGATATTTATTCCCCGGCGCGAGGCGAGATGAACCGTCTGAACGCATGGTTAAAGTAAGGAGGTATTTATTGGCGTAACCATAGTTCACCCTGGCCATGTACGAAATAATGTCCCACTTGGAGTATGATCCCGAGCCGCTTAAGTTTGCTCCGTACTGCGGGTTAAAATATTGGATACCATCCGATAGGATATTATTGTAGCTAAATGAATTTGACTGCGACTGGTTTTCCTGCAAACTGTAAAGGCCTGTAAAATTTACATGGTGCTTTTGCGCAAACACTTTATCGTAAGTCAATATATTTTCAAGTGTATAGTTATAGCTGTAAGTACTTTGGTTATTTGCTGTTGATGCACCGCCAAGGTTATTGGTAGTAGCGCTGGCGTAGTAGTTACCGTAAATATCTGGCCTAATTTCAGCACCGCCGTTAAACCTGTATTTTAATCCCGGTGCAAGGGTTGCTTCAAGGTAAGCTGTTGTAAATGTTCCAAACCTTTTACGGGTTTCAACAGCAGCGCCCGGAACAAAATTTGCAAGCGGGTTCCATACCTGGTTAGCACTTCCGGCGGTAAAACCTACCAGGGCACCGGTAGCATCATCATAAGGTGTTGAAAGCGGACTGGCCCTTAATGCCTGCCCAAGAGGGTTCGCGTTTTCGCCATTGGTATAGCTCAGTGTGTTTAAGCTGCTTAAACCAACTTTTACATATTTGCCCAATTGCTGATCAACACTAAGTTTAACAGAATAACGAACAAATGACTGACCGAAATAGATCCCTGTTTCGTTGTAGTATCCACCGGATATGGCATACTGTGTAAGCTCATTACCTCCGGCAACCCCCAACTGATGATCGGTCACAAAGCCGTTTTTATAGATCAGTTTTTGCCAGTCGGTATTGCGCCCGCTTTTTATGGAAGCAACCTCCTGCGGAGCAAAAGAGCCATCGGTTAAAAAGGCAGGATCATCAATTCCGGTATATTTACCGGGATTGCCATTGATCAGGCCCCATTTTTTCAGGTCTTCAAACTGGGGGCCGTTCATTATATTATACTGGCCCAGCGGTTTATTGAAACCTGCATAAGCACTATAAGTTATTGCTGTACCGCCCTTTTTGCCCCTGCGGGTAGAAACCAGCAAAACGCCGTTTGCACCTCTTGAACCATAAATGGCTGTAGATGAAGCATCTTTTAACACCTCTAATGAAGTTATATCATCAGGATTAATATCATTCAAACTGCCATTAAAAGGGATCCCATCAACTACGATTAGGGGTGAGTTGGAGGCATTGATAGACCTGTTGCCACGGATTAAGATAGATGGAGATGCCCCCGGATGGCTGTTACCCGCGCTTTTCTGAATATCCACACCCGCGGCTTGCCCCTGTAAAGCCTGGCCCAGGTTAGCGGCCGGAACATCACGCAGCGATTGTTCGCTCACAGAAACAATTGAACCTGTTACATCTGATTTACGCTGAACACCGTAACCAACCACGATAACATTGCTTAATGACTTCAGGTCGCCTGTCATGGTCACGTTGATAGTTGTTTGATTATTTACCGCTACTCTTTGTGTTTTATAGCCAACTGAGGAAAATATAAGCGTGGCATTGGCAGGTACTTTAAGCGAATACTCTCCTTTGGTGTCGGTGATCACCCCTCTTCCTCCGCCTTCTATACTTACAGAAACACCCGGCAACGCACCATTTGCATCGGTTACTTTACCTGTAACTGTAATATCAGCAGCTTCAATATTTTGCTCATTGGTTTTATTGGTTAGTACACTGGGTTTAGCAGAAGCTGATTTATCATAAATTACAATTCCGGTATTGATCTCTTTAAATGACAAACGGGTTTTAGCAAATAAATAATTAAGGATTTTGCCCAGCGGCTCATCTTTGAATTTACGCGGGTTTACTTTGTAGCCGCTTAATTCAACTGGGTTGTAAGAGAATTTGATGTTGGTTTGCTTTTCGAGTTTATCAATTGAACTCTGCAATGATTCGTTGCCAAACGCAATCTTTACGGGGAAATCTGAAATCTGGCTCTCTGCATGTTTGGCAAGCAGCACCTGGCAAAAAACCAGCGAACTAACCATAACAACCATCGATACCTTCATGAAAAAATTAAAAATTTTAGTCGATTTTTTTTTCATCTTTACGAGGTTTTTATCCTAAAAAACTATATGAATTATTGGATTAGCTTGGAACCTGCCAATAATTTATATCTGCACTCTCTGCCTATACCCCTGCAGCCCGGCTTCGGGGGTACTGGCTTTTTGGGTTTAACTGTTTTCGTTTTTTGCCAGGTAAACCTCCTTTCCTTTCAAAACATAATCTAAATGGTGAATGGTTTTAATGATGTCAAGCACATAGGATAGCGTGTTATTATTTGAAAAATGAATAGTTGTTATTAGGTGATCATTCTTTTTATGGTTGTAGTTTACATGAACACCATAGGTATTTTCCAGCCTCATTACCAACTCACTAAATGAAACACTGTATAAATTAATTTCACTTGATTTCCAGGCCGCCACCTTCTCTGAGTCAATTGTCCTTATGTTATGGGTAGCCTTTTTCTGGTCGTAAACCATTTCTTTATCATGTGTAAGCAAACCAAAAGTTTCAGTTTTATTGCCAACAGCTACACAGCCCCTCGTAACTGTTAGCCTTACATCGCTGATGTTTTTGTAAAACTTTACGTTAAATGCGGTACCTAATACCTGTGCGCGTAAACGGCCATAATGAACTATAAAAGGAGAAGTACTATCATGTTTTACATCGAAGTAGGCTTCACCATTCACCAGTTGTACTTCTCTTGTTTTACCAAAGCGTTCAGGGAATTTTATTGTTGAGCCCGAGTTTAGCCATACAGTTGATCCATCGGGAAGTGTTATTGTTTTAAGATTACCTTTTTTTGCACTTACAGCAATCATGGCGGCTTTATCTTTAACCGATAATTTGAAGTAAAAAAGCACCGCGCTGCACATCAATACCAGTGAAGCGGCAATGGCATATTTAGCTGCTGATGTTTTTATAAAATGCCATTTGCCATAAATTTCTTTATGGATGTTATGAAGCATTTCCTTCTCTATGGCCAGCATGGCTTTTTCATCCTGGAGATGGTCATCTTCGGGATTATGGCCAGGGCCGGGCTTGCGCCGTTGTATCATTATGATTGATATTTTAAGTTTATCTCAACCGCTTAAAGCAGTTTTTGGCTTTGATACTATATACAGGGCTAACCGGCATTGGTACCAGAATAATTTTGCATTTTTTTATTAAATGTGATTTTTCTCCATTAATGAGACTTTCGGGTTCTTGATTACATTTGTAACTCGAATTAAACAGATGAAATGGATCACCCGCGAACACCCGAAGATTGACCGCATTGCTTGTCCCTGGCTGATCAGGCGATTTATTGATGCCGAAGCCGAGATCATCTTTGCCCCCTTTCAACAGGTATTGACGAAAGCCGACGAGTTGAATGCGATCCCATTTGACCTGCCTGACGTAGAATACACGCATTATGACGATCAATGCACCTTTGATTATTTCATCAAAAAACATCAGTTGAAAGATGAGGCACTAAACAGGATTGCTGCAATTGTGCGCGGGGCAGATACCGACCGGCATGATTTTGCGCCACAATCGGCAGGCCTCGAAGCGATCTTTTCAGGGCTGGCCTACAATATCAAAGACGACCAGGAGCTGCTGGAATTGGGGATGACCATTTATGATGGGTTATACAGTTGGGCAAAACATCTGCACCAGTTAAAACATACCCAGGCCGGGCCGGTTGAACGGATGCTGCTGGAGGTATTCCATAAATACATTAAACAAAGCACTTCAAAGAAAGCGCCTGATTGGGCAAAAGAGCTCAGGGAAATGATACAGGATCAACTTGATACCAACATGAGCCTGAGTTTGCAACAGGTATCCAATGAGCTGGAGATCAACCCTGCTTACTTATCCCGCGAGTTCTCCAAGTATTTTGATAACCTTTCGTTTGGTGATTATATCCGTAAGCTCAGGATAGAGAAAGCGATTGGTTTAATGACAGATACCTCCTATTCATTAACCGAGATCGCTTACCTCACCGGTTTTTCAGACCAAAGCCATTTTAACCGGATCTTCAAAAAGCAAACCGGGCAAAACCCATCGGTTTATAAAAAAAGTATCCTGAAAAGTAAAAAGGATACAAATAGTTAATTCCATACAAGTTTAAGGGGTTTCAAGTGGGTAGTATTGTATTGTTAATACAATATTGCCATGGAAACGAATGAAATCACTCGTAGGGATGTCTTAAAGGTAGGCACTCGCTTACCTTTGCCTGCTTATGACACAAATACCGCTGCACCAGCTTTGGGCTTTAGGGCCGCATTGGATGTATTGGGCAAGAAAAATGGCGGTATGGATAATATGAAGATGTAATGAAAGGACAATTCATTAAACCAGCCTACTCGCTATTGGATATCACCAGGTATTTCCTCAAGTTAGGGACATGGGGTTTTGGCGGCCCTGTTGCTTTAGTAGGCTATATGCAGCGCGACCTTGTAGAGGATAAAGGCTGGCTTACCGAGGAAGAGTATAAAGAGGGCCTGGCCCTTGCCCAATTGGCACCGGGACCATTAGCCGCGCAGTTGGGTATTTATATCGGCTTTGTGCATTATGGGCTTATCGGCGCTACTTTGACCGGGCTGGCTTTCGTGCTACCCGCTTTTATTATGGTGGTATTGTTGGGGATGGCCTATCAACTTTACGGCGGTTTGGCCTGGATGCAAGCGGTATTTTATGGCGTTGGGGCGGCTGTTATCGGCATTATTGCAATGAGTGCCTATAAACTGACCATTAAGTCGATCAGCAAATTTGAATTACCTGCCATAAAAGCAAAATGGCTCTTGTGGCTTTTCTATATCGCAGGTATAGTAATTACTGTAATTACCGAGCGGGAAGAAATCCTTTTGTTCCTGGCTTGCGGTGTTTTATACATGGTGATCAAAGCGCCGCCGCAATGGCTCAAAAAGCCGTCGGTATTGCCCGCCGGAATTTTAGTCAGTACCGGCTTCTGGAAATACGACGGCAAAACCTTGCAGGAGATCGGTTGGTTTTTCGCCAAAGCAGGCGCATTTGTTTTTGGCAGCGGCCTGGCTATAGTACCATTTTTACACGGCGGTGTGGTGAAAGAATTTGGCTGGCTGAATGAACACCAATTTGTTGACGCGGTAGCTGTAGCTATGATCACGCCAGGGCCGGTTGTTATTACTGTGGGATTTATCGGTTACCTGGTGGCCGGTTTTCCCGGCGCATGTGTAGCCGCACTGGCTACGTTTTTGCCGTGTTATGTATTTACCGTGGCCCTCGCGCCATCTTTTAAAAAGATAGCCAAAAACACAAGTATCAAGGCATTTGTAGATGGTATCACCGCTGCTGTGATCGGCGCATTAGTAGGTTCCGTGATCGTCATTGGATTACGGTCGGTGGTTGACATCCCTACCCTCCTGATTGCCGTTGCTGTTGTATTAGCGTTGATCTATGTAAAAAAACTACAGGAACCTTATATCATAGGGATAGCCGCTATCATAGGCTTCCTGATCAAAACCCTTTAATATGTTTAAACACCTTACCATTATTGTTTTATTATTGTTCATTTTCAAAATTGGCTTCGCCCAGCAGCCCCCGGCCTATCCAAGGGTAACCGGATATTTCAGTATCCTTAACCCAATCGGCTCCTGGACTAAGAATGGCTTTAAAAGTAATTTTGGCGACGTCTATACGGTTGGCTTTCCCTTCGGGATGAATATTCTTAAAAGTGATCAGTTCGGCATCAGCTTTGAGGTTGCCCCGGCCATACGAACGGAAAAAAACATTTCAAAGGTTAATACGATGTTGTTCCATCCTGGTGCGATGTTCCGTTTTAAACACGGTTTTACTTTCATCGGGCGCATGGCATTTGAAACAAATGGCCGCTTTGGTGTAACACCCGTGTTTAACCAGGTCATCAAAAAAGGCAAAGACGCCAGTTTTTTTGTTTCGGTTCCCATTCCTGTGAGGTTCGGTAATGACCAACCCGCTTCCATTAGTACCGGGTTACAGTTAGGTGTGTCATTTTGAGCGACTTACTACTTTCAAATCGCATCTATATAAAATAAAAAGAGGCTATATAATAAATCAAATTAACCACCCTTGGTGTTGTGTCACCTATGAATTGAAATTTAACCGATAATATTTATACAAAAAATAGGGTTAACATGTTTTTTGAAAACAAAAAACTCAATTATCTGATTGTTAGTTACATATGAATAAATTAACCCTAAATTGTGTTAACCCTGTTAACCCTTTTTTAGTAGAGTCGATCCAATCCAAAACTATATTTCGCATAAGTATCTGAATAAGTAAAAAAAGCTGATCATTTAAAAGATCCCCAGCTTTGTCCGCAATATTTTCAATGCATTTGAGAGCTGATTTTTAACTGTACGGGGAGTAATATTAAGTGTTTCCGAAATTTCATTGACGGATAAGTTCTGCTGCTTCGATAAAATAAAAACCTCCTGCATTTTTTTGGGCAGTTCCCGGATCTCCCCTTCAATTGCAACCGACAGTTCTTTTGCCATTAAACTATCTTCCTGGGTATATTGATCAGTATCTTCTACATACAAAAGGTTATCCATGCCTCTTTTCCTTACCGAATCCTTTTTGTGGAAATTAATGATGCTGTTTTTTAAACTCCTAAAAAGATATGAGGCGTTGTACCTGTCCGGCTGTAAATTATACCTGCAATTCCATAAATTAATAAAAACAGTTTGTACCAGATCCTTCGCATCATCAGATGAGCCGGTTGAGCGGTAAGCCATGTGGTACAAAGGCCTCCAATTCCGTTTATAAAACTCATCAAAGGCGTTGATATCCCCGGCCTTAATTAATACGATTAATTCAATTTCTGAAAGCATTACTTTAAACTAATTGACTTAAATTATCATCGGTATATAACTGGCTTTTGCCTGGACAACAGGCATTAATTGTCGTGTCTTATTGTTTGATTTTTGCAGGAATTTTCGATAACAGCCATTTACTCAGATCATCGGCTGCTTTGTCGTTATCAAAACCCATAGCAACAGGAAGACGTCCGTTGGTATATTCATTATACAGCCAGGGATCGCCAACGGCAATCACTGTACCTGCTCCATATTTGGCCGTGCCAATAATCACCTGTGCGCTATCAGTTAACAGCGGCGTTGCCGGAGGTGATAATTTAAGCGTAGCGATATCCTTCAGATAGATCT
>NZ_DASVOB010000800.1:0-16017 GCF_036383575.1 Mucilaginibacter sp.
GGTCTGCAAAACGTTTTTGATGAGCACGTGCCCTTGCTGCCGGAAATCGTTTATAAGTGCCGCATCTACATTGATAGTATCGCTAAGCTTTTGTTTTTCTGTCTGGATCATCGGAATAAATTAGGTTATAATTGGTTAGGATGGCAGATGCCAAAAATCAGTATGACAAAAAAAGCGGATTTAACACGGGCTGGATATGTCTAAATTAATCAATCAATAGTGAATATTATCCTTGATTGTATTTTGATTTGTTTTTTGGGTTAATATCAATAACTATGTAGTGCAATTATAAACCACTGCTTATTGTATCTGCGATAGCTTCAATTTTCGTCGATCTGCAAGCATGCTAAACAAAATGATCAATCATAAAGCAATGAAGAAGATATACCGGGGGATAGTAATAGCAGCATTATATAGCTTCAGCCTAAATACAGCAATAGCACAAACAGGTTATGTAGTGAAAGATAAAGTTGCCAAACAGGTAAGCCAGTTTAATTTAAGCGATGTAAGGTTGCTTGATGGCCCGTTTAAACATGCCATGGAAAAGGACGGCGAATGGCTGCTTAGCTTACAGCCAGATCGGTTTTTACACCGTTTCAGAGAAAATGCGGGGTTAAAACCCAAAGCCGAAATTTATGGCGGTTGGGAAACAGGAGGGGTGTCAGGCCATTCGTTGGGGCATTACTTGTCGGCTTGCTCCATGATGTACGCAGCCAGCGGCGATACGAGATTTAAACAGAAAACCGATTACATAATTGCCGAACTTGCAGAATGCCAGAGGGTGCGTAAAACAGGATATATAGGTGCTATACCCGGTGAAGATAAACTTTTTGACGAGATAGCCGCGGGTGATATCCGTTCGCCGGGCTTTGACCTTAATGGAGCCTGGGTACCGTGGTATACCGAGCATAAAATATTAGCCGGTTTGGTTGATACTTATTTATATACAGGCAATCAACAGGCCAAACAGGTGGCGATTAAATTTTGCGACTGGATAGATGCCAAGTTTAAAAACCTTACCGAAGCGCAATTTCAATTGATGCTGGAGTGTGAGCACGGCGGCATGAATGAAGCATTGGCTAACGTTTACGCTATTACTGGTAACAAGAAATATCTTGATCTGTCATATCGTTTTCACCACAAACGCATCCTTGATCCGCTGGCGCAGCAACAGGATGATCTTGCCGGTCTTCATGCCAATACCCAGATCCCTAAAATAATTGGTTGTGCCCGCCAGTACGAACTTACCGGCAACCCGGCCGATCATAACATCGCTAATTTCTTTTGGAATACTGTCGTAAACCATTACAGTTACGTTATTGGCGGCAACAGCGATCATGAACGCTTCAGCGATAAGCCCGACCATTTATCAACCCATTTAAGTTCTACTACTACGGAAACCTGTAATAGTTACAATATGCTGAAGCTTACCGGGTACCTGTTTGGCCTTGATCCGCAGGTTGCTTACATGGATTATTACGAACGCGTACTTTATAACCATATCCTGGCATCGCAAAATCCTGAAAATGGTATGGTGCTATATTATTTAACGCTGGCCCCAGGTACGCAAAAGCAGTTTGGTACCCCCAACGATTCTTTTTGGTGCTGCACCGGTACCGGCATGGAAAATCATAGTAAGTATGGCATGGATATTTACGATAAAGACAGCAAGGGCGGCTTGTACCTTAACCTGTTTATTCCGTCTACCTTAAATTGGAAAGAGAAGGGAATGCAATGGACAATGGAGACCAGTTACCCCGAAAGCGGTGTTATAAATTTTACCCTTACGCAATCGGCCCGAAACCGGCAAATGCCACTACATATTCGCTATCCTAAATGGGCAGTTAACGGCGTACAACTAACCGTAAATGGGAAAGCCGTTGCTGTAACAGCTAAACCGGGGAGCTATATTACCCTCAACCGCATTTGGCGAAAGGGCGATAAAGTTAAACTGAGCTACGCTATGAGCCTGTATACCGAAAGTATGCCTGATAATAAGAACGTAAAAGCTTTCTTGTACGGTCCGTTGGTATTGGCAGGCGAATTAGGTAGAGGAGACATTAAAAAGCGGGATATCCCCGTGTTTGTAGCTTCAAATCCTGATTTAACCCAATGGATTAAGCCGGTTGCCGATAAGCCAACCACATTTTATGCCAGCAACCTGGGCAAACAGGTAATGCTTGAACCATTGTACAAAATATACGATCAGAAGCAGGCAGTTTACTGGGATTTTTTTAACAATGAAGAGTGGAAATTAAAACAACAACAGTTTGACGCTGAACGCAAGGCCGAAGATGAATTGGCTGCCAATACGCTCGATCAAATGCGCATAGGTGAAATGCAGCCCGAACGCGATCATAACTTTAAAGGCGAGAATACCCACACCGGGGAGGTTGAGGGAGCCCGCTGGCGCGACGCTACCGATGGTGGCTGGTTTTCTTTCCAGTTGGATACAAAGGGGGCTGCAACAGCCCAACTGCAATGCAAGTATTTTGGTGCAGATGGCGAAGGGAGGGAGTTTGAGATCCTGGTAGACGGGCAAAAGATCGCCACAGAAAAGTTGGTTAAAAAAGCATCCCCAGATTTTTATTCGATAAACTATGTTATACCACCTGCATTGCTTGCAGGGAAGCAAAGTATTGTTGTAAAGTTCCAGGCCTTACCCGGCAAAACAGCAGGCGGGCTATTTGGGTGCCGGCTGCTAAAAATGAAATAAGGTTGATGAATAATTATGATAGTCGGCATAAAGAAAACTTTTTAAAAGCGAGCTTCATGTTCTATTATCATAAATTTACCGCATGAAGAAACTAACCTTTTTAACCTTATTTGCCCTGCTCAGCAAATTTGGTTTCGCACAAAACTTAAGCAATATGCAGTGGTACAGTAAACCTCAAAAATCATCAATTGAAGGCAGCACGCTGCACATGACTGTCGACCCGGCAACAGATTACTGGCGGGTAACGCATTACGGTTTTATCAGGGACAATGGCCCTTTTTACTTCACCGAACAGGAAGGCGATTTTGAAGCAAGCGTAAAAATTACGGGTGCCTATAAAGAATTGTTTCACCAGGCCGGCTTAATGGTAAGGATAGATAATAAAAACTGGATAAAAACCGGGATTGAATATGTTGACGGCGTACAAAATGTAAGTGCCGTGGTGACCCGCGAAGTTTCGGACTGGTCGGTAGTACCAAGGCATGACAGTCCCAAATCTGTTTGGCTGAAATTGCTACGCAAAGGTGATTTTGTGGAGATCAAATATTCGTTCGATGGCGAAAAATATGATATGCTCCGCCTGGCATATTTTCCGCCCAATGTAAAAGCGATGATAGGTATGGTTGCAGCAGCCCCAGGCAAACAAAGCTTTGATGTTCAGTTTGAAGATTTTAAAGTGCAAAAGATAGCCAAATGATCTTTCCAGTAGGATTATCCGCTTGAACGATAAATAAGAAATTTTCACGCGAATTTTTACGTATTAGTCTAATTACACGAATTTTAAATAATCCCAATTCAAAATTCGTGTAATTAGATTAATTGTGGGAGGTTTGAAAAGCATTCGTGTGGAAATTTTCTGTATTAGATTTGGTCAGGCAGATTGAATTTAAACTTGGATTTCGCTGATTACAACTGGTGCAATAGCACTTTTCAATCCTTTTTACTACCTTTGCCCCGGTAACCAACCCCTCTCTTTATGTGATAAAAATTTCTTTCAGGACAAATAACCAGTGCCGTTAATCTAACGCTCGCTGCATTTATTCACCTTTTTAAGAAAGAAATTATGCTTATTCTTCACGATATTACCTATATACACTCCAACCGTGATCTTTTATTTGCCGGTATTGATCTCGTAGTTAACAAACATGATAAAATAGCCCTGATAGGCAACAACGGCACCGGAAAATCAACCCTGCTTAAAATATTGGCCGGAAATTTAAAGCCGGTCAGTGGCGTAGTAAAAACTGATTCGCGGCCATATTATGTGCCGCAGATCTTCGGCCAATACAATGAACTTACCGTTGCTGAAGCCCTGCAAATAGCGGACAAGTTAAACGCCCTGCAGCAAATTCTCGACGGTAATGTAACCGACGAGAACATGACCATACTGAATGACGATTGGGCCATTGAAGAACGCTGCCAGGAGGCTTTTACCCATTGGCAGCTTACGGATCTTGACCTGGCGCAAAAAATGGGGTCGCTTAGCGGCGGGCAAAAAACAAAAGTATTTTTGGCAGGTATCGCTATTCATCGCCCCGAAATAGTTTTGTTGGATGAGCCGAGTAACCATTTGGATACGGCAGGCAGGGAACTGCTTTATAATTATATCCAATCAACAAATAACACCTTATTAGTGGTTAGTCACGATCGTATTTTGCTTAACCTGCTCAACACCGTTTGCGAACTAAGCAAGCGCGGCATAACCACATATGGCGGCAACTATGATTTTTATGCCGAACAAAAGGATATTGAAAGCGAGGCCCTGAACCTGGATGTAAAAAGCAAGGAGAAAGCGCTCCGCAAGGCTAAAGAGACCGAACGGGAATCCATAGAGCGGCAGCAAAAACTGGATGCCCGTGGTAAAAAGAAGCAGGAAAAAGCGGGCGTGCCGACCATTATGATGAAAACCCTGAAAAACAGCGCCGAAAAAAGCACATCAAAAATGCAGGGTGTGCACGCCGAAAAAACCGGGGCAATTGCACAGGAGTTGAGCCAGCTACGTACACGCTTATCTGACATCGATAAAATGAAGATGGATTTTGATAATTCGTCGCTTCATAAAGGAAAAGTGTTGATCCTTGCTAAGGATCTCAACTTTGGATATGGAGAGCAGCCGCTTTGGAATCCCTCGCTCTGCTTTCAAATCACCAGTGGCGAAAGATTAGTGATCAGGGGGGCAAATGGCTCAGGCAAAACAACGCTGATAAAAATGCTGCTGGGTAAGTTGGAGCCACAATCCGGGATAATTAACCGAGCTGTGGTCAAAGCCATATATATCGATCAGGATTATTCGCTGATCAATAACAAGCTAAGCGTTTATGAGCAAGCCGAAGAATTTAATTCAGGAGCACTGCAGGAGCATGATATTAAAATCCGCCTCAACAGGTTTTTGTTTACCCGTGAGGATTGGGATAAACCCTGCGTGGCCCTTAGCGGCGGTGAAAAAATGCGGTTAATGCTTTGCTCGTTAACTATCAGCAACCAGGCTCCCGATATGATCATCCTGGATGAACCTACTAATAACCTGGATATTCAAAACATCGGGATATTAACGGTTGCCATCAATGAGTATCGTGGTACACTCATCGTGGTGTCGCACGACGAGTATTTTTTAAAGCAGGTAAATGTGGAGCAGGAGATTTGGGTGGGGTAGGTGGGGTAAAACAACAATGGCAGCTATCGGCTGCCATTGTTGTTTATTTGATTCATGATAGGGGAACTTACCTCGAAATTTGAAAAATCTTCTACGGCACCGTGACCGCTATCGTAGGTGATCGATCACTCTCATTCTTCATCCTATCCAATGCCGTGACCACGTAGAAATAAGTTTTACCTCTAATAACAGTATTATCATCGTATCCCAATGCTGCATCATACTTGATCTTCAGGATATTCTTCGGGTTGTCAATATCTATTTTTTCACCATCATTAAAGCGGTAGATCACATAGCCGTAAACAGGCTCCTCATCTTTGGCCAGCGTTGGGGTAAGCCATCGCACTGCTACACTTTTACCTGTTGCTTTGGCGGTAACCTGTTGTGGGGCATTAGGCGGTATCGAGTCGCGCCATAACATTACCGGCGGCAGGGCCGGGTATTGGTAATAATTGTCACGTAATGAGTCGGTAAAGCCAAGCGGGTTGTTGGTAAGCGAATTTGAGCTGAAGTAAACACTGCCCTGTACCCTCGGGTTGTCACGGATAAGTTCAATTTGTTGCGGTAACTGGCCCGGGTTTCTGAAAGCCTGCACCTTGCGCTCATTGATACGGTAGGCGGCTTGCCCTATATAAAGGTGCCGGCCATAAGTGTTATCGCTCCACCAGCTTAACAGCTTTTGAAAATCGGCGGCGCGGTTGCCTATCTGCCAGTAAAGCTGTGGGTTGATATAATCTATCCAGCCTTCTTTTACCCATTTGCGGGTGTCGGCATAGTTTTCATAGTATGACGAACCGCCGTTGGTTTCGGAACCATCTTCATTTTGAGCTTTATTGGCCCAAATGCCGAACGGACTGATGCCGAATTTAATATTAGGATCATGCGCATGAACGCTATCGGCAATCATTTTTATCAGCAGATCGACATTGTGGCGGCGCCAGTCTTTAACGTTATCATAGCCCTCGCCATACTGCTTAAATGTTGCATCATCGTTTATTTTTTGCCCTGCGATGGGGTACGGGTAAAAATAATCGTCCATATGTACACCGTCTATGTCGTAGTTATCCACCACATCCAGTATCACCTGTACAATGTAATCGCGTACTTCGGGCAGGCCGGGGTTAAATGTTTTTATCCCGCCATAAGTAAAAAACCATTCGGGCTTTATTTTAGTGATATGCTGCGGACTAAGCGCTGCAAAGTTGCCATCAAAGGTTGCCCGGTAGGGGTTAAACCAGGCATGAAGCTCCATTCCACGCTTATGCGCTTCCGTAATAGCAAACTCAAGCGGATCATAATTAGGGCTTGGTGCCTGGCCTTGTTTACCAGTTAAATATTTTGACCAGGGCTCGCGGCTTTTGGCATAAAACGCATCGGCAGCGGGCCTTACCTGCAGCATAACGGCGTTGATCCCGGTTTCCTGGTGCGAGTTTAAGATATCGATAAGTTCCTGTTTCTGCTTTTCGGACGGTGATTTGGAATTAGTTGGCCAGTCGATGTTAACCACGGTAGCTATCCATACTCCCCTGAATTCGCGCTTGGGCTGCATTTTCACATCAACTGGGGCCGGTACAAGCTCGGCCGGCTGCGCATTAACTGTTAAACTTGTAAACAGGATTATGGTCAGGAGTATGAACCGTTGGTATATATGCATTAAATAGAATTAAATTAGAAAGCTGCAAAGATATAAACTCATAACGTTGCAGGTTTATTATGAAGTATAAAAATTGAAGCCTTATTGTGTTTTAAACATTTTGTATTTATTTTAGCCCCACGCCTAACACAATTGATGTAATAAATTTTTTAAAATCATATTTTTAGTGTTTTAACGTTCAATATGTTAACCACTAAAAATAAACACACCTGTATATGCTTGCAGGAAAGCGCTTTACGTCAATAACAGTTGATATTTCGCTAAAAATTAAACACTATAGCTAAGCTTTTGTTATACCACTGCTTAACTATGCTAAAACTTAACATTTAATTGCTATGGAAAACCAATCTGGGCAACAACAACCTAAGAAAAACTCAAACGTTATCTATTTTCTTATTGTAGTAGTACTTGCTTTATTGGGTACCGATGTGTACCTGTACCTGCAAAAAAACAACTCCGATAAAAAAATAGTTTATCAGCATGATGAGCAAACAAGGCTGCAAACCGAACTTGACAGTCTTGAATCGCAGGTTGAACAGGTCACTGCCGGTAAAACCAAAATGACCGCCGCGCTAACCGCAAAAAACGACTCGTTAAAGTCAACCATCAAAGTTTTAAGGGCCAAACTGGCTAAAGGTAAGCTTACTGCACAAGAACTTGCCAAAGTACAGGAGGATGTAAAACAACTCCGCTACTTTGTAACCAAGTACACCGCCGACATTGATGAGTTGAAGAAACAAAACACCAACCTTACCAATGAGAGAGATACTTTAAAAACTAACCTGGCGACGGTTGCCAAGAAGGTGGATACGCTCTCCAAACAAAACGAAGATCTTGGGGCCAAGGTAAAAGTGGCCCAGGCGCTCAAGCTGGCAACATCAGATGTGGTAGCCTACAAGATCAAGGGAAGTGGTAAAGAAGTTGATGTTACCCGTGCAAACCCAGCTAAAAAACTGAAGATCAACTTCACTGTAGCAAGCAATACTTTGGCTACAAAAGCGTTGCATGATATTTATGTACGTGTGATTGATCCAACCGGTAACCTGATCACTGCACCTGATTCGGGCACTTTCAGCGCCGATGGACAGGATCTGCAATACACCTACAAAACATCAATTGATTTTAAAGACGATGGCTCTCAATACACCATCGACTGGATCAACCCAACCCTGCCATTCCAGAAAGGTACTTATACTATTATGCTGTATGCTGATGGCGGTACCATGGGTAAAACAGGTGTAACGCTTAAATAATTATAAGCACCAATTTTTTCGAATTAAATCGAATTTCACGAATAGAAAAGAAGCCCGGTTTGCTGTAGCAAACCGGGCTTCTTTGTATTTGATTATGTTGTTTCGCAAAGCGCTTTAAAATCATGTCATTGCGAGCGCAGCGTGGCAATCGCACGGAAGCATGGCCACCCTGTATAGCATGCGATTGCCACGCTGCGCTCGCAATGACATAATGGAATTTACATTTTCATCAACGCCGGGCTTATCCTCAAATAAACCTCAAACCCAACCGGGGTACTGCCGTAAAGCGGTTTTAACGCCGATGGCGAAACGTTGAGCGTAGCCTGTACACCGCCAGTTACATTGGTGTTTTTAAAGCTGCTCAAAATGTGGTTAACACCCAGCGTTAAAGCATTGATATTAAAGTTGGGGTTAAGCGGATAGGCATCATGCATGTCCAGATCTTCGGCATCTTTCTGCACAAATTCGTATCTGCCATAAATGGCTGTTTTGTTGACCTGGAAAGTGTTCTCCAACAATACAGATGGCTGGGTTTTGTGACTATCTGAATAATGATTTTGCCCATAAACCAATGTGGTTGCCACATAGCTGTTTTCACCTAACATTTTGGTGTGGATAGCCGAAGCCGTAAACCTGTTCACATTTTGTGTCGGTTCAGCTTCTTCCGGGCTGTGGATCCAGCCGTCAGATACCTGCAACGCCCACTCTTTGGATGGATTGTAGGATAACCGGGCCGAATACGAATCAAACCTCATCTTATCAAAATCATAACGGTGCTCATCCGGCTCACGCCCTGTAAATACCGATCCCTCCAGTTTTACATTTTTAATGCGGAAACCTAATGTAGCCACGCCGAAGGTAATGTGTGTAGCATCCTGGTAATGATGCCCAAGCGGCGCATCCGGGTCATTGATGGCCGATAGCCGGTGCATAAATGCCGGTGGCCCTAAAGCCGGTTCGCCCGGATAGCCGAATGACAGGGAGATGTCGGCATCTTTAGCTACACGCTGAGTATAAGCCACGCTCAGTTCGGAAAAAAGATCATGCGGGTGTTGTTTATCAACAAGCTTTTGTCCTTTATATGATTCGCCGGTTTGGTACAGGAGGGGATAGCCGCCATTACCAACCAAAAGAGGATCAAGAGAAAACATGGTGTTGATAGAAAACAGACCATTATTGCCAACCTTTCGCTGGGTCATGAACATGAGCCAGTTGGGTACATCGATCCTATTGTTGCCTCCGCGTTTGCCGGAGTTAAAAAGATCCTGGTTATTATAACGCGCAAAGAAACTACCATGCACCATGCTCATCCACTTTTTACCGTGGATCATGTAGGCATACATCGGCGTTTCGTCCGGCACCCATGAGGTACCGGAACCGTCGCGGTTCATAGGCAGGTCGCGAGAGAACTGGCTGCTCATCATCATGTGATGATGCATGGGCGTATCCATTTTCATGTTGCCCATGTTCATACCGTCCATAACCATAGGCTTGGTACTGTTCATGCGCAGGTTCTTTTTTGTAGTATCGGTCATATCCATATTATGCTGATGCTGGGCGAATGAGCTCAAAGCAGCAAAAAACATGGCGGTAAGCAAAATATATGCTTTCATAGTAGTAGGATTAAAGATTAAAAAAGTTGTACTCCAGTCTGATGAGGTACATGTTTTTGCTGTTCCGCTGCATATCACTGTAGATAGGCGTACGGTAGGAGAAATCAAGCCGGCAGGTACTGTTAAAGATGAGCTGTAGAGCAGGGGCAACATCCAAATAACTTTCCCCGTGCCCGGGATTGGTTTTGCCCAACAACTCACAATACAGGTTTAAGTTTACCTGCTTGTAATCCCGATAATTTCGGGGTAGCAGCAAATATCCGCCCGATAGCGTATAAGCGACAGCATTACGTACTCGGTCTGCCGGAACCTCATAGCCTCCGCTGTTATTAAAAGCCCGTAAATAACTTACGGAGCCTGAAAGCGCCAGTTTATGCAGCAATTGTGTGAAAATCACGCCACCCTGCGCGCCGCTGTTATCACCTTCTAAAGTGATTTCCCGATTGACTATAGGGTTGTTGATGCTTGATAGCTTGGCAAAAAAAGCGCCCCTGAAATGCCGCTGAACGGTATCGATAGATAGAAACCGGTATTTGGCATATACACTGCCGCCTTCAAAATGTTGATTGCTGCTGTAATAGTCGGACATATAAGCCGAACCATGCACCATCAGGTGTCGGCTAACGCCATACATGGCCTCAATGGTACTGCGGTTTTTGTACGTTGGTGTAAAGTATCCCTGGTTTTCAACACGGATACCCAATGATCCTGTTGCCATATTGCTGGCAGGCTCGGTATTTACATACAGTTCCTGCGCTAACACGGGGCAAGCCATTGCCATAAGGCAAAAGGCCAATATTATCCTCTTCATAAAAAATAGTGTTAAATGAAGAGCCTTATATAGCTAAATGATAAACGCGACCGCTGGCAGGGGCGGTGTCGGTAACCTGGTTAAGGTATTTTTTTGATACCGATTTTGGGGCAAAGCCATTATCAACCACTATAAAGTTAACATCGCCGGTCAATGACTTGTCGGCAGCGTTAAGCAGGCGGTAGGTATCGCCCCCATAATTAAAAGTATTCTCCGCAACCTTTGTATTGGCAAAGTTGAAAGTTGCTTTTAAACTGTTAACTGAAAAGCCCGAACCCTGAACCTTTTTGCTGATCTGCTCAAAATTTACAGGCACATCATTTTTAAAGGTAATGAGATAGGTATTACGGATCAGGTCGGTTTTGATATCGCCAACAAAAGGTAGCGCACGTAAGGCTTTTTCTGTTGATTTAGCGCAAAGGGCGCAGGTAAGGCCGCTAACCTGAAGTTCGGCTTTGGTGAATTGAGCTTTAGCTGCGGTTACAGAAAGCGAAAATATAATGATAAATATTTTTAAAGATTTCATGTTGATCGTTTTAATAATTGTTAGATAATAAACTGTTGATAAGGTTTACTGGGTTAACAATTAACAGATCAAATGCGGAAGATACAGTTGCGGATAAATGAGGCGATGTCCTGAACAGGCGGATCGGGCGGGCCACGGTCATAAAATTTATCTGCAGAAGAAGATGGCAAAGCAGGGAAAAGGCTATCGAACGACCAGCTTGGCAATTCAAAACCAAATATCTTTGTTAAAAATGAAGTTGATTCGCCCTGGTGTGCGTCTTTTACCTTTACTTCAACCTTTTTATCCTTGCAGCATTTCATTTTGCCGCCTTGCTGGTCCATTTTGCAGTTAACAGCAGGGGCATCAATTTTTACAGATGCTACGTAGTCGCCGCAAATATGGAAATTAAGAGCAAAGCCCAATACTGTAACAGTGTACAGCATAGTCAGTAATATCGCTCCTGATCTTTTTACCATATTACAAAAATAGGTGATTAACTTGTTGATTACAAAATGTTTTTATCGGTTTGGATCAGTCTGGCGTTCCACAAATGTGCAAATAGTGATTTTGACATATCTATTAAGTCCCTATATGAAAATGTCAGCCTCTTTATTTTGTTATTCTTAGCGGGTAGTATGAGGTTACCAGTAGCTTGAATGATTTACAATACATACCACCACAATCTCATATTTTAAATATCTTGAAAGTACAATATTGGGGGATTTATAAAAAATACCTACTTTTAAAAATTAACTTTTTTGAACATGCGGTATACCTACTTTAAAGCATTTAAGCCATTATTTTTTATAATATCAGCCCTGGTATTCATCGGCAACGTTGCTTCGGCGCAAACCCAGGCAGCAGCCTCGACAACTACAGCGGCAGCGGCTCCGGTAACCGGGGTGCAAACACATATTGATAAGTTTTTTAAAGAATATGATAAGCAAAGCACTGCCCGTGCAGTAATTGATATTTTTAAAACCAATAAGCTAATGGATTCAACCCGGCTTACGGGGCTTATTGTTAAGATAGACTCCATGCGAAGCATCATTGGTAAATACCTTGGCAAAGACCTCATCATGCAGCATAAGGCTTCAAACAGCCTGGTATTATACAGCTATTTAGTTAAACATGAAGCTCAGCCTGCCCGTATCACCTTTATGTTTTACAAGCCCAAAAACGAGTGGGAAATTTACCGCCTCTATTTTGATGTGGATGTTGACGGTGAATTGGCCGAATCATCACGGATAACGGGGAAACCGTAAGAAGAGGTTAAATGCGAAAGGATAAAGGTGAAAGGTTTACTTTGTATTATCGATGAGGCAACCTTTTGCCTTTTACCTCAAAATTAGTCCACCAAAATATTCTCGCCAAACTTTTGGGAAACCGTGGTGTCTTCGCGGTCTTCTATCTTTATCACCAGCGAATTATCGTAGGGGATCTTTTCAATCAGCTGAATTTTTGTGCCGATGCCGATGCTCAGTTTTTGCAGATATTGGAGAAAGGAACTGCTGGTGTCGCGAACAGCCGCAACCTGGCTTTGAGAGCCTGGTTTAAGTTCTGACAGGCTCACCGAATAGGGTTTGGGTACTTTGCCGTTTGCCTTGGGGATAGGGTCGCCATGAGGGTCGTATTCCGGGAAGCCCAGGAATTTATCCAGCCTGTCGGCAAGGGTGGCATCGTTAATATGCTCCAGTTCTTCGGCTATGTCGTGGATCTCATCCCAGTGATAGCCTAATTTCTCCAGCAAAAAAACTTCCCAAAGGCGATGACGGCGTACAATTAATGTTGCATCCTTTGCCCCTTGCTGGGTTAACCTCACGCCATTTTTTTTATCGTATTCAATCAATAGTTTTTCGGTAAGCTTACGGATCATATCTACTACCGAGGCCGGGTTATTATTAAGTGATTCGGCGATAGCGGTAGGTGTTATTTTAAAATCTTTCCCCTGTGATGCAAGGCGATAAATAGCTTTTAAATAGTTTTCTTCCGAAAGCGTATACATCAGTGATGAATTTGATAAAATACAAACATAAGCAAAAGCACGGCGCTTATTAAATGTTGAACGTTACTAATTAGTTGCGAATAACCTTAACGCAAACAGGCCTCCTTTGGGGAAGCCTGTTTACCTTATACGATATATGTTTATTAGTGGTGTCCGTGACCACCGCCATGGCCATGATCGCCGTCACCGTGTCCGTGATCGCCGCCGTGTCCATGATCACCACCGCCATGCCAGCCACCATTACCGTGCTCGCCACCACCATGCCATCCGCCTCTGTTTGGGTTGCCGCCATGCCAGCCACGATTGTCCCCACGCCAATGGTTGGCATATCTTACATCACGGCTGTTACGGATGATCACCTGATCATGACGCCCGCGGTAGCCGGCATAATGGTTCCTGTAATAAGCATTGCGAAACCATGGGTTACGGTCATTAACAACAACCTTGTACCCATTGTAAACGTTGTAATTGCGATACCTTACTGGCAAATACCTGCGGTGTACCCATACGTTGTTTTCAAAATAAACGTAATTGTGGGTTGGTACATCATAATAAGTATCAATATCAGGCATGTAGTAATAGTTTGCATAATCATATCCTACAGGTCCCCAATCGGGCTGGCTGCCTATATTAATACCCAAGCCAATACTAACCTGTGCCGAAGCTATTTTTGCACTGAAGCAGCTTAATAAAATAACTGCCGATAAAATGATCTTTTTCATAAAGTGTGTAATAAGTTATATAGGTATGACTATGGTTAAAGCCCATGGTTTAACTTGTCTCAATACCTGTTGTCCTATTTATTCAAAATAAATGCCATTGCCACCGTAACCTTAGTGTAACGAAGTGTTATTAATTACTTGTAACAGCGTAATTGTTAGTGATTTTCCGTCTTAATTAAATGAGCGATATTCCGAATTAAAAAAGCTGTATTTTATTGGGATTAAATGATGATGATGTAGATAGATAAAACTTTTGGATAACAACGGACCATTAGGCCTGGCCCATGCACATTGTATATAAAAATATACAGAAATAGCTGCACACGAAAAAAGCCACCCTATTGAGGTGGCTTTGTATATAATGGTAGCTAAACTAAAATTATTGTTTTGCCGGAGCAGGCTGATCAGCTGGTGCTTTGCCTATCAGGTCCATAAATTGATCCAATTTTGGAGTAATGATGATCTGTGTACGCCTGTTTTGTGCTTTACCGGTTGGGGTAGAGTTGTCCGCAATAGGATTGTACTCGCCACGGCCGCCTGCAGTTAAGCGCTTAGGATCAACCTGGTAAGTGGTTTGCAAGGCCTGTACAACTGATGATGCACGTAAAGCGCTCAGGTCCCAGTTGTTACGGATGTTTTTCTGCGAGATAGGCACATTATCTGTATTACCTTCAATCAACACATCGTAAGTGCTGTAATCAGTAATGATCTTGGCTATCTTACTTAAAGTAGCGCCTGCTTTGTCTGATACTTCATAGCTGCCCGATTTGTACAGCATGTTGTCAGATAGTGAAATATAAACCACGCCTTTCAATACCTTCACATCAACATCCTGTGTTTCCTGTGCACTTAATGAGCGGGTTAGGTTATTGGTTAACACCATATTAAGCGAATCACTTTTGTTTTTGGCGTTAACTAACTGCTGAATGTAACGGTTTGAACTGTTGATCTCATCAACCAGTTTAGAGATGTTAACATTTCCCTGGCTGCTTGAATTTAAACATTTGTTTAAAGCATCCTGCAAAGCAAGTACGTTATTTTTCTGCTGCGCTATTTGCTCTTCAAGGCTTTTGTTGCGGCTGTTAGCTACTGCAAGGGCCTGCTCGCTGGTTTGATATTTCACGCTCAAATCGCGGGTGCTGTTTTGCAATTGAGTGTAATTAGCATCCAGCTCTTTGTACTTTTTGCTGCTTACACAGCTTTGGCCTAATACTGCTATTACAAGCAGTGCCAAAATGGATATTCGGTATTTCATAGTATAAAATTGATTTAAATAATTAAACAATAAATCGGTTAACTAAGTAACGAATATAATGTTTGTTTATAGCTAAACCTAAGTAAACAAACTATAAAAGTTAACCTGAATGTGACATAAAGCGGCAACTTTTGTGCCGAAGGCAGGCTATGCCCTTTAAGGAAGATACTGCAGGGATTTATAGAAAAAAGGACCGTCCTTTTTGGGGGACAGTCCTTCATAAAAACAATCAAAATTATAACAATACAAAATCTTAATCGCGGTGGCCGTTACCATGTTTGTCATGATCATCATGACCGCGTTTATTACCGTTTGATTTATATTTTACATCAACCCTGCGTACAGTTTTGCGTTCAACATAATGGTTACGGTATTTTTCGTCGTGACTATCGCGAATTACCACCTGGTCATGACGGCCGCGGTATGAAGCATATTTACGTTTGTAAACATCGTTCCTAACCCATGGGTTACGCTCATTAACAACAACCTTATAACTGCGGTAAACATCGTAGTTGCCAAAGCGTGGCGGCAAAACACCTCCGTGTACCCAGACATTGTTATCAAAATAAACATACTGATGAGCGTTGATATCGTAATAAGAATCAATATCGGGTAGGTAGTAATAGTCTGCATGGTCGTAACCTACAGGGCCCCATTCCGGCTGGCTGCCAATATTAATATTTAAGCTTATTTGGGCGCTGGCTATTTTTACAGTTAAGCTGCTTAATAAAATGGCAGCTGTTAAAATTATCTTTTTCATGTTGTGTTATTGTTTTGTTTGTAGGTATGACAATAACAGCGCCTAAAAGTTTAACCCGTTACATGTT
>NZ_DASVOB010000801.1:0-2455 GCF_036383575.1 Mucilaginibacter sp.
AGGATGCAGAAGTACAAAAGGCAAGAAAGCTTGCTCGTCTGCAAAAAGAAGCTCAAAAACTCGGTCTTACTCTCCAAAATGCAGCTTGATTATGAATGATTTACATGCACGTCATTATAAGGTACGAAGCAATCCCAAACTGTACAGGGCGGACCTGCTAATAGGGGATTGCTTCGTACCTCGCAATGACGCTTTTATATAACTATTTCTTTAAACTGCTTCTTAATTAGTTACCTTAAAATCAGCCGTCAGCTTTTCATCCTGTGAACTGCTGCCCAATACCAGCTTATAGCTGCCCGGATAAAGTTTCCATTTATGTGTTGCAAGGTCCCATTTCTGCAGATCCTGAACAGGAATCTTTAAGGTAACTGAACCTTCTTTATCCTGCTCCAGGCTGACGCGTTTAAAGCTTTTCAACTCTTTAACCGGCATCCTGTCGATGTTTGGATACTTGATATAAGCCTGTACCACCTCATCGCCATTAAACTTGCCGGTATTTTTAACATTTACAGTCACAGCAACGGTATCAGCTTTTTTATAAGTAGTTTTCAATTTGCTGCCAAGGGTGTAGTTAAACGTTGTATAACTTAAACCAAAACCAAAAGGATATTGCACCGGACCGGTGTAATAGCGGTAAGTGCGGCCTTTCATATTGTAATCGCTGTAGTCGGGCAAATCGCTCATGTCTTTATAAAAGGTAAGCGGGAGGTGACCAGATGGCGAAACATCGCCAAAAATGATATCAGCTAATGCATTCCCACCTTGTTCGCCGGGGTACCAGGCAAATATAATGGCATCGGCATAAGGCTCAATGGCCGATACATCAACATCGCTGCCAGCAGTAATTACTGCTACAAGCGGCTTGTTTTTTACGCTTTTGCGTAGCTCTTTCATAAAGGCTATTTCACTGGCGGGCAGGCTCAGGTTCTTTTTGTCGCCGCCACTTTCAGACAGGAAAGCATCCCCTGCTTCACCCTCCAAAACAGGGGAGAGGCCTATTACCGCAATGGTAGCATCGGCATTGCCGGCTGCCCAGGTCCCACCAAAGTGGGTAGTGTCTTTATAATCGCAGCCCAGGTCATATTCTACGCGGGTCGCTTTGTCAACCGCGCCTGTTATGCCTTCAACAAAATTGATCACTTTGCTGCTGGTGCCGTGGTAATTGGCTATCATGGCATCAAGTGAAGCCGCGTTTGGCCCAACCACCATAATGCTTGAATAATTACTTTTTTTGAACGGCAAAACATTATTGTTGTTCTTTAACAATACCATACTTTGCTGTGCCACTTTCCGGGCTAAGGCCTGATGTTGTTCATTATGAACACTATCGGCACCATAAGCATAATATGGGTTGGCGGCGGCGTCATCATAAAAGCCCAGTTTAAATTCGGTACGTAAAATGGCGCTTAGGGCCTGGTCAACATCCTTTTCGGTAAGTAGGCCTTGTTTAATTGCTTTGATACCATCGTTTTGTAAAATAGATGAACAATCCAGGTCGACGCCGGCTTTGATCGCGGCTGCGGCTACTTCAACTGCGGTTGGCAGTGTTTTGTGGGTGAGGTAAACATCATCCAAAGCACCACAATCGGTAACTACGTGGCCGTTGAAACCCCATTCTTTCCGTAAGATGTCGGTAAGCAGCACTTTATTGATAGAGTTTGGTACGCCGTTAACCCGGTTGTATGCACTCATTACCGATTCAACATGATTTTTAACCAGCTCGTGAAAAGCATACAGGTAAGTTTCACGCAGGTCTTTTTCATCAACTTTGGCATCAAATTTATCGCGGGTAGCTTCAGGGCCGCTGTGCACTGCAAAATGTTTTGCTGTAGCCGATGCTTTCAGGTATTTAGGATCATCACCCTGTAAGCCTTTAACAAAAGCTGAGCCCATGCGACCGGTCAGGAATGGGTCTTCGCCGTAAGTTTCCTGGCCGCGGCCCCAGCGTGGATCGCGAAAAATGTTGATGTTGGGTGTCCAGAAGGTGAGGCCCATGTATTGCAGGTGTCTGTCCTGCGCGATGGCCAGGTTATATTTTGCACGGGCTTCGGTTGATATGGCAGTTGATACCTGCTTTAACAGATCTTCATTAAAGGTTGCCGACATGCCAATGGCCTGCGGGAATACGGTTGCTTCTCCGGCGCGGGCTACGCCGTGTAAAGCCTCGTTCCACCAGTTGTAGGCCGGGATGCCCAAACGGGGTACGGCCTGGCTGCGGTAGCCTAACAGGGAGATCTTTTCTTCAAGGGTTAATTTCGACAAAAGGTCTTTTACACGTAAATCAATCGATTGCGAAGCGTCTTTGTAAAAAGGAACCTGCGCATTTGCGGTAGAAAATTTTAGTAACGCCGCAAGCATTACTAAACAGCATAGGAGTTTGTGTTTTATGGTGGAAGCCATCTTTGTGTTATTTATTTTTTGAGTTTAAAGTTAACATTTATTCCGTAAGTATGCG
>NZ_DASVOB010000802.1:0-12755 GCF_036383575.1 Mucilaginibacter sp.
CACCGGCCAATACTTGTATAGCAAGCGTTAAAGAAAGACTCTACAATACCGTTGTTATTCAACTCCCTGAATTCATCTATTTCTTCGTTACCTGTACCCGAACGATCATTAGGGTCATACTCGTATGATGTGTTATCAGACCGCATTTCAGCCATGGCCCAAAATGAACCATTATATAAGCCCTGGAGCGGGGCATATGCACCATTGGTAGCCTGAATAAACTGGGCTTTGGTTTTAAAAAAGGTGATACCATTTTGAGTATTGGTAGGCTGAAGACTCAAGTAATCCTTTTTACAGCCATTTAAAACAGCGATGCCTACAAAAATAAATAGGTATATATATTTTTTCATGCTTTCAGTTGTTAAAGTTTGAACTTATCAATTGATCCGTTAAAAGCTTTTGTACTTTAAAATGTTACGTTACAGCCCAATGTATAAACAGCCGAAACCGGGTAACCTGTAAAGTTTACATTTGGCGAAAGCGAACGATTGCCATCCTGCCCTTCAATACCTACTTCAGGGCTTCCGCCTTTGTAACCTGTTATCAGGATAGCGTTCTGGACACTAAAATAAACCCTGAAATTCTTACTGAATTTGGTTTTGAAGTTGTATCCAAGATCGATGTTTTTAACCATCAGGTACGAGTTACTTTCAACCCAATATGACGGATAATAATCACGTGCAAGGTTAGTGTTTGATACCGTTGTTGGCAATATGCCTGCCCCCGGTTGCTGAGGCGACCTCCAGCGTTGTATTACCGATTGTTCAACATTAAACACCCCGTCAAGATTGGTAGTAAACTGTTTGTACATGTCAAACACGTGCCCGCCAACCGAACCGGCCGAGATGATATTCATATCAAACCCTTTGTATGATAAGTGATTGTTAAAACCAAAAGTAAACTTAGGCCATGGGTTACCGATAGGTACCTGGTCGTGCCCGTCAATTACACCATCGTTATTGACATCTTTATACCTGATATTACCAACCTGCTCTCCATCAAAATGAGGATATTTATCAAGTTCGGCCTGGCTTTGGAAGATCCCTTGAAAGATGTAACCGTAAAATTGCCCCAATGGTAACCCCGCCTGCGTTATGCTGGTAGGGTTATCATTAATTGGTGCATCATATATGTAGGGTGTAGGGCCCAAACTAATTACCTTGTTACGATTGAATGAAATATTCATATCGGTACTCCAGTTAAATCCCTTACCAACAATATTTTTGGTAGTAAGGGTGAATTCCCAGCCCCGGTTACGCACATTGCCCACATTTGTTAAGGCACCGCTATAACCGGAAACTATTGGTACGCCGATAAATTGAAGCATCCGTTCGGTAAACCGGTTATAATACTCAGCGATTAGATAAACACGGCCTTTAAACAAAGAAATATCAACACCCAAATCAAACTGTTTAGTGGTTTCCCAGCCCAGCTCCTGGTTACCAAGATCTGTTAAAGACTTGCCCGGCGCGAGCGCGCCGCCGAACGTATAATTGGTATCGTCAACCTGCGATACCCACATATAACTGGCTACATTGTTGTTACCGGCATGGCCGTAACTGCCTGAAAACTTAACCTGGTCGATAAAAGACGTTTTAGGAAAGAACGACTCATCCGAAATACGCCATCCACCAGAAACTGATGGGAATGTGCCCCACCTGTGGCCGGGCGCAAACCTTGATGAACCATCGCGGCGGATAGATGCGCTTAACAGATATCTGTCTTTATAAGCGTAATTAACCCTCCCTATTACTGATAACAGTCTCCATTCCTCGTCAATTGTGCTTGTAGTAACAGTGGTCGCCGAACTTAATGATTGAATTGCGTCGTCAGGAAAATTGGTACCATATGTTAAGCGGTAACGGTTGGTTTCCTGCTGGATCGAATAATCGCCTAAAACGGTCAGCGTATGATTGCCCCACGTTTTTTTGTAGGTAGCCGAGTTTTCGCTAAGCCAGTTAAAGGTGTTTGATGAGTTAAATGAACCAACTGCTTTTACCTGTGTACCATCACGGTTGGGTGCATTAAAGCCTCCCAAAAATGATGGGCGAAAATAATCGCCATTGCTATTTTGATAATCAACACCAAAGGTTGACCTTAACGTAAGTCCGTCAATTACCTTCCACTCTGCATACGCATTTGCCAGTGTACGGAACTGCTTATACATATTTGTGGTGTTGATCAGGGCGCTTACCGGGTTCACATTCTGGAATGTACCAGGCGAGCCAATTACATTGGTGTAAGAGCCATCGGGTTGTTTTACCGGACTAAGCGGGCTTTCGAGATACGCCTGGCTTAATGCTGCTGAAAGAAAGTGACCATCCGTTTGCTGCAGGTTGCGCAAGCTGTATGTAGGCGCTATACTCAAACCAACAGTAACATTTTTTGCCACATCGGCATCCATCGTACCTTTTAACGAGTAGCGCTGAAACCCGGTATTAAGCACAGTTCCGCGCTGGTCAAAATAGCCCATTGAAAACAATGAGCGGGCTTTTTCAGTACCGTTAGAAACTGTTACATCATAGTTTTGCATTGGGGCTGCACGCGTTACGGCATCAAACCAATCGGTTCCCTTACCTAAAGCAGCCGGGTTTTTATATGCGTCAGGGATCGGCGTGTCGGTTCCGTTCACTTTATTAGCGTCCTGTATAGCTTCTGTACGCCACTGCGCAAATTCAGTAGCAGTCATCATTTTTAGCTTGCTTTGTGATAATATGCTCTGCACGCCCGTAGATGTATTTACGGTTACGCTCGATTCCCCTTTTTTCGCCCGTTTCGTAGTGATCAATATAACGCCGTTTGATCCACGTGAACCATAGATAGCCGTAGAAGCTGCATCTTTTAGCACGCTGATATTTTCGATATCATCAGGATTAATGGTACTTAAAGGGTTTGAATACTGATCAAAGCCCGGTGAGATCGGAAAACCATCTATTACATACAGCGGATCATCTCCTGCACCTACCGAACCTGCACCGCGAATATTAACGGATACACCGCCACCCGGAGTACCCGTTACCTGGTTTACGGTAACGCCTGCAAGCTGGCCCGCCAATTTCAGGTCGAGACTTGCCGCTTTGATCTCTTTAATATTGGCCATTTTTACCGAACCAACAGCTCCTGTTACGTCTTTACGCTCCTGGTTACCGTAGCCTACAACCACTACTTCTTTTAACTCCTTATTATCCTCCTGAAGAACAACGTTTATGGAGGTTCGCTTATTTACCGGTTCTTCTTTGGTTTGGAAACCTATAAATGCGAATACAAGCGTACTGTTGTCTTCGGCTGTGAGGGAGTATTTGCCATCAATATTGGTAACCGCTCCTAAGTTGGTACCCTTTACGCGGACGTTAACACCCGGCAAGGGCTGGTTTTTATCATCTGTAACCGTACCGCTTATAGTAACGGGCGCTGGTGCCGCATCTGTAGCAACATCTTTTTTATTTACGATGATATTTTTATTGTCGATGACGTACGTTAATGGCTCATCTTTAAAGCATTGCAACAAGGCCTCCTGCAGGGTGGCGTTAGTTAATGATAAATTAACCGGTTTGGTTTTGGATATATCCTTATACCTGTAAAAAAAATAGTAGCCGCTTTGCTTCTCAATTGCTTTAAAAGCTTTATTAAGTGCTATCCCTCTCTCATTGAGGGTTATAGACTGTGAAAAACTTTTAGCGCTTAGCTGCAGGCAGCCGATAGTTAGTAATAAGACGGTTAATCTCATCGTCAAAAACAGTTTTGAATGTGTACCAAAGGCACTAAATACTTTACCAGTAAAGTTTAAATGCATAACTTCGTGATGTTTGGGTTAAAAAAATCTGTTATTGAAAAGTCAGGAAAGCTTGATCCAATTCATTATGCCGGAAGCGTTGCAGCGCTTCCGGCTTTTCTTTCATTTGGATAAGGGAACTTAGGTTGGAATATTTTGAGAGGTTTTCGTCAGTGTTTCTTCATAGATTTGGGTTTAGCAGTTAAAAATCAGTTGCCGGTTATTTTAAGGGGTAACAATTATCTTTTTGTTCTCTATCCTAAAACGCACATGGCTTAATTCAAGAATGTGCAATACCTGCGATAGTTTCACATCCCTGCTGATCTTACCTACAAACTCATCATCAGGTATTTTACCTTCGTACATTACATCGGTACCATACCACCTCGAAAGCTGCTTCATAATATCTTGTATGCTTACCCGGTCAAATTCAAAGAAGCCGTTTTTCCAGGCTACTGCTTCGTCCGTATCAACATCAATAATTTTAATGCCTTTATCATTTATAACACTCTGCTGGCCGGGTTTCAACATATTAGTTACATTACCGTGCGTTAAACGTACCAATCCTTCAATCAGGGTAGTTTTAACAGCGGCCTCATCATTATAGGCCATGATATTGAAATGCGTGCCCAATACAGCCACATTAATATCTTTAACCTTTACATTAAAAGGTTTCGCTTTATTTTTAGCTACTTCAAAATAGCCTTCACCGGTAAGCTCTACATCGCGCTCGCTACCAGTGAATGCCGTTGGGAATTTCAGAGATGAGGCCGAATTGAGCCATACTCTTGAGCCATCGGGCAATACAACCTGGTACTGGCCACCTATGGGCGTACTGATGGAGTTATATGCAACAGGTCCATTTTGCTGATCTTTAGCGTCAGTATAAACCACCTGGCCATCCTGCGTTTTATTTATACTAACACTGCCAGCCTGATTTAGCAAACCGATCTTGGCCGAATCCAAAATTAATTTGGTACCATTGGCAAGGGTTAAAACCGCCCGGTTATCACCTGGATCAACATCATGCTTTACAACAGCCTTGTTTAGGGCGGCTAATTGTTTCTGCTCATGTTTGTTATACCAATGATAAATAGCGGTACCCGATACGGCCAATAGTATAACTGCAGCAGCAACATTTCTGAAAAAGTGAAGCTTTACAACTTTTTGGCCTTTGTTAAACACCGGCTCGGCTATTGCCTGCCTGATGTTGCTTAACATGCGGTCTTCCAGTTCCTGCTTTACACCAATTATTTTTTCGTCCCATTCGTCGGCATCGCCCTGGAAGCTTTCAAAAAAATTCAACAACTGTTCCTTCTCCTCAGCAGTAGCCTGCCCGGCAAGGTATTTATCTATCAGTTGTAAAAATTCTTGCTTTTGCACAAATATGGTTTTGATAGGGAGAGTAAAAAAGGAGGGGTATCCCCTACTCCGAAATGAAAAAAAATAAAATATTTTTTTTAAGAGGTTTTAACAAACCAGTTGCACCTTAAAATCAACTATTAAATCCCAAACGAGTAAATAGTTGTTTAAAAACAATCAGACTATTTAATTATCCAATAGAGTTTTCATTGCCGTTGGTTTTAACCAACGGAATATAGCATAGCGATAAGAGGGCTTCAGCCCAAACCCGCTTGCATAATTGGGCTAAAGCCAAAACTTTTCGACTTTTTTTACCGTTGGTTAAAACCAACGGCAATGAATTTTGCATTGTTAAACAGCTGCTAAGATTTTATTTAATGTTATTTATCTAAAAGAAACATCAATGCTTCCAAAATAAAAGCTGTCCCTAATGAGCCGCGCAGTTCGCGAAGTGCTTTGGTTAAGTGATTTTCGACAGTTTTGGTGGAGATATTTAATTGCAGCGCTATTTCCTTATGGCTAAGGCACTCTTCACGGCTCAGTTTATAAACTTCCCGGCATTTTTCGGGTAGGGTATCAATTACCTGGCTTATCTGCAATAAAAGTTCTTTATGCTCAATGCTGTTATGGGTAGCTGGGGTGTGCAGGCGCTCTATCAGGTCGTCAAAGATTTCGCTTTTTACCGCCCCCGTTCGAATTTGCCGGTAAACACCATAACGTACCGATGCATACAGATATGCTTTTAACGATATAGAGATCTCTACTTCGGCCCGGCAATCCCAAAGCTTGATAAACAGCTCCTGGATAATATCCTCGCATGCCTGTCTGTCTTTTAAGATATTATAAGCTGCCTTAAAAAGCGATTGCCAATATCTCCTGTAAATCATGGTAAGCGCCGCTTCATCATCAGCCTTTAGCCGGCCAATGAGCTGCATATCGCTCATCACAATTTTATCGGACATAGTTTATCAATTAAGTTATCAGAAAAACCAAGGCTAAAATTACTTAAATATTAATTTAATATATTTAAAAAGTAAAAATAGGCTTACTCACTAATTATTAAACACTTAGTCATGTTTTTTGATTGTTAAATGTTAATATAAAATAAGGCAAAGGTTATCTAAAACTGCACACAATATCCCATTTGTTACACAACGGTTAAAGACAAAGCAAAAAAGAGCCGCCCCTCCGGGCAGCTCCTCCACTCTTAAAACACTCAACTTTGAAAACAATCAATTCTTCAATATCTCATTTGCCAACACTATTTCTTCGTGCGATATAGTATGCTGGCGACCTCTATAGATCTTAAGGGTAACATCTGCGTTCAATTCCTTTAATATTTCAACACTGTCATTAACCCTGCTAACCGGTACGTGCGGATCAGGATCGCCGGTGGTGATCAGTACCGGGGTATTGTTAAAATCACCTTTATAGTTTCCCTTTACCAGTTGCTCTCCTATTAATCCGCCGGTGAAAGCGATAATCCCCCCGTACCTCCCAGCGTTGCGGCCGGTATATTCAAGTGTTAAACATGCGCCCTGCGAAAACCCAAGCAAGTAGATATTTTCCTGTGTTATTCCTTTTTGTTTAAGATCATCAACCAATTCGCCAATTACTTCAAGGGCCGAATCCAATGCCGGTTGATTATTTTGAACCGGCGCCATGAAGCTGTAAGGATACCAGCTATGCTCGGCAGCCTGCGGCGCAACAATAGCGAAGCCATCTAATTCAAGATGATCTTTAAGTGAGATGATCCCGCTTGCCGATGCCCCGCGGCCATGCAGCATGATGATAGCTTTTTTGGCCTGTTCGGCGGGAACTCCCGCCGAAACAACCTGTTTTGTGTGCCTGTACATCTATCTGGTTAAACTAATGATGGTAATGCTTTTTCCAACTCGCTACGCAGGTTTTCATACTGTGCAGGTAATTTTAAGCCTGTGCCCAATAATTCGGCCGGTTCATCAACCGCAAAGCCAGGGTTATCAGTTGCTATCTCAAACAAAACACCACCCGGTTCGCGGAAGTATAATGAGTAGAAATAGTTCCTGTCTATTTTATCGGTGATATGCAAACCAAGGCTTGCTATTTTTTCGCGGTATTCCATCAACACTTTTTCGTTTGGCACGCGAAATGCTACGTGGTGAACAGAACCACCTGCTACATGCCCGGCAACTTCTCCCGGTACTTCAACAAGATCAACTATGGCCGCGTTTTCAACTGCATCGGTAATAAACCTATAGCGATTAACGTGCTGCTCTAACAGACGATAGCCTAAAACACCGGTTAATATTTTGGCAGTAGCCTCAATTTTGTTTGATGTAATGGTAATGCTGTGGAAACCTTTGGTAGCGTTGACAGCGGTTACTTCGGCTGTTTCCCATGGAGTACGGTTATCGGCAGTTTTTGGGACGATAAGCTCAAACTTTAATCCATCAGGATCAAGGAAAGTAAGATACTGCTCGCCAAATTTTTCGGCCGGTTTGTTGTAGATCACATTGTTATCTTCAAACCTTTTCAACCAAAAATCAAGACTGCCTTCTGGTACCGAATAACCAATTTCAGTTACCTGACGTGCGCCGCGCCTGCCGGCTGTTATACCTTCCCAGGGGAAGAAAGTAAGGATAGAGCCGGGAGTACCATTTCCATCGCCGTAATATAAGTGATAGGTACCGGGATCGTCAAAGTTTATAGTTTTTTTAACCAACCTTAAGCCCAATACACGGGTATAAAAATCATAGTTCTTTTTAGCATTCCCAGCAATTGCAGTGATGTGGTGAATGCCGTTTATAGTGTTTTCCATTGTGTTCCTTGTTTTAAATCGTTTAATACTTGCTGTGTTATTATGATTCAAAATTACGGTCAAAATAGCCCGCGGCACTTGATGTAGGATAAGAAAAACGAGGGTAGTGTTTTTTATTGAGATGGCAAAGGTTTTCATTTAAGGAGACCTGTCAGTCTGAGCTTGTCGAAGACTCGCGCGCAGAGGCCTGCCCACTATACTTCGACAAGCTACCCATGGCATAATTTAAAAAACCTGTCATCCTGAGGTACGAAGGATCTTCTTCAACAAGCATAGCAGCTATACAGGGCAAAGAAGATGCTTCGTACCTACCCATGACATAATTTAAACAGGGGGGATGCTGAGCCTGTCGAAGCGTGGTGGGCAGGCCTCTGCGCGCGACCCTTCGACAGGCTCAGGGTGACAGGCCCTCTTTGGTTAATGTCATTTCACATTCAGAGTTCGCCGGATTTAAACACTCAGCATGACAAAGGGGCAAACGTCATTTCCCCTTAAAGTCCCTGAATTTTACCTACTCAGTATGCCCTCCTTTTTTACTTGTCATTGAAGAACTAAGCACCCGCTTCGATCTTCATAACGGCACGGGTTGTCGGAAAAGACAACAATTTCTTTATCCACCTTTCCCTAAAAAAAGTATATTCGGCTTTACATTTACTTTGATGGTCAGTTATTTCCCACTCCCGGCTAAATCCATAAAAATTGCAGTCTTAATTTTAATGTGCGTTGCTTTTGCTTTTTCAGGCAGGGCGCAGATCTCAACTACTGGCATTGTACCCCAACCGGTAAACGCAAACTATGGTACCGGAACTTATGTTTTTTTTGAATATAGCATAGGCGTAGGCGACGGCATTAGCACAGATAACCTTATATTTTTTAAAAGCTATTTCCGCTCGTTAACCGGCAGGGATTTGAAGATAGGCACATCGGCACTTCCATTGTATGATATCAGGTTATCGCTTGATGCTAAAAACATCCGGAAATCTGAAGGGTACAAATTAACGGTCACAACTAACGGAATAACTATTAAGGCACATGACGAGGCTGGTGTGTTTTACGGGCTGCAATCACTGCTGCAATTGGTTAAATTTAAAAATGGAAAAGCCACAGTACCTTTCTGCAACGTCTCCGATTACCCCCGTTTTACCTACCGCGGGATGCATTTAGATGTAAGCCGTCATTTTTTCAAACCTGAAACCATCAAAAAATGGATAGACCTGCTGGCGCTATATAAGATCAATACCTTCCATTGGCACCTTACCGATGACCAGGGCTGGCGCATCGAAATCAAAAAATATCCTTTGCTGCAAAGCATTTCGGCTTACCGCGATGAAACCATCATCGGCCATAAAAAAGATAGTCCGCATAAGTTTGATGGTACACGTTATGGCGGTTACTATACCCAGGACGAAGTTAAGGAAATTGTAAAATATGCCACTCAACGGCATATCACCGTGATCCCTGAAATTGAAATGCCCGGCCATGCTTTGGCGGCCTTGGCTGCTTACCCCCAACTGGGTTGCACCGGCGGGCCTTATAAAACCGCTACCTATTGGGGGATTTTTGATGATGTGTATTGCGCGGGGAACGATGAAACTTTTAGCTTTTTACAAAATGTGATGGACGAGGTGCTGCCGCTGTTTCCTTCAAAATACATCCATATCGGCGGCGACGAATGTCCTAAAACCAAATGGAAAACCTGCCCTAAATGTCAAAAACGGATCAAGGATGAACATCTGAAGGATGAAAAAGAGCTGCAAAGCTATTTCATCGGCAGGATGGAAAAATACCTGAACAGCAAAGGCAGGCAAATCATAGGCTGGGATGAGATATTGGAAGGCGGACTTACCCCTGGCGCAACCGTAATGAGCTGGACAGGTGAGGAAGGCGGCATTGCCGCTGCCAAGCAGCACCACAATGCTATCATGACACCCGAAAAGTATGTGTATTTAGATTATTACCAGTCACTTTCCCCTGCCGAGCCATTAGCCGGCGGCGGGTACACCCCATTAAGTAAGGTCTATAATTATGAGCCAATAACTAATGAGCTCAGCGGCGATGAAGCCAAATATATAAAAGGTGTACAAGCCAATGCCTGGAGCGAATACATGGCCAGCCCTGCACAAGCAGAGCGGCAATTATTCCCGCGAATGCTGGCTTTGGCCGAGGTAGCCTGGAGCCCGAAGGAAAACAAAAACTATCCTGGCTTTTTAAAACGCCTGCGATATCAGCAGCCATTGCTCAAAAAGCTGAATATAAACGCCGCTGATGTATTTGATGAGATCACCGATAAGGTTACGGAAACTGCCGACCACCAGGTTGCGTTAAGTCTGCAAACAACATTGCCCGGCAGCAAAATTTATTATACAAATGATGGCAGTACGCCGGGTTCAAACAGCAAAACTTATACAAGTGCAATTACAATAACGTCATCAGGCACTATTAAAGCCGCCGTTTTCAGTAACGGCAAACAGCATGGACGCGTTTATGAAAAATCATTTACCATTCATAAGGGTATAGGCAAAACAGTAACACTTAAAAACCAGCCGCAGGGTGGCTTTAATCCCGGTAACACCTTTGGTTTGGTGAACGGAATCTTCGGCAGCAAGCTTTATAATGATGGTCAATGGTATGGTTTCAGCGGAGATGACCTGGAAGCGGTGGTTGACCTTGGTTCTGCGCAAAGCGTCTCGCAATTAGGTATCAATGTATTAAAATACCACTGGCAAAAAATGTGGGAACCAACATTGCTTGCCTTTGAGGTATCAACAGATGGAAGCAATTATACCGAAGTTTACCGCCAAACTGATTTCCCGGATAATGGTATCAACGCGGTAAGGGCAAACATCAAAACACAACAGGCAAGGTATATCAGGGTAAAAGCAACCAACAAAGGCATTATCCCGCCTGGCGAATATATTCCGGGCGCAAAAGCATGGCTGATGGTGGATGAGATAATTATAAACTGAACCATGATTGTCTGAACTCGAATTTATTGAATTGTGGGAATTTATTGAATTTACTAAGCATTCTGTCTATTCTTTTAATTCAATAAATTCGAGTTCAGACAGAATTCATTATCAGCGTAATCAACGAAATTACCGTAATCAGCGGTTATTTTTTTATATTTTTATACCAAACACTAATGCCTGCGTTATGTTGAGTAAAATGTTTAATATTTGTCACTAATACTGATACCCCACGTATAACTCAATGAGCAAAGTATTTACTATTACCGAAGGTTTGGAAAACATGGGGGCTTTACGAACGGGCGGTCAGGGCTCTGTTTATAAAGGCCGGCGTTATGGGCCCATTATCACAGCGGTAAAACTCCTGCCCACACCTATTCACACCGAAAGCACCGACGATAAAAATTTTCGCAACTTCCAGAACGAGGTTGAGAAGCTAAAAAAGGTAAACGAAGAACCTAACCCCAATGTGGTTAAGATCCTTAATTCGGGCATTACCGAAAGTGGTTCGTTCCCGTTTATCGAAATGGAATATATTGATGGCCCCGATCTGGAAGATCTCCTGAAACCACCTCACGAGGCCATCTTCAGCATTAAAGAGGTTATCAAACTGGCCGATCAGCTGGCAAATGCACTATCGCACTGTCACAAAGTATCGGTGAAGCATGGCGACATCAAGAGCAATAACGTAAAATTCAACGTACATACTGGTAACTACGTACTGCTTGATTTTGGTCTTTCGGCTATGTCTGATGACCAGCGCCGCACCAGTATCCGTCATGCCGGGGCTATCGAATTTATGGCGCCCGAGCAAAACGAAGGCTTGATGTATTTCCAAACAGATGTATACAGCTACGGCATCATCCTGTATGAATTAATTGGCGGACAGGTTCCCTTCCCTTTAAAAGATAACGGCGAAACTGCCCGTAACGCGGTAATGCTGGCCCATATGGAATCAGAAATTCCGGATGTAATGGAGCTGCGCCGCAAAAACCTGCCCGAAAGCTGGTCGGACGAACAAAAGGAGATGCAAATGCAGGTGCCTGCCTGGTTGCTGAAAGTGGTAGCTAAATGTTTACAAAAAGATATCACTAACCGATATACCAACGGTATCGAACTACAGGAAGCTCTGATGCAGGGCAGTATCGGTGCTATCAGCCCGACGCATCCCGATGAATCTTGGAACACGGAAGTTTTATTGAAGGAAAACGAACGCCTGCAAGGCCTGGTGCTGTATTACCAGGAAAACGAAAACAAGCAACCTGCACAGGTAGTTAACACAGCACCCGTTGATCCCAAAGCGGTACGGATGTCAAAGCCTATCTTCATCATGTTCATGATATTGCTTTGCGGTTTCACGGTGTTTTCGGCAGTGGTGATGGATAAGTTTGGCGGGCGCATTTATCATGGCGTGGTGAACAGGTTATTTAAACCTGCAAAAAAGCCCGCTGATTCTGCTGCTACAAAGGTCATTCTACCCGCAAAAAAAGACTCGGTTGAGACCAAGCCCAGTGATTTCAGGGACGAAAGCAATATCCCGCCAGAAGTTGATTCGGCTGCCGATTCGATATTGCGTAATATACAACGTGCAAAACAACAAAAAGAAGATACCCAATTTTATCGCGACAGTGTGAAGAAAGCGGATACTTCTAACTTAAACTTTTAATGATTTAGCAGATACGAAATGGAACCTAAATCAACATTTTGGAAACGGATTGGCCTTCAGGACTGGTTTTTACCCAACGGTAAACCTTTAAATGCGGAGGCCGTAAAAATAAAAGCGCTTACGCCGGATGATGTGTATTTGTACATCATCGAAAAATTCAAAGAGTCGATCAAACAGCTTTCGTTTGCT
>NZ_DASVOB010000803.1:0-2611 GCF_036383575.1 Mucilaginibacter sp.
CAATGCCTGCGGAATGTTGTAGGTCATGGTTTTTTCCAGGTACAAGTGTTTATCGGCTTTCAGCACGTCAATGGCTACGGCATAGTGCATGTTAAGCGGTACGGCAACTACCACCGCATCTATATTTTTATCATCCAGTAACTGCCGGTGATCTGTGTATGACCGGTAGGGTTCGCCTTTACTTAAACTCCGGGCTTCAGTTAAACGGAAGTCCAGCACATCGCAAACAGCGGTGATCTTAAATTTATCAGGCAGTTGATTAAGCAACTGCATAATGCCTTTGCCCCTGTCGCCGCATCCTACTACGCCTATCTTAATTACACCCGCCTCCGCTGCAAACGCATCTAAATTGGTAAGTAACGCTCCTCCCGCCAGTAATCCGGCGCTTTTTACAAAATTCCTTCTTTCCATCTTTATTAATTGGGGTGATACCCTTTAAATCCATTGGTAACGGTATCGGCAATAGCGCCGTCTGTTTTTTTATAGATGATGTAAGCCCCCATGTCGGTCCTCCGGGCTAAAAACAACAGGGTCTGCTTTAAGCCCATGGTCATAAAGCCATTATCATAACCATCGGCAGTTATAGCATCTTTGGCCCAAACGGTAACGCTTATCATTTCGTTTTGAATAGGATAACCTGTTTTGGGATCCATAATATGCGAGATCTGTTTACCACCGGCTTCAAGGTGCTTACGGTAATTGCCCGATGTAGTAACAGCGCCATCACCCGGTGTAATTGTTTTGCGTAAGGGCGACGGCATAATATCATTTCCGTCGACTGCTTCGATACCTACTTTAAATGGGTCGCCATTGGGTTTATGACCGCGGATGCGCAACTCGCCGCCGATCTCGGTCATGTAGTTGTAGATATGCCGGCTCTCCAGCAAATTACCAAGCAGATCCGCGGCGTAACCCTGGGCTATGCCATTAAGGTCTATTTGTACCTGCGGATATTTTTTATGCAGGAAATGGCCTTGCAGCCAGATCTTATCGGGGCCAACATTTTTCAAGATACTTTTTACCCGGGCTGCATCAGGAAAACTGTCAGGCTTCTTAACACCAAAACCCCAGGCATCAACCAGGGGTTTTACGGTGATATCCACGCATCCGTTGGTGTTGCGGTTAACCTCCATCGCTTTTTTTACAAGCACCAAAAATGGTTCATCAATCGCTATCCCCCGGGCAGATCTGTTAAATTGGCATATGAGTGATGTAGGCAGATACAGCGACACCGATCTGTCAAGGCCGGCCAGCAAGCTATCGGTTTGTTTCTGGCTTACAATGCTATCCGCGGCATAATAGGTTACCTGGTAAGTAGTACCCTGTGAATAACCGTTTATGATGATTTTTTTCAAGTCGGCGCGCGGCCTGATCATGGTTGAATTGATACCGGTTAATGCCAGCAAAAACAAAAAGGATACAAACATCCACCGGGACAGCTTCCGTTTGTTAATTGTTACCGCTTCTTTTAAGTTGTTTCTCATTTAAATTAACGCCACCATTATACAACGTGCAGCGTGGTTTATATAGATGCTATATTAAGATAGATGCAAATATTTGGATGCAGAGCCGGATTATGTCCCTGCATCCAAATCAAATTTAAACAGCTTCTAAGGTATTGAAATTTCAGTTTTTTCAACATCCGTAAAAGTCGCTTTGTTCAAAACTTATTGCTTTTATCGGTAATTTTTTTGATACGATAAGTGTACCATCAACCCTGGCGTTGGTTTCCCCCATCAACAAAACAGAATATCTGTCGAAACGCTGCTGAAAATTTGATTTGCATTGGATATCTTTATAACTAAGCCGGATTTGATTAACTTTGGTACTTAGGCCCAATTTCCAATAATTAAACTTTGAGTATCCGAAACCATATCATATGCATTATTATGTTCTGCCTGCTTTTACCGGCAACACAGGCTTTGGCATCTGATAATGTGGATAGTCTTCAAAAAGTACTTAACCAGGTGCTCGAAAACCGGGCAAAGTACGATGCACAAAAGCAGGAGGAGATCAAAAAACTCAAAGCCGATCTTCAGCAAAACTATTCGTCACTTAACGACAGGTATAATAATTGCCAGCGGCTGTTCAACGCTTATAAATCATTCATCCATGATTCGGCTTATGTTTATTGTAAAAAGCTGAATGCCTGCGCCTACCAACTTAAGGATCAGAACAAGATCAACTACGCCCGTATCAATATGGGTTTTGTGTTGGTATCGGCCGGCATGTTTAAAGAAGGGCTTGATACGCTGAGCAAAGTAAATATCAAATTTCTGACTGACAGGCAGCGGTATGAATACCTGTTTTTACAGGTCCGCAGTTATTTTGACCTGGCTGATTTTGACCGGATAGGTGATTATTATGATCAATACAGTAAAGCAGGCTTACTCTATTGCGATTCGATCATGCGTCAAAACAAACCCAACTCGTACGAATACCTTTCGGCATTCGGGTTAAAGGCTTTGCGCACTCATAATTACAAAGCGGCGGTAGAGCCTTATCAAAAGCTTTTGCGGTTTGAGCAAACTTACCAGGATAGCGCTATTAATTACAGTTGTTTAAGCTTTGTTTACCACGCCCTTGGCCAGGATGACCTAAGTTTGCCCCT
>NZ_DASVOB010000804.1:0-5778 GCF_036383575.1 Mucilaginibacter sp.
TTTTGCTTAAAGATATAGACTAAAAGCTTAGATAGTTCAAAAGTGTCGATTCTGTTGTTTAAACGTATAAAATTATGTGTATTTGTAACACTTGTAGTTGTGAAGTATTTCACACTTCATGACATTTGGATGACAATTTTAGTTCAAACGAAAAAACAATTTTCGTCATTTATTGTCTAAAGATGCTTCAAATTTAAGTTTTATCCAGTATTTTTAACCAACAATTAAAGCTTGAAATTGTGAAGGGAACTTTACAAAAAGTTGGTGCTTAGCCTGATCACTATTGCGTTTTTCAACATACTTATTGAATTTTAACTTCTCCCTCAAACGATTTCACAAACAATTTCGGTGAAAAGGATGCCATAAATTCTTCAGCTTTGAGTACCATATCCATTGAGCCAATGAATATGGAAGAGCGTTGGTGCAACTCCTTTACTTCAATCTCCATGACCCTTTTGTATCCGTCTGATGCTTTGCCGCCTGCTTGTTCAATAATATAAGCCATTGGGTTGCATTCATAAATAAGCCGTAGTTTTCCTTTCTTGGCACCGGTAGTAGGAGGGTAGATAAAGATACCTCCTTTTATTAAGGTTCGGTGTATATCCGCCACCATCGACCCTGTATACCTGGAAGTATACGGCCGTTGAGTATCAGGATCCTCTACCTGGCAGTATTTAATGTATTTTTTTACCCCATCCGGAAAATGAATGTAATTGCCCTCATTTATAGAGTAAATGGTTCCCGTTGCCGGCACTGTCATGTTAGGGTGTGAAAGGCAAAACTCCCCAATGGAAGGATCAAGGGTAAAGCCGTTAACACCTTTGCCCGTAGTGTATACCAGCATGGTTGAGGAGCCGTAAATAACATACCCCGCAGCCACCTGTTCGGTACCAAGTTGTAATACATCTTCGTTGGTAGATGATTTACCGTTCTCCGATTTTCTTCTGTAAATAGAAAATATAGTTCCTACGCCTACATTAACGTCAATGTTGGATGACCCATCTAAAGGATCAAGTGCAACAACATAGCTTGCCTCTTTTGAAATATCCGAATCAATAACCAGGTATTCATCATTTTCTTCCGAAACAACAATGCAACATTCTCCGCCGCTTCTTAAGGCTGCTATAAACTGCTCGTTAGCATAAATATCCAGCTTTTTTGTGATTCGCCCTGGATATTGGATGAACCGGCATCTCCTAAAATATCTACCAGCCCAGCCTTGTTAATTTCCCTGTTTACTATTTTAGCTGCTATCCCAATATCACGTAACAACCGGGAAAGCTCACCTTTGGCGTAAGGGAAGTCTTTTTGCCGCTCAATAATAAATTGTCCAAGAGTTTTAAATGCCGTCATATTTTCAAAGGTTTGATGTTGTTTAATTCGGTTGGTTAAAAGAAGATTTAATTAAAATGGTTAAAAGAATACGCGTATCAATTGCCAATTATAGGATGTGATTTGCCTTTTGCATCTTCAATTCCGTTAATTATTTACGCAAACGTTTGCGTTTTGCATGAATCGGAAATTTAATAGATACATAGTTTTTTGCTTGATAAACAGGTTGTTTCTATTTAGCTACACTTCTAAAGCAACCGGTATTTTTGTTTTAGAATTGTAAAATGAATGCCTGATTGTAAATAATGAACACTGTTCATTATATTTGCGGCGTACTTAATTGATCATGGGAGTAACTGACAGAAAAGAACGGGAAAAAACTGAAATGAGGGAGCTTATAAGAGCTACCGCTTTGAAGATGTTCCTGGAAGATGGTTACGCCAAAACATCTATCCGTAGTATTGCTGAAGCGATAGAATACAGCCCGGGTACCATCTACCTTTATTTCAAAGATAAAGACGAACTTTTATATGAAGTACAGGGAGAGGCTTACGGCCAGTTGCTGGAAGTTTTTAAAAAAGAAGCTACCAGTACAGATCCACTTGAAAAACTAAGGCAGGTGGGGAGGGTTTATATCAATTTTGGCCTCCAAAATCCGGAGCTTTATGATCTGATGTTCATTATCCGCGCGCCGATGAATGTGGATGAAGAGATCCATAAGGCTAACGGTGGTAATTGTTTTGGTTTTTTAGTTGATTGCCTTTCTGATTGTATCAGTAAAAAGTTGCTGCGCATCAATGATGTGGAGCAAGCGTCGTTATTGGTTTGGGCAACGGCACACGGTTTAGTATCGTTAAATTTACGTTGCCGCTTAAAGATCATGGATCAGGCAGAAGAAGCCATACCGCAAATTTTAATTAAATCAATGGAAGATTATTTAGCGGCTGTAACAATATAATATTTTTTTGCTCTATAACTAAACAGTGTTCATTAGATAAACATTATACAATACAAAAATATAGTTCAGTTTAAATTAAAGCATCACTGATGCGTCTATTAAAAGTTTAAAAAAATTTAACCATATACTAAACATTGTTCATTATGTATACGTCGTTCAAAATAAAATCAATACCAATCATGGCAATATGCATGCTCATCGGCATAAGCACATGGGGGCAAACCAGCCACAGGCAGCTTGATGACTACATAGCTACAGCATTTGCTCAAAACCAGGGTTTAAAGGAACAACAGTTCGACCTGGATAAAGCTATGGCAGCACTAAAGGAGGCGCAAGCCATGTATTTACCAACTGTAAGTTTGTTAGGTAGTTACACAAAGTCATCGGGCGGACGTACCATTGATGTTCCGGTGGGTGATTTGGTTAACCCTGTTTATACGGCGTTAAACCAGCTAACCAATTCAAATAAATTTCCGCAGTTAAAAAACGAATCCTTCCTGCTCAATCCTAATAATTTCTATGATGCCAAAGTACGCACATCACTTCCACTTATCAATGCCGAGATCCGGTACAATAAGCTGATCAAACAACAACTGATAACCAGCCAGCAAGCCGCGGTAAACGTCTATAAAAGGGCGTTAGTAAAAGATATTAAAACCGCTTATTACCGCTATTATCAATCGTTGCAAAGCATAGCCACCTATAACAGCGCGATGACTCTGATCAAAGAGAACATCCGCGAAAATGAAAGCATGCTGCGTAATGGAGTACGCAATGGAACTGCTTTACTGCGATCTCAAACCGAAAAAGAAAAGACAAACGCCGCTTTGATCCAGGCACAGCATGGCACACAAAACGCTAAATCATATTTTAACTTTTTGCTTAACCGCCCTTTGCAGGACACAATTATTGTTGAACCTGAAGCCATAGCAGATATCATAGCTACTCCTGATACCTCAGCAGGCACAAAACAGCGCGAAGAGTTAAAGCAATTGCGTACCCTGCAACAGGTTTATACGCTCGATTATAAATTGCAGCGATCGGGCTTTATTCCTAAGCTCAATACATTTATCGACCTGGGATCGCAGGGGTTTGATTTTAATGTGAACAACAAAACCCGTTATTATTTATGGGGGGTAAACCTGCAATGGGACATTTTTACCGGTGGCCAACGTAAATACAGGGCCGAGCAATCTAAAGCTAATTTTAATGCTGCCACTGCACAGCTTGATCAAACCGAACAATCCTTTCAATTACAGCTCGATCAGGCTTATCATAATTATCAGTCGGCCAAAGCCGCTTATAAAAGTGTTACCGCACAACTTCAGTTTGCCGCCAAGTATTATAATGATCAGCTGAAAGCCTACCGTGCCGGGCAACTCCTTTATCTTGAACTGGTAGACGCCCAAGACCAGCTAACGGGTGCTCGCCTGCAAATGGCCGATGCACAGGCCAACCTGCAAATAACCCTCGCCGAACTTGAACGCGACCAGGCAACTTATCCAATTAACAACTCCAACTAAAACAGATAGACATGAAAAAAATTAAATACACCGGTTTATTGCTGTGCATACCATTTATTTATTCCTGCAAATCACATCCCGCTATTGTTAGCAACGAGGGCGGGGCCGATACCATTCCCGTACAGGTTGTGCAGCTAAAACAGCAGGGCAACAGCGCGCCAATGGCTGTATCAGGACAGTTCACTACCGATGACGAGGTAATGCTTTCCTTTAAAATTGGCGGTATCATCAGCAGCCTCAATGTAAAGGAGGGCGACGCGGTGAAAAGAGGCCAGTTATTGGCATCACTCAATCCTACCGAAATTAATGCACAAGTACAACAAGCCAGCCTCGCGGCAGAGAAAGCACAACGTGATTATGAGCGTGCCCAAAACCTGTACAAAGACAGCGTAGCTACGTTGGAACAACTACAAAATAGTAAAACCACTTTACAGCAGGCTCAGCAGCAATTAAAAACAGCAACATTTAACCGTCAGTATTCGGAGATCCGGGCACCAAAGGATGGTTTTATTTTGCATAAGCTGGCCAATGTAGGTCAGCAGGTTACCGCGGGTACGGCCGTACTGCAAGCCAACGGCGCCGAAGCCGGCAAGTGGATGCTGCGCGTAGGTATCAGCGACAGCGAATGGGCCGTTTTGCAGCTTAATGATAAGGCAACTATTCAAACTACGGCAATGCCGGGTCAGGTATTACAGGGCATAGTAACTCGCAAATCTGAAGGAGTGGACGCCGCAACAGGTACTTTTAGTGCCGATATCAGTATCACCGGTAAAAAGCCGCAGGCCATAGCAGCCGGTATGTTTGGCAAAGCCACCATAATACCTGCACGCCCGACTAATACAGGTAATGCTACCTGGCAAATTCCGTATGATGCACTGTTAGATGGCGATGGCAACAGTGGCTACGTATTTGTAACCGACGATAACAAAACCGCTCATAAAGTAAAGGTAGCCGTCGCCGGTATCGACAAAAATACGGTGACCATTAGCAGCGGATTGGCCGATGCAAAATCACTGATCATTTCAGGTTCGGCTTATCTTACTGATAATAGTGCAATAACCGTTCAATCACATAAAACTGCGGCCAAATGAAGATCTCGGATTATGCTGTGAAAAACAGCCAGTTTACCCTCGTGATCTTTATTATGATCATAGCATTGGGGATCACCACCATGTTGAACATGCCCCGTTCGGAGGATCCTGAAATGCACCCGCCTTCGTTCCTGGTTATTGTTAATTATCCGGGCACAAGTCCGCGGGATATTGAGGATAGGGTGGTAACGCCATTGGAGAAAACCATAGGTAGTCTGGATGATATTAAACGTATCCGTACCACCATTTCAAATGGCGTAGCTGTATTGAGGGTTGAATATAAGTACAGCAGCAATATCGATTCCAAATACCAGGAAATAGTACGCGAAGTAAATAATAAACGCAGTGAACTGCCAACAGATGTGGCAGGTATTGAGATCCAAAAGCAGCAGCCTACTGATGTGAATGTATTGCAGGTAGCGCTGGTGTCAGAAAATGCGGCCCGCAGCCAGTTACAGCATTTTGCAGAAAAATTGCAGGATGAGCTGGAGAAGGTATCATCGCTTAAACAGGTATCTATTTATGGTTTGCCCGGCCAGCAGGTACGTGTCGAACTCGATCTGGAAAAAATGGCGCAGATGCATCTTCCTGTAAGTGCCATTGTAAACAGTTTGCACAGCGAAATGGCCAGTATTCCTGGCGGGAGTATTGATGCCGACCACTTAACGTTCAATATTAAAAGTAACGATTACCGTAGTCTTGATGCGGTAAACGGTACTGTTGTTTATGCGGCCAATGGCAAAAACATCCTGCTAAAAGATGTGGCACATGTATACTACGGCTATGGCGAAGAAAAGCATATTACCCGCCTTAACGGACACCGTTGTGTATTTGTAGTGGCTGCGCAAAAAGATGGCGAAAACATCAACAAAAC
>NZ_DASVOB010000805.1:0-2518 GCF_036383575.1 Mucilaginibacter sp.
AATGGAAGTGCCCACCCCGTTTGATTCGATACCGTTAACAATGGCCGCTGTCATGCTGCCTGCCACCAACGGATCTTCCGAATAATACTCAAAATTACGGCCGCCCAATGGGTTACGGTGAATGTTGAGGCCCGGCGCAAGCAAAATATCTACACCATATTCGCGTACTTCGTTACCAAAGGCAACGCCTACTTTGTTTACGAGCTGGGTATCCCAGGTTGAGGCCAGCAGAGTGGCCACCGGGAATGCCGTAGCATAATAAGTTTTTGATTTATCGCCATTGCGGATAGGCTCGATCCTTAAACCGGCAGGCCCATCAGATACCGTGATTGAAGGAATCCCTAAACGGGCAATAGCATGTGTGCGACCGGCTGCTCCGGGCACTTTTTCGGGAATATTATAAGCATCCGGGTCAGATGGTGGTAATTTAAAGCCACCTATATCAATAGGTTCATTCTTTTTATCCTTTGAAGGCGGCGGTACGCCCGGCATTTTAAAACCCATCCCCACAACCAGCTTCGATTTTTCTTCGAGTGTCATGGCGGCAACAATCTGTTTTACGTTTGTTGCACTTAGCTGCGGCGCGGAATTTTTGCTTTGAGCATGTGTTACCTGATGGATGCCACCGGCTAATAAAACGCATGCTAAAGCAACGTGTAGTTTGTAGCTCATTCTCATGTTTAAAAATTAAATAGGTTAAAGGGTACTAATTGGCGGTTACAATAACAGCAAAAAATCGAACTCTTTGTGTCATTATTACACAATAGTAAAAATTAAGTTTTACAATAGCAAGTTTTATCGATGAAAGGATAAAGAATATGGATGGAGGAGGATGAAACGGAGCTATGGAATTACCTCCACCCTTCAGGTTGGGGTTTCGCCAGTTGTGGGATTCTCCACCGCGTCATTGCGAGGCACGAAGCAATCCCCTGCTTACAGAGCGGCTATGCAAATCTCCCTGTAGAGTTCGCGATTGCTCCATGCCTTATAATGACATAAACGTAATTTGCTGATTATTAGTGGATTTTTTATTCGGTTTTGTAAATATGGGCGTTGCCTACGGCCCGTGCTATCCGCTCATACTGCACAGGCATTAGCCACAAGACCGGTATCCGCTCCTATCACTAACGCGGCCCCCGCACACCATCGCTAAAATATATTATATACGTCATCACAGTTTTTTTCAGGCTCCCTGATGGTTACAGCAATGACAATTTATAATATTCTCACTACGCCAGCACCTCTTCCAGTACATCAGCCGATTTGATGTTTCCAAAACCTTCTATGTGCATGGCATAATATTCCAGCAGCTTTTGTACCAGGTAGCGGCGTTCATCATTACTCAGCTTTAGCAGCTGCATGTCTTCAAAGCCGGTTTGCAATACTAACCCGAAGTTTTGGGTATGCGGGGGCGAGAGATAAGAAACGCTTTCGGGCTTGAAACGGGTAAACTGCCCGTTTTTTATATCGAAGTAATCGGCATTACCGGCCATGTAGCGATCGGGGTAAAAACCGAGGTAGCGGGTAAGGCGGGTTAAAAATATCAGGTGAAAGTTGGCTACGCTTTCTGTTTGATGATCGAGCCATTCTATAGCGCTGAAAACAAAATCGAATAGGTTTTCATCTGGCGATTGTTGCTTTATCGCTTTATACAACACCTCGTTCAAAAATATGGCTATACAGCTTTTGATAACATCATAAGGAATGCTGAGCAGTACCGGCGCGTTTTTCAGCTCGGAAATACGCTGTACACCGCCGGTGTTTTTGTGGTAAACCACCAGGTCTAACAGGTGCAGGGGCTGCAGCATATTCCGGCCTATTTTTGCTTTTGGCTTTTTAGCGCCGTTGATGATGTATGATTGCAGGCCAAACTTTTCGGTAAAGATCTGTACGATCACGCTGCTTTCGCCGTAATCGGTAGCCCTGAATATAATGCCACGGGTTTTATGCAGCATGTCTTACCAATAAAATGATTTTCGGTAAAAAAATAACTATCCCCGTTATCAGCGCAAATAGCGCAGCCACAACAACGGCACCGGCAGCTACATCTTTTACGTGACCCGCTTTTTCGTTATAAGTTGGCGAAACAAGATCGGTAAGTGTTTCGAGCGATGTATTAAGTAATTCGGTTATAAGTACAACGGCAATGCAGGCCACGAGCCAAAGCCACTCGGCAGTTGAAAGCTGGAAAAAGAAGCCCAATGCTACAGCTATTGTACCAGCCATTAAATGAAACCTGAAATTAGGCTGGGTTTTGGCAGCATACCCTAAACCCTTAAACGCGAAACCAAAACTGCGCACCAACCTTTTCATGCTCAAAAATACAAAGTTTAGCCGCAAATAAGGATAGGCATTAAACTGCGGTATTGTTGTTATCCTTAACTAAGCCGTCGTTGGTGTTGTCGTCTCGCCGTTATTGGTTTAAAAAGCCATGTCATTGCGAGGAGCTGCATGGGGTAAAAGAGGGGAAGCGACGTGGCAATCGCATGCTATACAGAGCAACCATGCCTCCGTGCGA
>NZ_DASVOB010000806.1:0-2479 GCF_036383575.1 Mucilaginibacter sp.
TTTTCCAGTTTTCCATTTCTATTTTTTTGGTGATAGGCACTTTGGTGATCTATAACCAACTCAACTATATTCAAAATAAGGACCTCGGCTTTAACCGAAATCAGGTACTGATCCTCAACAACGTTAATACGCTTGAGCACCCCGAACTATTAAAACAGGAGATTAAACGGTTGCCCGGTGTTGTTAATGCAACACTTACCAGTTTTTTACCTACCGCCAATAACAAGGTATTAAATTATGTATCGCCAGGTGGAAAAGAAGGGCAGTCGACCCAATTCTGGAAAATAGATGAGGATTACATCAACACCATGGGCATGCAGATGAAGACCGGTCGCGGATTTTCCGGGGAATTTAAAACAGATTCGACGGCTATGGTCATCAACGAAACGGCGGCAAAAGTTTTCGGCTATGGCAATGATGCCATCGGCAAAACCATAACTACCGGTACTCCTAAAGATCTCAAAAAATACCATGTAATCGGAGTAGTTAAAGATTTCAACTTTAGTTCGCTGCGCGATAATGTAACCCCATTGGTAATGGCGCTGGATAACGATTGGCTGGCGCGTTTAAGCATCCGCGTAAATACCCATAACCTTCCAGCCCTGATGGCACAAATAGAAAAAACATGGAAAACCATTGCCCCCAACGAGCATTTTGACTTTTCATTTATGGATGCCGATTTTGACGCCCTTTACCGTACCGAACAACGCATGGGGCAGCTATTTATCCTGTTTACCGGCCTGGCCATAGCTATAGCCTGCCTTGGTTTATTTGGCCTTGCCGCTTATGCTGCTGAGCAGCGGAACCGGGAGATCGGCATCCGTAAGGTATTGGGTGCAAGCATAGCAGCTATTGTAACGATGTTATCGAAAGATTTTGTGAGGCTGGTGACTATCTCATTTTTAATAGCCGCGCCGTTGGCCTGGTTAACTATGAACAACTGGTTGCAGGGCTTTGCTTACCGGCAAAATATACAATGGTGGGTAGTAATACTGGCAGGCGCTGGGGCTGTGGTTATCGCTTTTGCTACTATTAGCTTACAGTCGTTCAGGGCTGCGTCGGCTAATCCTGTTGAGAGTTTACGTTCTGGTGATTAGAGATTGGAGGTAAGAGCTTAGTTTTTCTTTAAATGAGATAACAAGATCTCTGAAAAGGCTTCATCGACTGGCGCAAGTATGAAGGGTGGGGAAAGAGGGCAATGGCTACTTGTGCCTTTAACAACGGCATAAGTAGCCTTCATCTTCAGATCATTGTATCTTAAAAATCCTTCTTGCGTTATCATATAAGGATTTATATTTCACAAATGTATCTTCTTCCGTTTTATCCCAATAAACCCGTAGCCCATTACTTTCTTCGGCTGCCTGTACAAATCCTCTTTGTAACTTATCATAAGCCTGTTCAAAGGTATCCGATGGATATAACGGTACGATAGCACCGTGAAAAGTAATTTTGTAATTTGAAAAAACAGGAGATTCTGCGTTCAATTCTTCCAGTTGCTTTTGGATCCTCGCTAAAAAACCGACTGCCTCATACTGGGGGCCTTTTATCAGAAAAATAAACTCATCACCGCCTGTATATTTTCGATAAATACGCTTCATAAAATTATTTTCAAGTTTATAATCCCGCTTGTAGATCTCCTCGTCCCTTCTCATCCTGCCAAACAACTCCTGGGCAATTGTCCTGATCACTTCATCGCCTTTTTGAAACCCTTGTTTTTTATTTATCTCACCAAAACCGTCTAAATCAATCAATATTAAATGAAATAACTCTTTAGGCCTGTTTTGAATATCTATTTTAAACTTCTCCTGATTGGCAATACCGGTCACAAAGTCTATCAAACGCATCCTTTCAGAGTCTAATAATAATGCTTTCACGTTTTCCAGTTCTGTTTTAGTTTTCTTGTGACTGGTAACTTCTTTGAAATAAAAAATATAAACACTATAAAAAACCAGTAAACCAATGCCTAATAACGAAAACATATATAACGGAACGCTGATAGCTATTCCGACAGGAAAAAAGAATGCCTTGATCTTATCAAACTCCGTAAAAAATAAAATTATACCCGTAATGGTTGTCAGTATTACGCCAAGCGAGGTTATAAGTTTACGGGGCTCCACAATAATTAAACTGGTAAATAAATTGATATTTAGGATGATATAAATTTATACAATTAGTTTTAATCTCAAGCAGATACGCAGAGGCTTTTCCTTACATGACATTTTACCACTAACTTAGCTTTCAACGTTATAACCATGAAAGCAATAGTGATCACCCAACCCGGCGGGCCCGAAGTTTTGCAGCTGGCCGACAGGCCAAAGCCGCTTATCGCTCCTGATGAAGTACTGATCAAAGTAATAGCAGCAGGTATTAACCGGCCCGATGTTTTTCAACGCAAAGGTAATTACCCGCCGCCTGCCGGTGCACCTGCGGATATTCCCGGCCTGGAGATAGCAGGCGTAGTTGCCGAAGTTGGCGCTGC
>NZ_DASVOB010000807.1:0-7218 GCF_036383575.1 Mucilaginibacter sp.
GTAAATGAATGCCCGTGAAAAAGGGTTTTCAGTTTATCTTCAGATAAAAAGGCATCATAAATTTGCTGCGTGCAGGTAGTTAACCCCAAAGCCATGGTACCACCAGTAAGCCCTTTGGAGAAACACATGATATCCGGCTCAACATGTACATGATTTGTAGCGAAAGGCTTCCCTGTGCGCCCGAAGCCGGTAAATACTTCATCAGCAATCAGCAGCACTTCTTCCTCCCGGCAATGCGCCATCAATTCATTCATGTATTCGGCCTCATACATGATCATCCCTGCCGAGCCCTGAACCAGCGGCTCAAAAATAAAACAGGCGGTTTCTGACTTTATACTTGAAACTTTCGACTTAAGACTTTCAATATTGTCCTTGTTGGGAATATCAATAAACTCCACTTCGAAAAGTAAACTATCAAAAGCTTTGGTGAATGCGCTGCGGCCGCTTACCGCCATGGCACCAAAGGTATCACCGTGATAAGCATTATTAAAAGCGATAATTTTAGTACGCTGATCGCCTTTGTTGAGCCAGTATTGCAGGCACATTTTTATGGCTACCTCAATAGCGGTTGAACCATTATCTGAATAGAAAGCCTTCTTTTGATTAGCCGGTAAAATGGCAAGCAGGCGTTCGGCCAGCTCAACGGCACCTTCGTGCGTAAAGCCTGCAAATATCACATGCTCCAGTTTATGTAGCTGTTCTGATACTTTCTTGGCGATATAAGGATGCGCATGCCCGTGGATATTTACCCACCATGATGATACGGCATCTATGTATTGTTTACCCTCTTCGTCAAATAACAGCGCTCCTTCTCCCCGCACAATGCCTACCGGCGGCTGCGCGGTTTTCATTTGGGTATAAGGGTGCCATATTACTCGTAAATCCCTTTCGGTAAGGTTCATAGTTCGTTCTGTAAAAGTTCAACCACACGTTTATCTGTCGGAAATTCAAAGTCGGCTACACTTAGCGCGGTTAGCGGCACCCACCTGAAAGCCTGCAACACCTCTCCTTCGCAATCAAAATCAAAGGCTACGGCTTTTATATTCAAATTAACCGGGGTAAGGCTTCTCACCATATAATATACACTGATGATCTGCGAATTATTAAATGCCGATTTTACAGCAAAATCTGTAGTATAAAAATGACTTACCACTTCTATTTCCAGGTTACACTCTTCCATAAACTCGCGTTTAAGGCCATCTATGAGGCCTTCGCCAAGCTCAAGGCCTCCCCCCGGAAATTTTGAAAAACGTATGCCATACTCCTGTTCATCGCTTATTAGCAATTCATCGTCATCATTCAACAGCAGACCGTAAACCCTTACATTAAAGTATTCCATTATTCAAAGTGTTTTTTATTGCGTACAACCTTTTCCAACGTCCAGGCTATGGTTTCGGTTTGTGCTTCCGACCGGATAGGGCAATTGGGCATGCTACAGTAGTGGCAGCAATCAGGCAAACAGGGATCCGCATGGATAAAAAGCTCAGTTTTGATACCCATATCCTTATTGATCATCTTATCCACCAACGAGATCTCGGTATGCACCGTATTCAAATCAAAATAGCTTGGCAGGGTCATGTGGCAATCAATGTGGAGTTCATGGCCATACTTTTGCGCACGCAGGTTATGCACATCTATCCAGGCCTCTCGGCGTTTCTCGCTTAAAACATGTACAATATCGGTCACCACCTGAAAATCGGCCTCATCCATCAATCCCCCTACCGATTTACGCACCAGTTTGTAACTGCTATATATAATATACAAGCCAACCAGTATAGATAATACACTATCCAGCCATAAAATGCCGGTAAATTCAATCAGCAATAAACCAACTACCAAACCACCGCTGGTAACGGTATCGGCCAGTAAATGACGACCGTCGGCATCAAGGGTCATGGAGCGAAGTTCCTTTCCCTTGCTGATCATATAATAACCAAGCGCGCCATTAATGGCCCCGGTGATACCTATGATAATAGCACCGGTAAACAGGTCGTGGATAATATTAGGATAGAAAAAGCTGTAAACAGATTTTACGATGATGATACACCCTGCAATACCAATAAGCGAGCCTTCAATAAAAACAGAGAAGAACTCCACTTTACCATGCCCATAAGGATGGTTTTCATCACGTGGTAAGGCTGAGAGATAGATACTGTAAAAAGCAAATGAGCTTGCTATGACGTTTACAATGCTTTCGGCGGCATCGGTTAGTACAAAGTTGGAGGCTGTTAAAAAGTAGGCGCCAAATTTCGCCAGCATCAGCACTATCCCCGTTATCAGCGAAATTAATATGATCCTTTTTTGTTGATTCAAAGCAAGGTGTTATTAGGCCGCAAATTTAAAAAATAACAACCGTAAGTAGCAGTAAAGTTATTTTCTATATTTGCCGCGATAACATAATTTATATGAGCGCATTAAGTACCCGGATACAAAACCTGTCCGAATCTGCAACAATTAAAATGGCCAAATTGGGCCGTGAACTTGCCGCTAAAGGTGTCGACGTGATCAGCCTTAGCTTTGGCGAACCTGATTTTCATACCCCTGAGCACATCAAGGAAGCCGCCAAGCAGGCCATGGACAAGAACTTCACCTACTACACACCCGTAGCAGGCTACCCTGAACTTCGTAAAGCCGTAGTTGCCAAGCTGAAGAACGAGAACAATCTTGATTATGATTTCAGCGAGATCGTGGTTTCAACAGGCGCCAAACAAGCTATCGCCAACGCGGTATTGTGTTTGGTTAATCCCGGCGAAGAAGTGATCATCCCTACCCCTTACTGGGTTTCATACAGCGAAGTGGTTAAACTTGCCGAAGGTAAAAGCGTTTTCATCAACACTACTGTTGATACCAACTTTAAAATTACTCCGGAGCAATTAGAGGCTGCTATTACGCCTAATACCAAGCTGTTCATGTTTTCATCGCCATGTAACCCTACAGGTAGTGTTTACAGCAAAGACGAGCTGGAAGGTTTGGCAAAAGTATTTGAAAAACACCCGCATGTTTATATCCTGAGCGACGAGATCTACGAGCATATCAACTTTGTTGACAAGCACGAGTCTATCGCGCAGTTTGATTATATTAAAGACCGTGTGGTGATCATCAATGGTTGGTCGAAAGCTTTCGCTATGACCGGTTGGAGGATTGGTTACACTGCCAGCACCAAAGAACTTGCATCTGCTTTTGATAAAATGCAGGGCCAGGTAACTTCAGGTACCTGTTCAATTACCCAGCGTGCAGGTGTTGCCGCTTACGAGGGTGGTTTGGAAAGCGTACTTGAAATGCGTGCAGCATTCAAAAAACGCCGCGATATTGTTTATAAACTATTGAGCGAAATAGAAGGCATTAAAGTGAACCTGCCGGATGGCGCGTTTTACTTTTTCCCTAATGTTACTTCATTCTTCGGTAAAAGCTATGAAGGCCGCTTGATCAATGATTCTGACGACCTGAGCCTTTACCTGCTTGAAGAAGGTCACGTAGCTACCGTAGGTGGCGACTCGTTTGGCGATCCGTCTTCTATCCGTTTATCATATGCTGCTGCTGAAGAGACGCTGATAGAAGCTATGAGAAGACTGAAAGAAGCCCTGGGTAAATTGGCGTAATAAGAACCATGATTTTTAGGATTTGAGGATTGTCAGGATACTTGTTGTTTTATCCTATTTACAAATCCTATAAATCCGGTAAATCTCCCCGAATCCCGGTTCAGAAATAAAAAATCCCCTTGCCAATGGCAAGGGGATTTTTTGTTGTAACTACTTTTTGAAAATCAGGGCAATTCTGAAATCCTAAAAATCATAGTTCTACAGCTCTTATAAACCAAAGCCATAAGCAATACGTAAACCTACAGTACCGTAGTTGCCGCTATCGCCACCCGAGAAGTTTTCATAACGAACACCTACATCCCATGATTTGCTCGCATAGCCTAACCCTGGTGATAAAATCAGTTTGGTGCTTTTGCTGCCATCCACATTTCTGTAGTCATCTTTGGTTTCGAAACCGGCACCCACTTCACCAGCAAAATAGAAGCCATCACCCAAAAATGCCTTGGCACCTGCTTTAACAGGTACTAAACCAAATGAAGGGTATTTAGCATCCGATCCGTCAATGATCTTCTTACCAAAATAGTTATAATAACCTGAAGTAAGCGTTAATGCTACACTACTATTAACACCGTATTGCAAGCGGGCGGTACCGCCTAAACCAACATTCGAGATATCATGCAAACCTCCGGTCGGTAATAATCCTTCAACACCTACACCAAAACGTAATTGGTTTGGAGGGGTAGTTTGAGCTTTAACATTTGTTCCGATAAAGATAGCCACCGCAGTAAATGCCGAAGCTATCATTTTAGTCATTGTTTTCATAGTTGTGTTTTTTTAGTCAAATTCTACAATGATCATTTTTAATTTTTCATTGTATTAACTCCTCCTTAACAAATACTTTGCCATTATTGGCATTATTTACCATTGCAGATATTGTTTTAACTATTAAAATAAATGCAATTAATCCAATCTTTGGCAGCTTAATAATTGAAAATCAGCGCTGTTTTAACCAATTAAAACCAGTAAAAACACAAGCATTGTTACGGGGGCACATTGTTAAAAATCCAGTAGGAACTGCCCTGCTTATACTTCAAAAGTGTACACAAACACGAAATTTTTTCGCTATAAATAATTGATTTACGAAGTATAGCAGCGTACCAAAACCAGTATAAAACAAAAAAGAGGGGCTTGTGCCCCTCTTTTTTACAAAATTTAAACAATATGGTTATGCCTCCGGCCCATGCTTTTTAGGGTCATAATTTTTTTCAAGCTCGGCAAGTTTTTCTTTACCATAAGCCATTTTAGTGATCAGGTAAAATAATACCGGCACTATAAATATAGCTAACGAGGTAGCGGTAAGCATCCCCCCAAACACTGTCCAGCCTATGGTTTTACGGGCTTCAGCACCTGCGCCTGAAGCTATCATCAACGGTACTACACCTAATATAAATGCCATAGAGGTCATGATAATTGGCCTTAAACGCAGGCGAACGGCCTCAAGCGTAGCTTTTTCAAGCTCCATACCCGCATCCACACGTTCTTTGGCAAACTCCACTATTAGAATGGCGTTTTTGGCCGCCAACCCTATCAGCGTTATCAAACCGATCTGCGCGTAAACGTTATTGGTCAAGCCGTCAAAAAACGACAGAAACAAAATAGCCCCAAATGCACCTAACGGCACCGAAAGCAGTACAGAGAAAGGTACCGACCAGCTCTCATACAAAGCCGCCAGGAACAGGAATACGAAACCTATAGAAAGGGCAAAAATGTAAACCGTTTTCGAACCGGACAATAACTCCTCACGGCTCAATCCCGAAAACTCGTAGCCATATCCTTGCGGCAATACCTGTGCGGCTGTTTCTTTCAGGGCGGTAATAGCGTCACCACTACTGTAGCCCGGCTTGGTACTACCATTGATCTCCGCCGAACGGAACAGGTTATAGTGTGATATCAGCGGTGAGTTTTCTATTACTTTATATGATGTAAGTGTGCTTAACGGCACCATGGCACCGGCAGAGTTACGTACAAAATACTGTCCTATGTTTTGCACATTGGTGCGGTAGCTGGTATCGGCCTGCGCCACTACCCTGAAGTTACGTCCGTAAATGGTAAAATCGTTGATATAGGTACTACCTAAATATGTTTGCAGTGCGTTGTTGATGTCAGATATTGCCACGCCCAGTTTTTTTGCTTTCTCCCTGTCAACAGTTAACTGGTAAGCCGGTGTACTTGCAGTGAAGAAAGAGAAGGCCCGTGCAATTTCTTTCCGTTGATTGATCGCACCGACGAAAGTTTTCAATGTTTTTTCAAACACCTTGATATCGCCGCCGGCCTGTTTCTCTTCCAATATAAACGAGAAACCACCGGTACTACCCAAACCCGGGATAGCTGGCGGCTGGATCACCACCACGTTGGCTTCTTTGTATTTGGCCAGCTTTTGATTTAACCGGGCAACAAGGGCGGTTATTTGCTGTGATTTCTCTTTACGTTCGTCCCAGGGTTTAAGCTGCACGAATATGGTAGCACTGTTTGATTTACTCGCAAAGCTGATGGCATTCAAACCACCCAAAGCCGCGTAGTGGGCTATTTCAGGTACGCTATCAAGCGTTTTCATCATATCATGCAATACATCAACTGTACGACCTGTTGAAGAGGCCTCGGGCAGGTCATAAGTGATATAAACGCGACCGTCATCTTCCAATGGAATAAATCCTGAAGGTTTTCGTTGAAATAATATTATTGCCCCTGCTATAATGCAAACCAGAACAATAATTACATACTTTGAATTTTTGATGCTCTTATCAACCGTATTACGGTACCTGCCTGTTACACGGGTAAACCAGGTGTTAAACTTAAAGAAGAATTTATTAAGCCCTCCGGAGTTTTCATCGATCTTATGCGGACGAAGCAACAGGGTACACAATGCCGGTGTTAACGAAAGCGCCACAAAAGCAGAGATCAATACGGATATAGCAATAGTGATAGCAAACTGCTGGTACAACCGCCCTACTATACCCGGCACAAACCCTACTGGCACAAACACCGCTGCCAGGATCAAGGCTATGGCTATTACCGGTGCCGAAATATCGGCCATGGCGTGTTGGGTAGCCTCTTTAGGTGTCATGCCCTCTTCATCCATGTAATGCTGTACGGCCTCAACCACCACGATAGCATCATCCACCACAATACCGATAGCGAGTACGAAACCGAATAGCGTTAGCGTATTGATGGTAAAGTTGAGCGGTATAAAAAAGATGAATGTACCAATAATGGATACAGGAATTGCCAACACCGGAATAAGCGTAGTGCGCCAACTTTGCAGAAATAGGAACACCACCAAAATAACCAGTACCAGGGCAATAACCAGTGTTTCGATAACTTCGCTCACTGATACTTTTACTACTGTGATAGCCTCAAACGGAACTACGTAATCAATATCTTTCGGGAAGCTCTTTTTAAGCTCATCCATTGTTGCGTAAACATTATCCGCAGTTTCAAGCGAGTTGCTGTTTGGCGCCTGGTAAACCAGCAGGTAAGAAGCTCTTTTGCCGTCAACAAATGAGTTACCTGAGTAGTTGAATTTACCAAGCTCTATCCTGGCCACATCTTTAAGGTGCACTATACCACCATTGTTCGGCTGGGTTTTAACAACCACATTACCAAATTCTTCGGGTTTGCT
>NZ_DASVOB010000808.1:0-4972 GCF_036383575.1 Mucilaginibacter sp.
CATGTCGCGTAAAAAACTCTTTACACAAGCGCATTAAACCCGCCCTGAGCATATCACAGTGCACATTTTCAACTACAAACCTACCTCTCAGGCACTTACCGTAATAAAAATAATACATTACTTACACAGCTAAGCGTAGTCATACTAAAACATTTTGCCCGAAGCCGGCATTCTTACTTGCACAACTAAGTTGGTATCAGCCGCTACAGGTATAATTTTTAAAACTATGCCATTGAAAGTAAAACATATCATAACGTTCTTTTTTTTGCTCACGGGCAGTTTGCGCCTTCACGCACAGGATAGCACGCTGGTGGGCCAATCACTTAAATGGGATTTGGCCAAGTGTATTGACTATGCCAAAAAGAACAATATCCAGATCAATTCGCTGCGCCTGTCGCAGCAAACCAGCCAGCAGGAATATTTATTAGCCAAAGCCTCCCGCTTGCCCGATCTTTCTGCTACAGGTTCGCAAACTTTTGCCCACGGCAATAATTTCAGTAATGGCGATAACGGCAGGCATTCGGGCTATAACATTTCCGGATCGTATGGAGTAAGCTCGAATGTAACGCTTTACAACGGCAGTTACATCAATAACAACATCGCTCAAAAAAATCTGCAGGTACAATCAGCAAACCTGGGCATCCTTCAGCAGGAAAATGATATTATTTTACAGATAACCCAGGCTTACCTCACCGTACTGTTAGATAAGGAAACTATTATTTACAATACCGATCTGCTCAGCACAACCCAGGCACAGGTTAAATTGCAGCAACAACGGTACAATGTAGGCAGCGTGGCCCGTAAAGACCTGATCCAACTGCAGGCCCAGCAGGCAACTGATCAGTATACATTGGTAAACTCAAAAAATGCTGTACGCAACGATCTGCTTACCCTAAAGCAATTACTGGTATTACCGACAGATCTGAGTTTCGATATCATGCAGCCCGATACGGTAATTGCTCCAATCGACAGTATTTCCTCCTTCCGCGAAGCTGAGCAAACAGCCCTGCAAAACCGCCCGGAGGTTAAAAACGGTGAGTTAGGCGTTAAGATAGCACTGTTTGACGTGGAGAAAGCCAAAGCAGGTTACAAACCTACTATTACAGCAGGTGCATCGCTCAATACTGGATATGCCAACGGACAGGGCGTATCATTCGGCAACCAGATCAACAATAACTTTTACCAGCAACTGGGGCTTACCCTAGCCATCCCGATCTTTACCAAACGAGTGGTAAAAACGCAGGTTGAAGAAGCTAAGATCAGCGTAAAGCAATCACAGCTCGATCTCAAAAACACGAAGATCACCTTATCGCAAACTGTTGAGCGGGCTTACATTAACGTACAAAACGCACGCAGCCAGTTTGATGCTGCCGCCGAAGAATACAAATACAGCAAGGAAAGCTACCGCATTGCCAGCGAACAGCTTAAAGTTGGCGTAGCCAATACGGTTGATTTTTTATTGCAGAAAAACCTGTTTGTACAGGCACAACAATCATTTGTGCAGGCTAAATACAATGCCTTGCTCACATTAAAGATCTATGATTTTTACAGGGGGGTACCTATTACATTATAATACCGGTTTATCATGAAAAGCAGTTATAAAAAGATACTCATTATTGCAGGCATAGTGGTGGCACTGGTGCTCATCTGGTTCCTGTTCATCAGGAAAAAGGAAGAACCCATTGTGCTGCAAACTCAAAAGCCAGCTAAAGGCTATATAGCCCAGAGCGTAACCGCTACGGGCCGCATTGAGCCGGTTGATACCGTAACAGTAGGTACGCAGGTATCGGGCATTATTAAATATGTTTATGCCGATTTTAATTCGAAAGTTAAAAAAGGCCAGCTCATTGCCGAACTGGATAAGTCACTGTTGCAGGCCACTGTTGACCAGGCCAAAGGCACACTGCTCAATGCACAAAGCCAGCTGGTTTTTGCGCAAAACAATTTTGCAAGGCAAAACCTGTTATTTAAAACCGATGCTATCAGCAAGGCCGACTATGATACCGCCCTTAATACGCTGAACGCTGCAAAAGCCCAGGTTAAAAGCGCTGAGGCGCAGGTCCGCTCGGCCGAAAAGAATTTATCTTATGCGGATATCTATTCGCCCATTGATGGCGTGGTGCTTAACCGTAATGTGAGCGTGGGCCAAACCGTTGCGGCAAGCTTCAGTACCCCTACTTTGTTTGTGCTTGCCAAGGATATTACCAAAATGGAAGTTGAAGCCAATGTGGACGAAGCCGATATAGGCGATGTAAAAGCAGGCGAGCGGGCTTCATTTACTGTAGATGCTTTTATAAACGATCAGTTTGCCGGCACGGTGGAAGATATCAGGCTGCACCCTTCGGTATCTTCAAACGTGGTTACTTACACTACCATTATCAATGCCCCTAATGATGATATGAAACTGAAACCAGGCATGACCGCCAGCATTATCATCTACACAAAAGAAGTTAATAACGCCTTACTGATCCCGGCCAAAGCTTTGAGTTTTACACCTGATTCGGCATTGATGAAAGATTATGAGATAATAGGTAAGCTGGGGCACAAAAGTGGTAAAAAAAGAAGTAACGGTAAGGGAGGCAGCAGCGCCTCGGGCGGAGCAGGAAACGGCGGAGCTAATGATAACTCTCAAGCGCTCCATACTGCCAAAAGCCGTAAGGACAGCAGCGGTGTAAACAAGCAAACCGCCATTATATGGGTGTTACAGGGTAAAAAGATAGTTCGAAAAAAGATCCAGACAGGCTTAAATGACAATACTCAGGTTGAAGTACTATCGGGGTTAACAACCGATGATGATGTGATAACAGGTCTTACCGGCGGAGCTTCAGGCTCATCAACGGCGGCCGCTAAATCAACCGGCAGTCCGTTTATGCCGCAAAGACCGCGTGGCGGAGGAGGAGGTCGCCGGCAATGAGCAAGAAGATCTTAGATATCCGCGAGCTGAAACGTGAATTTCAGATGGGCAGCGAAACCGTACGGGCGCTTAAAGGGATTTCCTTTGAGGTTGAGGCCGGAGAGTTTGTAACCATTATGGGCAGCAGCGGTAGCGGTAAGACCACCCTGCTTAATATTTTAGGCTGTTTAGATAAACCTTCGATAGGCGATTATTTTTTGGATGGCGTAGATGTAAAAAAGCTATCGCGCGATGAATTGGCGCAACTTCGTAACCGTAAAATAGGTTTCGTTTTCCAGGCATATAATCTGCTTCCCCGAACATCGGCACTGGAGAACGTGGAACTGCCACTTCTGTACAACAAAGAGATCAGCGTAAGCGAGCGCCGCGAGAGGGCCATCCACGCGCTTGAAGCTGTAAAACTGGCCGAACGGCTTGATCATACACCAAGCCAGCTTTCGGGTGGGCAGCAGCAGCGTGTGGCCATAGCCCGGGCACTGGTGAATGAACCGGTAATGATCCTGGCCGATGAAGCAACGGGCAACCTGGATAGCCGCACATCCTACGAGATCATGTCATTAATGCAGGAGCTCAATTCACAGCAGGGAAAAACCATTGTGTTTGTAACGCACGAGCCTGATATAGCATCCTTCAGCAGCCGTACCATACAATTGCGCGATGGCAGGATCCAGAAGGATACCCCAAATGCCAATCAGCGATCTGCAAAAGAGGTGCTTGCAGGTTTACCCATTTCTGACGACTATTAAAGCGAAGCAACCATGAATTTATTTAACCTGATCCGGATAGCTTACAAAGCTCTGCAACGTAACAAACTGCGGGCCTTTTTAACCATGCTCGGTATCATCATCGGTGTGGCGTCGGTTATAGCAATGGTAGCCATTGGGCAGGGATCAAAACAAAGCATCCACGATCAGCTATCGAGTATGGGCTCAAACATGATCACTGTATTACCAAGCAGCAACCTCAATGGCGGTGTGCGCATTGCAGGTTCAAGCTTCCAAACGCTTACCCAAAAAGATATTACTGCCTTGCAAAAAGCGCAATACATAACGGAACTATCTCCTTCAATTACGTCTAAAGGGCAAGCCATTAACGGTGCGCTAAACTGGCCTACAACTATACAAGGTGTTAGCCCGGATTATTTGGATATCCGCAAGCTGAGTTTAAAAGACGGCATAGCCTTTACCGAGCAGGATGTGATGACCTCGGCCAAAGTTTGCTTGATAGGGCAAACGGTTATCGATAACCTGTTCCCTAACGGTGAAAACCCAATAGGTAAAGTGATCCGCTTTAACAAGATCCCTTTTCAGATCATCGGTATATTAAACCCCAAAGGGCAAAATGCTTTCGGACAGGATCAGGACGATATCCTGATAGCGCCTTATACCACTATCCAAAAAAGGATCCTGGCAACTATTTACTACCAGAATATCTATGCCTCGGCAGCAAACGAACAGGTGACTGATGCCGCAGTATCTGAAATGACCCAGATCCTCCGCGATTCGCACCGTTTACGCGACAGCGAGGATAACGACTTCACCGTTCGCACCCAGGCCGAGCTGATCAATACCCTGAGTTCAACCAGCGGCTTACTTACTGTACTCCTTACCGTAATTGCCGGGATCTCCCTGGTGATAGGCGGTATCGGCATCATGAATATCATGTACGTTTCGGTAACGGAGCGTACCCGCGAGATCGGCCTGCGCATGTCTATCGGGGCGAGGGGAAAAGATATCATGCTGCAATTTTTGATGGAGGCCATCCTGATCAGTATTACTGGTGGCATTATTGGCGTGGTACTGGGAATTGTTTCGTCAAACCTGGTCACGCTTACTTTATCATGGCCAACTATCGTATCAGAATCATCGGTGATGTTATCATTTGTGGTTTGTGCTATTACGGGGATCTTTTTTGGATACTACCCGGCGCAGAAGGCTGCAAGGCTTGATCCGATTGAGGCGTTGAGGTATGAGTAAAATATTATAATCGCCGGCCAGAGGCCGTGAGATAGTTGCCACTCGGCTGAGCCGAGCGGCGGCGAAGTGTTATAAAATTATG
>NZ_DASVOB010000809.1:0-8170 GCF_036383575.1 Mucilaginibacter sp.
TTGACGGCAAGCAGGCCACCGTTGTGGATTACAAAACCGGTAAACTTAAAAACGCGAAAGATAAATTATTACGCCCAACCAACGATGCACCAAACGGCGGTGATTACTGGCGACAGGCAGTATTTTATAAAATATTAATAGACCATGACCGTACTACCGACTGGCAGGTGATCAGCACTGTTTTTGATTTCGTTGAACCAGTAAGCGACGGGGAATATCACCGCGAAAAGTTTGTGATAACGCCCGAAGATGTGGAAACGGTTACCGAACAGATCACGGATACATACACCCAGATCATGGCCCACAATTTCAGCACCGGCTGCGGCAAAAAAGAATGCGATTGGTGTCATTTTGTAAAAAGCAATTTTAAACAGGCCGATGAGATTTTAGGGATTGTTGCGGAGGAGGAAGGGGAATAAGATTCTTGTGTAGAGACGCATCACATGCGTCTCCCGCAGGACAAGCTACCGAAAATGCATAATTCAATAGACGCATGTGATGCGTCTCTACATTCAAAAATGGAAGATAAGTTTCAAAATAAATATCGAGTCTCCTCGCCCCGTTTGCAGGGATGGGATTATGGTTCGCATGCATTGTATTTTGTAACTATTTGCATCAAAGATCGATTGCCTGCCTTTGGTGAGATCTGGGAAAACGAGGCCAATGAAACTACTCTTTTAAAGCCCACTATGCTGGGAAATGCTGCCCATAATAACTGGTTACAAATACCTCATTTCCACCCTTACGTTGAATTGGATGAATTTGTAATAATGCCAGACCATTTGCATGGTATTCTTTTCTTTAATAAACCCGATAAAATTACATGGGAGCCTAACAAACCAGGAGGGCAACGTAATAATCTTGCGTCAGTAGTACGCGGTTATAAAGGATCGATTAAACAGTACGCTCAACAAAATAATATAGATTTTAATTGGCAACCAAGGTTTTATGACAGGGTCATCCGAAACGAAAAAGAATACGCAAATATCAAAGAGTACATTTCAAAAAATCCACGAAATTGGATTTTGAATAAAGATGGATTTGAAAATTTATATTTATAACCGGTTAACGTAGAGACGCATCACATGCGTCTCCCGCAGGACAAGCTACCGAAAATGCATAGTTCAATAGACGCATGTGATGCGTCTCTACATAAAACATCATCATCATTTTATGAAACACCTCATCCCCTTCATCCTCCTCATCCTAACCCTCCCGGCCACCGCCCAAACCATCGTAAAACAGGATGCGGGCATTAAACAAATGGTTGATGAGGTATCAGCAAAAAATATTGAAGCTACCATTCGCAAGCTGGTAAGCTTTAAAAGCAGGCATACGCTGAGCGATACTACCAGTAAAACCACAGGCAGCGGTGCGGCACGAAACTGGATCAAGGCTGAGATGGAGAAATATGCCGCAGAATCAAACGGACGAATGACCGTTCAGTTTGATACGTTCACCCAGCCCAAAAGTCAGCGTGTTGATAAACCTATCAAATTAAAAAATGTGCTGGCTATATTAAAAGGTACCGATCCGAATGATATCCGGGTGTACCTGGTTTCGGGGCATTACGATTCGCGCATTAATGACGTGATGGATGCAAACGGTGTTGAGCCGGGTGCCAATGATGATGCTTCTGGTACTGCGCTTTCTATGGAACTGGCCAGGGTGATGGCTAAAAGGCCGTTCCCGGCTACTATTATTTTCATGACTGTGGTGGGTGAAGAACAGGGTTTATACGGATCGGCCAATGTAGCCAAACGGGCTAAAGCCGAAAACTGGAATGTGGATGCTATGCTGAACAATGATATTGTAGGCAATACCTACGGCATGGAAACCGATTTGAAGGACAATCGCAGCGTGCGTGTTTTCAGCGATGGTGTACCTACGGCCGCTACGGATAAACAGGTAGCAACTTTGAAGTCATTAGGAGGCGAAAATGATAGTCCGTCGAGGCAGCTGGCGCGGTACACCAAAGAAATCGGGGAGCGCTATGTCGATCAATTGGATGTGAAGCTCATTTACCGGCGCGACCGTTACCTCCGCGGCGGCGACCATCTGCCATTTTTAGAGCAGGGCTTTACGGCAGTAAGGTTTACTGAAATGAACGAGAACTTTAATCGTCAGCATCAGAACATCCGTACCGAAAACGGTATTGAATACGGCGACCTGCCTGATTTTGTCGATTTTAATTATGTACAAAAAGTAGCCCGGATGAACCTTTCGGTATTGGCCAACCTTGCTTCGGCCCCTGCCGAGCCTCAAAACGTTGGTATAATAACAAGTGATCTAACCAACAAAACCAAACTGAAATGGGAAGCTCCGGCTACGGGTAAAAAACCAGCCGGTTATTATGTGCTAATGCGCGAAACCATCAGTCCTTATTGGGAAAAGAAGTTTTATGTTACGGATACCACAGCCACGTTGAATTATTCAAAGGATAATTATTTTTTCGCGGTGCAGTCGGTTGATGCGGAGGGACATGAGAGTTTACCGGTGTTTCCTAAGCCGGTGAGGTAGATAGTCAGAGATTGGAGGTTAGAGACTGGAGATTAGTTTTTTTACTCTTACACTTGCTTACAATATCCCCAAGAAAAAGTGCGGTTAACTAATCTCCAGTCTCTAACCTCTAATTACTAAATAACCTACTTCACACTCTTACGCTGCACAATAAAATACCCGGCAACAAATACAACCAGGGCAATAATAAGGCTCACAGATACATCTTTGGTAAAAACATCTATCTGTAACCTATTAGAGGGATCACCGTGATTATTTTTTAACATACTGCTGATAGCCTCCATGGGATGAGCATATGGATATAAATAACTATACTCCCAGCCTTTTGAGGCTGCCACCACACCTGCTATAGTACATATAAAACCAATCCCCATCGGCTTCAAAAAATCGGCCCAAAGTAAGCTGAGCAAAAACTGGATAGAGAGGATGCCTAATGATGATAAAAACAGCTTGAAATAGATCTGCGCCAGTTCACTTTCCATATGGAAGTTATCAAACCGAAGTTCGGGTTTAACTATGCTCAGCAAATTGCCAAAACCTATAGTGAACAGGACAAACAGGCTTAAACATAAAAACACAAGGAATACCGCATAAAAATATTTAGCTGCATAAACCGACCAGCGGGGAATAGGCAGGTTAAACAATGTTTTCCAGGTATCGGCCCGGTGTTCGATACTGTTTACCGAATAGGCAATAAAAATGATATACATCGGCAATATAAGCGAGCCCATAATGCCCAGAATAGCACCGGCAAATTGCAGCCAAAGCACCATCGGCGGCAATGAAACCAACCGTTCACTTTTTACATAAAAGCCGGTGAACAGCAAAACACCGATAAGCATTGGTAATATAATGGAAGCCCAAAAGCCCAGCGTTTTACGGCTTTTGTAAAACTCCGAACGGAATGACAGTATAAATCCTTTCATGGCTTAGGCGCTTTGGGTTATATCTAAAAATAATTTTTCGAGGTCTTTTTGTTGCTTGCTGATGCTATAAACCGTTTGCGCGTTTTTGTTAAGCAAGGCATTGATCTCGCCCATTTGTTGTTTGGAGATGTAGGGCACCAATAAATGATCGTCGGTTACTTCGGTAACATTAACGTGATTACGGGTTAGCAGGTTGGCGGCATCAACTGTATTCTCGGCTTCAACGCGTACAAGCGGTTTACTAATGGCCTGCAGATCGGCAATGCTGCCCTGAAAAAGCATAGCACCGTTGTTAATAATGCCTACATGGGTTGCCATCCGTTCTATTTCGGCCAACAGGTGGCTGGATATAAATACGGTTTTACCGTGTTGGGAAACCAATTTCTTCAATAACTCGCGCACCTCGATAATGCCGTTTGGATCGAGGCCGTTGGTGGGCTCATCTAAAATTAAAAGTTTGGGATCGGCCAGCAGGGCCAGCGCAATGCCGAGGCGTTGTTTCATCCCTAATGAATATTGCCCGGCTTTTTTATTGGCAGCGTTGCTTAGCTGCACCAGGTCAAGCATGTCTTCAACGCGCTTTGCAGGCACCTGTAGCAATAAGGCCCTGTTCAATAAGTTTTCCCTTCCGGTTAAATGCTGGTATAAAGCAGGCTGCTCAATAAGCGACCCTATTTGTGAAAGTATGCTGATGCGGTTTGTTTTGATATCCTGCTCAAAAATATTGATGTTACCTGCATCGGGTTTAAGCAGGTTGAGGAGGAGTTTGATGGTAGTGGTTTTCCCGGCACCATTGGGACCGAGAAAACCATATATGCTTCCTTCCGGAACTTGCAGCGCCAGTGATTTAACTACCTGCTGCTTACCAAAGGTGAAGGAAAGGCCTTCGGTACTGATTACCATATATTATTTTTTGCTATTGAGCAAACGGTTTTAACCATTACAAAACCTTTGTGAAACAATGAGGTAGCATGTACTGCTGTGCGGCCAATTATTGCTGTTTCCTTTTTTTGCTCGAACTGGTAAGTTACACCCAAAATAAGGGCAAACATTACCGGGATCAATAACATGATAAAAGGATTTGAATTTTTGATAAGCGTTTTCATTGTGAGTGGTGATTTTATACAACAAAGGAATATCAAAAAAATAACCTGCTAAAATCATTTAGACCAACACACTTTGTTTATAGATGAACGGTTTTCTACACCTTTTAACCGGTTCATCGATAATAAAAGCCAGTTCATCGAAGAAAAGGGCTGCTATATATAAATAACAGGCCGATATCATTATCAAAATATTAAATTAGATGCCACACCCATAAATAAAAAAGGGATTTAAAAACAGCGAATGGAGGCTTCATTACCATTACCGAAATCCAGAACAGGCATCAAAACTGCATGGATAATTTTTTGGCACCTCTTTTTTTGGGCGGCCATTATATCCTTTTTTGTTTTTTTGGCAAGGCTTAACGATGCAATGCTCAGTACCAAGGAGTTACTGGTAATCTTTCTGCTTTATCCTACCATTAACATCAGTCTGTTTTACCTTAACTACCTGGTTTACATACCTAATTTTTTGAATAAAAAACGCTATTGGGAATATGCTACGGTTGTATTGGTAAGCATAATAGTATATGGCATAGGTAAATACGGCGTTGGGCTTATATTTAAGGAGATTGTACTGGTTCATCAAAAGGGCCACGTAACCGGTTTCACTACCTATTTTTACAGCAGTATTTTTACCAGCCTGATATTTGTATTCCTGAGTACGGCGTTAAAATTCAGTACTGACTGGTTCCTGAATGAACGGATCCAGCGCGACCTGGAAAACCAGCGCCTCATCGCCGAGCTGGCTTTTCTGAAATCGCAGATCAACCCGCATTTTTTATTTAACTCTTTAAACAGCATTTATTCCCTTGCCTATCAGCGTTCTGAAACTACGCCTGAGGCTATTTTAAAGCTTTCGGAAATTATGCGGTACATGCTGTATGAGTGTAATGACAATAAAGTAGATCTTGATAAAGAACTTCAGTACCTGCAAAACTATATCGACCTGCAAAAGATCCGTTTTGGCAGCAAAGCTTTTATTGATTTTAAGGTAGATGGTAATATAACCGATCAAAAAATAGAGCCATTACTGCTGATCGCTTTTATTGAAAACGCTTTTAAGCATGGCGTTGCCAATGATATCAACTCGCCTATAAAACTACTTATTAACGTAGCGGACGGCAAACTGCATTTCTACATCCAAAACAAAAAGCATAACAATAACCGTGATGCAGTTGGGGGTATTGGGCTGATCAACGTACAGCGGCGACTCGACCTCCTTTACCCCAACAGGTATTCTTTAAACATTAGAGACGAAGAATATACCTACACCTGCGAATTATCAATAGATTTATAGTTATAACCCATTATAACCATGACCTATCTGAAAAAATTGCTCTCCGCCCTGTTTTTAGCAGCATTGGCCATTCCGGTATTTGCACAAACCGATCCTAAGGCAACCGAAGTTTGGGACCCGGAACCTGAATTGGTTTTACCAGGTGTTGGCAACAAAGCTCCATCTGACGCCATCATTTTGTTTGATGGCAAAAACCTGGATAAATGGACAGATCAGAAAGGTAACAAACCGGGTTGGATAGTAAAGGATGGCATTGTAACCGTTAAGCCCGGCAGCGGTTCCATCATCACAAAACAAAACTTTGCCGATTGCCAGCTGCATATTGAATGGCGCACCCCGGCCATTGTTAAAGGCGAAGGCCAGGAACGCGGCAATAGCGGAGTAATTATGCAAAGCCGCTACGAACTGCAGATCCTCGACAGCTATAAAAACCGAACCTACTCAAACGGGCAGGCCGGTTCCATTTACAAACAATATGTACCGCAAGTAAACGCCTCGCTTAAACCGGGCGAGTGGCAAAAGTATGATATCCTTTATACCGCTCCGCGTTTTAATATCGACAGTTCGGTTAAAACACCGGCCTATATAACAGTACTGCATAACGGCGTACTGGTACAAAACCATGTAGCTATAAAAGGCACGGTGGCGCATGTTGGTCAGCCTAAATATCAAAAACATGCCTTTGCGCTGCCGCTGTTATTACAGGAGCATGAGTTCCCGGTATCGTTCCGCAATATCTGGATCAGGGAACTTGGCGTGCAGAAACTGTTGAATGGTAAGGATAAAAAAGGCTGGTATACTTACCTGGATACCCTGGGCAAGGACAATGATATCCATAATAACTTCGCCATTGAAAACGGCATGGTGCATGTAATGGGCAAATACTTTGGCTATATGGCTACCCAAAAATCGTACGATAACTATTACCTTAAAGTGGTATTTAAATGGGGGACCAAACAATACCACCCGCGCGAAAAGGGAGCGCGCGACGCAGGTATTTTGTACCATTTTGGCGAGGGGGATAAAGATGTGGTATGGCCACGGTCGATAGAGTGCCAGATCCAGGAGGGCGACTGCGGGGATATTTGGTGCGTACAGCATACCAGCGTTGTTACGCCTAATAAATCGGCCATTGAGTGGGACCAGCAGCGTGTTTACCGCACCGCAAATTTTGAAAACCCGCGCGGCGAGTGGAACACCATCGAAATTATTTGCAACGGCAACCAGGTTGAGCATTATGTTAACGGGCATCGGGTAAACTGGGGAGTAGCATCGTTATCACATGGGCGCATCCTGTTACAATCGGAAGGGGCCGAGATCTGGTATAAATCGGTTGAATTGACACCGCTATAACAAAACAGCACATTAAAAAATTTAAGATATCCATTATTACATTATTTTTACGCTATGATCAGATGTTTGGTAGTTGACGATGAGCCTTTGGCGCTGCATATTTTGGAAGATTATATATCCAAGATGCCTTTTTTGCAATTGGTTAAAGCTACAACCAACCCTATCGAAGCGCTCACCATGGTACAGGCCGCCGAAGCCGACCTTGTATTTTTAGATGTGCAGATGCCTGAACTTACCGGCATCCAGTTTTTGAAAATAGCCAATGGCAAGGCCAAAGTTATTTTAACCACGGCGTACCCGCAATACGCGCTCGAAGGTTATGAGCTTGACGTAGTTGATTACCTGTTGAAGCCCATAGCGTTTGACCGTTTCTTTAAATCGGTACAAAAAGCTCAAAGCATTATCCAGCCGGTGGTAGCCAAACCACAGCAGGTAGTAGTACAGGCCGAACCTGTGCAACAAGATGATTTTTCGACCGATTTTATCTTTGTGAAAACCGAGCATAAAATCCAGAAGGTTTACCTGCATGATATCATGTTTATTGAAGGCTTAAAAGATTACATCAGTATTTTCACCTCTGCCGAGCGGATCATCACCTTACAAGGCATGAAAAAAATGGAAGATGCCTTACCCGAAAAGCATTTTGTGCGGGTACATAAATCATACATTGTAGCCCTCAATAAAATAGACAGCATCGAAAGAAGCCGCATCCAGATAGGCGACAAGATCATTCCCGTAGGCGATACCTATCGCGACGAGTTTTTTAGGATGATCGAGAATAAGAATATTTAGGGGTTAACGTTCATTCGCAAATAATACCAATACTTATAAAAATATGTCATTGCCTTTAGATTAGCTTCAACAAAATAATAGAGGTTGTTATTATTGTTGAAGCTTTCTTTTTGCTTCTTTTTCTTTGTTAATAACCTTGATTTTTGTGGAAAAAGTTAACAACGGTAAGGGTGCGT
>NZ_DASVOB010000810.1:0-4711 GCF_036383575.1 Mucilaginibacter sp.
GGCAAACCATTTTTATGTATCAGTGTGCCACCCGGTTTTATCTGCGAAGCAAACAATCTGAATGATTCGGTCAGGTGAGCATGATCCCCATAGATATCCAAGTGATCGGCATCCATTGATGTAATGATAGCAACATCCGGATACAGTGTAAGAAACGAACGGTCGTACTCATCAGCTTCAACCACCATTACATTGTTTTTGCCGTAAAGAACATTGGTTTGGTAGTTTGATGAAATACCGCCCAAAAATGCAGAGCAATCATTACCCGATGCCTTAAGCAAATGTGCCACCATGGTTGAGGTGGTAGTTTTGCCATGCGTACCGGCAACAGCAATAGTAAACGAGCTTTTACTGATCAATCCTAAAACCTGCGAGCGTTTGAACAGTTCAAAACCATGATTTTTGAAATAGTTAACTATATGCGAATCCTTTGGTACTGCAGGCGTATAAATAATAAGCGTATCGCTGCAGGGTTTCTGAAAACTCATGGGAATATAATCCGCATGATCCTCAAAAACAACCTGGATCCCTTCGTTGTGCAACTGGTTTGTTAAGTCAGTCGACGTTTTGTCATATCCGCAAACAATGCAACCCAAATGATGGAAATAGCGGGCCAAGCCGCTCATACCGATGCCGCCTATGCCTATGAGATAAACTCTTTTTATATCGTGCAGTTCCATTTTCAATTTGTTTAAAAAAGGCCCTCCTCCCTTTGGAAGAGGAGGACCATCATTTAATTGTTACTTATAATTTGGATAAGTTCCTTTGCTATAACTTCATCGGCATTTGGCATGGCCATTTTACCAATGTTATTGCTCAATTTCTTTTGCAGGTCGCGGTCTTCCAGTAATTCAAGCGCCCGGTCAACCAGTTTTGTCTCAGCATCTCTGTCGGCAACAAAAACGGCTGCGTTTTCATGCATCAGCGCTAACGCGTTTTTTGTTTGATGATCTTCGGCCACATTTGGCGAAGGCACCAGGATCACCGGCTTTTTGATGGCACACAGCTCGGCTATTGTACCAGCCCCAGCCCTTGATATAATGATATCGGCTGCAGCATAAGCCAGGTCCATCCGGGTTAAAAACTCCCTGATCTGCAGATCGGGATGATAATTTTCGCCCAGCTTTTCGATGATACCTTTATAATAAAACTTGCCGGTTTGCCATATCACCTGTACATCGGCAGCAAGCAGTTTATCAATACCATTCATGATACTGTTGTTCAGCGTACGCGCCCCAAGGCTGCCGCCTGTTATCAGTATCGTTTTTTTAATGGCCGATAAGTGATACAACTCCAAAGCCTGCATGTGCTTACCGGCAATGTTCACCGCATCCTTGCGGATAGGGTTACCGGTTTTGATGATCTTATCGGCAGGGAAAAATTTCTCCATACCATCAAAAGCCACACAGATCTTTTGGGCGTGTTTACCCAACCATTTATTGGTGATACCAGCATACGAGTTTTGCTCCTGTATGAGGTAAGGTATTCCTTTTAACGATGCAGCATAAAGCAACGGCCCCGAAGCATATCCACCTACACCAACCGCGGCATCGGGCTTAAAATCTTTAATGATCTTGATAGCCTTGCGCACGCTGTTGGCCAGCTTAACAGGGAACATTAGGTTTTTAACAATGGAGCCACGCTGGATCCCCTGAATATCCAACCCGATGATCTTATAACCCGCCGCCGGAACCTTATCCATTTCCATGCGCCCGTTAGCACCTACAAACAGGATCTCGGTTTTGGGATCAATATTTTTCAAAGCATTGGCAATAGAGATAGCCGGGAAGATATGTCCCCCTGTTCCGCCACCGCTTATGATTATCCTTTTTGACATGCTTTTAATATTTAACTTAAATCCTATTCCTAACCTTGTTTATAACTAATCTCTTATCTCCAACCACTAATCACCAGCTTACGCCGTCCTGATCTCTCCTACTATAATCTTATTAGGCCCCGTATTATCTTCTTTTATAGTTTTATCTTTCTTAGGTTCTTCAATATCCTTACTTACTGAAAGTATAATACCAAAGGCGATACTTGTAAACAATATCGATGTTCCTCCCATACTTACCAGCGGCAGTGGCACACCCGTTACCGGGCCCAGACCAACGGCTACGGCCATATTAGCAAACGCCTGTATGGTTAAGCTGAAGCTTAAGCCGCAGGCCAGCAAAGCTCCAAATGCTTTTGGCGCCTTCGTTATGATCTTGATACATCGATACAGTAGGAAAACATAGATCCCTACCACAATTATCCCTCCTACCAGGCCATACTCTTCAACTATGATGGCATAAATTTCATCAGAGTATGATTCAGGCAGGTAGTTTCTTTCGGTGCTGTTCCCGGGGCCTTTTCCAAATATGCCGCCTGTTGCAATGGCAATCTTGGCATGATCACTCTGGAATGACTTATCAGCCTTTGCCAGTTCCGGGTGCATAAATACCTTCATACGCGATACATAAGTATGCCTCCGCGGACCAAGGAAAATTACACCCAGCAACAATATAAACCCGGCAGCACAGGTAATAGCAATTTGCCTGATACTGATACGGCCGATAATCAATAGCAATATGCTAACCCCAAACAGCATCAAGGCTGTTGAAAGGTTGGCCAGCGCTATCAGGATAAACACCACACATACCGAACCCATGATAGGCAAAAAGGATTCTTTAACATCCTTAATATTTTCCTGCTTGCGCGATAATGTACGGGCCAGGTAAGTGATCAAAGCCAGCTTAGCCAAATCCGAAGTCTGGAAGCTTAATCCTGTTCCGGGAATAGCTATCCAGCGGCTGGCATTATTGATATGACTACCAAAAACCAGCGTATACAGCAACAGCGGAATGGTAACGATCATCATCACCTTCGAGATCCCGGCATAATAACGATAATCAAGCTTGTGCGAAAAATACATCAGTGCAATACCGCCCACTATCATGAACACGTGTTTCATGAGGATGATCTCCACACCTTTACCCTGCTTAAATGCCAGCGTACCAACCGAGCTGTATACCGCCAACAAGGATATAACAGAAAGCAATATGACTATAAGCCATATCCAGCGATCTCCTTTTGTATTTTCTAATATCCTATGCATAATAACTCTCTGAACCTTGATTTTTAGGATTTTGGGATTGCCCTGATCCTGAATTTTACCTTACCCTTTTATCATCTGCGCATCTGAAATCCGCACATCTATAATTCCTTTACTGCCTCTTTAAACTGTTGGCCGCGGTCTTCGTAGTTTTTAAACAGATCGAAGCTGGCGCAAGCCGGGGATAGCAATACCGTATCGCCTTTGGTTGCCAGGTGGTAAGCCACTGTTGCGGCTTCCTGGGCCGATGCTGTGTTAACTATAATATCAACCATATCATCAAAGGCCTCATGGATGCGTTTGTTATCCTTGCCTAAACACACAATGGCTTTTACTTTTTGCCTAACCAGGTCATTAAGCATGCTGTAATCATTTCCTTTGTCAACACCACCCAATATCAATACCACGTCGCTGGTCATGCTTTCCAAAGCGTACCAGGTTGAGTTAACGTTGGTAGCCTTTGAATCGTTAATGAAGCGGATGCCTGATATATTGGCAACAAACTCCAGGCGGTGCTCAATGCTTTTAAAGTTGCCCATGCTCTCCCTCATCGTTTCGTTGCGCAGCTCCAACACCTTTGCTACAATACCCGATGCCATGGAGTTGTAAATGTTGTGTTTGCCTTGCAGGGCCAGTTCTTGAATTGACATTGTAAAATGTTCTTGTTTTGTGTTTATGACAATATTGTCGTTACTATCCAGGTATGCGCCCGGTTCAAATTTTTGCTGTATGGAAAACGGCAACAGCTGTGCCCCGAACGTTCGCTCCCTCATGCCTTTAATGGTTTCAGGATCATCGGCACAATAAATAAAATAATCGGCCGCTGTTTGGTTCTGGGTTACACGGAATTTTGATGCCGCGTAGTTTTCCAGTTTATAGTCGTACCTGTCCAAATGGTCAGGCGTAATGTTTAATAATACTGCTATGTCAACTTTAAATTTGAACATATCGTCGAGCATAAAGCTGCTTAACTCCAGCACATACCAGTCAAACTTTTCAGTAGCTACCTGGTAGGCAAAACTTTTACCGATGTTACCGGCCAACCCAACATTTAAGCCTGCATTATGCAGGATGTGGTAGGTTAAACTGGTGGTAGTGGTTTTACCGTTTGATCCTGTGATCCCTATGATCTTTGCATCAGTATACCTCCCGGCAAACTCAATTTCAGATATCACAGGAATCCCTTTTTCATGCAGCTTTTTAATGATCGGCGCCTTATCGGGAATCCCTGGGCTTTTGATCACTTCAGTTGCGTTCAGGATCAGTTCTTCCGTATGTTGTTTCTCTTCAAAAGGAATTTTCCAATCTTCAAGCTGCTTTTTATAGTTATCGGCAATGCCGCCAAAATCCGACACAAAAACATCAAAGCCCTGCTGTTGCGCAAGGTATGCCGCCCCAACACCGCTTTCACCGGCACCGAGGATGACTAACCTCACCCCGGCCCTTTCCAAAGGAGAGGGAGTTGATTGGGTTGATATTTTATTGTCCTGATTCATTCTTTATTTTCTTTTGGGATTTCACCGATTGTTTGATGATTTCACCGATTCTCTTTTCTTTCTTGTCTCTTGACGCTTGATTTCCTGACTCTCGATCTCTTGTCTCCTAACCTCTAAT
>NZ_DASVOB010000811.1:0-3455 GCF_036383575.1 Mucilaginibacter sp.
ATGCTTTGGTTAATACGGGTGGCCGATGATACAACCTCGTTAAGTACAATTGCCTTTTGTGTTAGTTTAACGCTAATGTTATTGTTGGCAGATGTTACCTGGCTTTCCTGCACTTCAAAGCCTACGGCAGATATAACAATAGTGAAGGGCAGCTTTAATTTACTGGCACTCAAAGTATAATTGCCCTTTGAATCGGTAGTGGTGCCTGTAAGTTTTCCTTTAACGGAAATGCTTGCGCCCGAAACGGGCTTGCCTGTAGCCGCATCGGTAATGTTGCCCGTTACCTTAACTTCCTGGGCAAACAGGTTTATGGATGTGAGCAGTAATACAAATAATAAAAGTTTTTTCATTGTGATTGGGTTTTAATTTAAATCAGGGGGGTAGGATTATTTTTTTAAATGGTCATAACCTTGCGGCAGGCGAGTGTAGCCATGGTTAACCAGGCGTTCGGCCAGTACATTGTAGTAACCGGCATCGGCTGGGAGGGCAGTGGCCAATCCATCAACATAGCGATTGTAATAGCAAAACAGGGCGGCTATCAGTACGGTGTCATGAATTTCAACATCGGTAGCCTCGGCAGCTTTAGCGCGGTCAATGGCTTCGGTTGTTACATTGCGGCCGTTTTGAGCGGTTAGTTTGGCAATGGTAAGCAGGGCTTTCATTTTCTCGGTAACCGGGGCGGTTTCAATGTTTTCCTTTATTTTTTGCGCTGTTTCGGCTTCACCAGCCAGCAGATCGGCGGCGGCGGTGTGCGCGGTGGTACAAAAGGTACATTGGTTGTTGTGCGATACTACGGTGGCAATCAGCTCACGGTCGGCTTCGGATAGGGTTGACGGCCCGCGCAATAAAAATTGCGTAAGGTTACGGATAGGTTGTGCCGGTTCTTTGGCATACTCCAACAAACCGGTAATGCCCGGCAAATGGCTTTCAAGGGTAATATAAGGCATAAATAATTAGTTGAATGTTTGTAGGTTGGGGGAGAGGATATACCTGTCTGGAGATTATCGATACTATCGATATATAGTAATATCATAGCCTTTGAGCCACGAATAAACTATCGACAGAAATAAATAATAACACAGCAGTAGAGTGGTACAACCACTACCCAAAAAATAAATTAAGACAGGGAAAAAAATTAGCAAACGGCCTTAGGCGGTTGCTCCGGGATATCCTGGTGAGCAGGAATTAACTGTTGAACCGGGTGAACAACAATTTGTTGAGTATATTTTATTGGACAACTAAACTCAAAGTGCACAAAAGTGAAATTGAGGTTGTCCTGCATAGTTATTTTACCAAAGGGAACATGTTCTTTTTGAGGTACCGGGTTCTCTTTTACATCCTTCGCATTAATGATGTTTTTATCGGCCAGGCGAGTGGTTTCATAGTTAGGCGTGCACATTAAATAAATGGCATGCCTCGTTACGCGCATTTTTTGATAATTGTAGCAGTTGCTGCCAAATTGGATCTGTCCGTGAATGTTTTCGTAGCTTTTCCAGTCGGTTATGCCGGGCATGTTAGCCGGGATAACTACTTCAGTGAGATCATTTACATTGTAAAAGCCTTTGGCAGTTTGTTCGGTAAAGTATCTGTTGCTTTTATAAACCAGGAATTGATGTAACGCTACATGCCCGCCTATATTAAGCAGATGAATGTTAAGCAACATCAGAGCGACAAGTTTTTTCAATTGGTTTACGAACAAAGGTTATTTAAAAATGCTGTTTATAAACGTAGTATCCAAATTTATTTAGAATTATTATGCGTAAAGCATAGCCTGTTTTCTTTATCCGTTATCGATTGTAATTAAAAGTTTCAATAATCCTTTTTGTTGATTGGATTTTCGGCTTAAAGAATGTCCGGTTCGTGGTATGCAGTGTCCGGCTCGCATAGTTACTGATAGGACTCGGGCCGATATCAGGGTATCTTTGAGCATACAAAAAACAAAAACTGTTTAAATAAATAACACAATGGAAACTATTAAAGAATCAGCTATCAATAAGATCAAAGTAATCGAAGATATCTCAGCTAATAAAATTGATAAAGTATTGTATACCGCTAATGTGCGCACAGTTGGCGGTCGTGACGGTGGTTCGTCTGTTAGCAGTGATGGTCAGTTGGATATTAAACATTCAACTCCCGGAACCCCTAAACCAGGTACAAACCCCGAGCAACTGTTTGCAGCCGGCTGGTCAGCATGTTTTGAAGGCGCTATCGGATTAGCTGCCGCTAAAAAAAGGATCGAGCTCCCTGCCGAACTGGCCATTGATGCAGAAGTGGATTTGGGTATCACTACCGGTGCTTACTTTTTACAGGCCCGTTTAAATGTAAGTTTACCAGGCCTGGATGTGGAAGTAGCCAAAGCTTTAATTGAAGAAGCTCACAGAACATGTCCTTATTCTAAATTAACTTATGGTAACATCAACGTTGAGATCAACCTGGTGTAAAAGCCACGCCTCCAGTTCACTAAATGGGGAGCTTTGAAAAGAAAAAGGCCTGCTTCAATTTAATTGGAGCAGGCCTTTTTTGCTTTCTTAAAATCCAGACTTACGAAGCTTTAAAAACTTCGTAAGTCTTCTCCGTCTTTGTTATTTCACTTTCAGATGATAACAAACGTTTAGGCCGATCAAATATCTATACTCTCGCCAATACCGGGTAAAAACAGTTTTAATCCAGCTTGTTCAAATTGTTTAACAGCAGCAGCTGTATCTATTTTAATAAAGCCAAAGGTATCATAGTGAACGCCTAAAACTTTATCAGCCTTTACCAGCTTTGCGGCCTCAATGGCATCTTCAACGCCCATGGTTAAAACATCACCTATCGGGAAAACGGCAAAATCAAGGTCAACCCATTTAGCCACCAGTTCCATATCAAGGGTAAGGCCGGTATCACCGCTGTAATAAAGGTTACCGTCGTCGGTTTTTAAAGCATAACCGCAGGCCACACCTGCATAACTACCATCCGGAAAGCTGGCCGAGTGTTGGGCAATGAACGATTTGGCAGTACCAAAATCAAAAGTCACCTTACCGCCCGGGTTTAAAGGATGTACATTTTTAACACCTTTCTTGCTGAAGTAGTCATATACTTCAAAAATGCCCACAACCATGGCTCCTGTACGGTTTGCTATAGTTTCCACATCCAAAACATGATCATAATGACCGTGTGATACAAAAATGTAATCGGCTTTAATTTCATCAATGTTGATGTCTTTAGCCAAATCGTTGCCTGTAATAAAGGGATCAAACAGGATGTGTTTACCCCCGGCAACTACCGAAAAGCATGAGTGACCGTAATAGTTGATTTTCATTGGTTTGGTTTTTTATGTTAATGATGATTAGTTTAAAAGCGGAGCTAAAGCGTTTAAAACAGGCATTGGTAATAGCTTAAAATGATCGTAGGTTGTACAGGTAAATTTACCTGTTACATTGTTTATTTTAGGATATAGAAATGTCATCTTTTTA
>NZ_DASVOB010000812.1:0-2725 GCF_036383575.1 Mucilaginibacter sp.
AACATTACTGGTAAATCGCCTTTGTTACCAAAGTTTACTTTTGGCTTACATATGGGCACTTATAGCGGCGGCACCTGGGGGCATGAGGAACTTACTTCAGACAGGTATGTAATAGAACTGGCCCGCAAAATGCGCGAGATGGGCATCCCGGTTGATATTCTTTTTCTTGATTCTACCTGGCGCTTGTTTGGTAAAAAGGGAGGCAAGGGCGCTACAACCTTTGAATGGCGCGAAACATTTAAAGATCCTAAAGCCATGTTTGATAGCCTGTATGCCATGAATTTTAAAATGGTGGGGCTGCATATCCGCCCAAGGTTTGATAATGCCAAAAATCTGAACCTGCTTGATGAGGCACAGGCCAAAGGTTTTACCTATCCCGAAAATGGCAAACCAGGCGAATTTGTGAACTTTTTTGATCAGCAGGCTGCAAACTGGTGGTGGGATAATGGCGTTATGAAAATTGCCTCCATTGGTGCTAAATTCCTGAAAACAGATGAGGGCAGTGCCTTTGGTTCATTAGCTAATGAAAGTGAAAAAGTAGGCCCTACAGGTAAAGTGGTAGGGCAATTACATAATGTGTTCCCCATCGCTTATGCTAAAGCTCCGTATTTAAAATTTCAGGAATATAATGGCATCCGCGGGTTAAACCAAACGCGGGAAGGCTATTCTGGGATTCAGCGTTATCCCTTCATTTTTGCGGGCGACTGGCCAAGCGAGTGGCAGTATTTTGCTCCGGTTATAAAGGCCGGGTTAAATATTGGCCTATCGGGCGTTGGGTATTGGGCGCATTGCATGGGCGGTTTTGAACATGCGGCCGATCCGGAGTTGTATATGCGATGGGTGCAGTTTGGTATGTTCAGTCCGGTAGCCATGGTATTTGGTATGGATCATCCAGGTTATAAAGAACCCTGGAACTATGGAGCCGAAGCTTTGGCTAACTTTAAAAAATACGACGATCTTCGTTACAGGCTGATACCCTATATCTATAGCAACGCGTACACACAATACCAAACCGGTATGCCGCTTATGCGCGCTTTGGTGCTGGAATATCAGGATGATCCCAACACGTACAATATAGCCGATCAATACCTGTTTGGCGATAACATGATGGTTTGCCCGGTTACGGTAAAGGGTGCACAAACACGTACCATATATTTACCCCGTGGCACCTGGTTTGATTATTGGACCGGCGCAAAATATACCGGGAAACAATACATAAATATATTAACCCCGGTCGATCATTTACCCATTTTTGTAAAAGCAGGCAGCATTATCCCCGTGCAACCGCCAATGAAATACATGGATGAAAAGCCGGTAGATATAATTACGCTTGATGTATTTCCTGACAAGGGATCGTCGGAGTTTAAACTGTATGAAGATGATGGCATTACCTTAAAATATCAGCATGGGGATAAGGCAATCACTCATGTTACATTGGTAAATGGTGACGGTGGCTGGGAATTGCAGATTAAGAAACCGTCCGGTAGTTTTATCCCCGCGCAGCATACCTATCTGGCCAAAATACATTGGGTCGGTGATAAGGAACCTTCTTCAATAACAGAAAATAAAGAAACATTGAAAATGGCCAATGGTGTTGAGGCATTAGATAAAGCAGCGGGCTGGTATTACGATAAAGCAACTCATTTGCTTTGGATAAAAACTTCCCATAGCAACAGGGAGGATATTGTTCTTAATTTCAAATAGATAACGACTTATAGCTTCCCCTATGAAAAAGTTCCTCAAAATTATTTCTCTTTTTGCTATAGTAAGCAACCCGGTATTCGCCCAGGATAAGCATGCGGCTAAGCGTCCAAACATCATTATTATCCTGGCTGATGATATGGGTTACTCGGATATCGGCTGTTTCGGCTCTGAAACCCAAACGCCCAATCTTGATGCGATGGCCAAAGGCGGTTTGCGCATGACCCAATTTTACAATGCATCGCGCTGCTGCCCAACACGCGCGTCGTTACTTACGGGGCTTTATCAGCATCAGGCCGGGGTAGGCGATATGGTAAACCATCGTGATGTACCGGCTTATCAAGGCTATCTGAATCAAAACTGTGTAACCATAGCCGAGGCGCTTCAGCAAAGCGGATATAATACATTAATGGCAGGTAAATGGCATGTAGGAACAGATTCCTCGCACTGGCCCGTTAAACGCGGATTCGATCATTACTTTGGTTTGATAGATGGCGCAAGCAGTTATTTTAATCCAACAATGCCTTATCGCCCTAATCAAAAACTTACCATCGCTTTAGACGATAAAGAATACACACCGGGGCCAAACTGGTATTCAACCAATGCTTATGCCGATTATGCCCTTAAATTTATTGAGGGGAATAAAGGCACAGGCAAGCCATTCTTTTTGTACATGGCTTTCACCAGTCCACACTGGCCAATTCAGGCATTGCCCGAAGATATTGCCAAATACAAAGGCGAATACCTGAAAGGTTGGGATAAGCTCAGGCAGGAGCGGCTCGAACGTCAAAAGCAATTGGGGATCATCGCTAAGGATGAAAAACTTTCGGCAAGGGATAAGAGCGTACCGGAATGGGATAGCCTTACTCCTGAAGAAAAAGAGCAGTTTGATACCAAAATGGCTGTATATGCTGCAATGGTTGACCGGATGGATCAGAATATAGGCCGCATCAGGAAAAAACTTAAAGAGCTGGGCGAGGATAAAAATACGGTGATCATGTTCCTGTCAGATAATGGCGCCAGT
>NZ_DASVOB010000813.1:0-2351 GCF_036383575.1 Mucilaginibacter sp.
ATAAAGGCGTAACCATAGTACAGGCCTGGCCTTATGCCTTAGCTATTTTGATTGGTGCAATTTTCCTGGCGTATATTACTTTGAAATGGTATGATGAGCCGGTTCGTAACTGGCTGCGAAAAAAACTTGGTTAAAAAGAGATCTTGAACAAAAGCGGCCTCAGCGTACCTTGACAGGCAAAGCATTAAAAGCAATAAAACATGGCCTGAATTTCTTAAATTCGTAGCATAAGAGATAAAACTTCCGGTAAAGGAGGGTCAGCAAAATTAATATTGAGCAAACTTTCGAAATACCGGTTAGCAAAGCGTTAAGTGAACAAAAGCATTCAATTTATCTATAAAAGCATAATACCTTACCACCTATGAAAATAACACGCGTTTTTATGTTTTCCTGCCTCCTCATATTAGGCTGCGCCGGGCCGAAAAAACTGGCTGACGCCGGCAATGCCGATAAAGGCTGGACGAAGCTGTTTAACGGGACCGACATTAACGATTGGTTTGTAAAGATCAATCATCACCTGGTTGGCGAAAATTATGGCAATACCTTCCGGGTAGAAGATGGCATGATCAGGGTTAGCTATGATCAGTACGGCGATTTCAACGATCAGTTTGGTCATTTGTATTACAAAACCCCGTTCTCTTACTATCACCTGCGGTTTGAATACCGCTTTGTTGGTAAACAGCAAAAAGGCGCGCCAGACTACACGCTCCTTAACAGCGGCGTCATGTTTCATTCACAGGATCCCCGAACTATGCTAAAGGACCAGGATTGGCCGATATCGATAGAAATGCAGTTATTAGGCGGCCTGAGCGACGGGAAACCAAGGCCAACAGGGAATATGTGCTCACCCGGCACTGATGTTGTTTATAAAGGAAAGGTTTCGCCCGATCATTGTATCAACTCTACTTCAAAAACCTATGACGGTGACCAGTGGGTAAAAGGCGAACGGATTGTTCAGGGCAACAAATTAATTACCCATATTATCAACGGCGATACCGTACTTCAATATTCAAGGCCTACCATTGGCGGCGGCGTGGCACATGGCTATGATCCTAAATACAAGCAGGATGGCAAATTACTAAGCAGCGGCTTTATCGCTCTGCAAAGTGAAGGGCAGCCTGTCGATTTCAGGAATATAGAGATTAAACAGTTGCCGGATACTGACCGGTAGGCTGTAACAGAAGCCAGGTTCGTTAATATTTCTCCTGAGTTAACAATAGCCGTTAATTGGGCAAAAACAACACGTTATACGAAACTATTTCCCGTAAATACCCGTATCACAGGCAAGCAGTACTAACTTAAAATAAGCTCCCGGTAACCCGGAATTATTATGAACGTTAAAGGCGATTGGTCAATATAAATTCTTGCCCGATAGAACTTATTAAGACTGAATTTCTGAAACCAAATTAATAAGTTCCGCAAGATAAGAGCATTTATTTAGCCGCTGTACTGCTTGTTTTGGCTATAACATCAACCGATTAAAAATACTATAAAACTACCAGCAAAATAATAATGAGGCCAATATTGCTTTTTATCTGGTGTTTATACCTGCTTTTTCCCGGATTATCCTATTCGCAAACACCCGCCCTTAAATTTAAACAGCTTAGTACAAACGAAGGTCTTTCCCAAAGCCATGTAGGAGCCATTATTAAGGACAGTCGCGGCTTTATGTGGTTTGGAACCGAAGATGGGCTCAATAAATATGACGGTTATAAATTTACTCAGTATAAACACGATCAGAATAACAAAACAACAATTATTGATAATTATGTATTAGCTATAGCGGAAGACGCTTCCAATAATTTATGGATTGGAACCGAGAGCGGGCTTGACAGATTTGACAGGGCGAAAAATACATTTATTCACTATTCCAATCATTTAACTTTTGCCGTCAGGTCTGTTTTTATGGATAGTAAAAAGCGAATCTGGCTGGGCACCAGTAAGGGGCTGTATTTATTTAATGCAGCAAATGGCACTTTTAAGAAATTTACACATGCTGATAAAAATACAAACAGTATAATTAATGATTTTATATACCAGGTTACAGAAGACAATAATGGTTGGCTATGGATAGGAACCGATGATGGACTTTATCATTTTAACCCCCAAAACGGTAAGTTTATCCGTTATGTTCATGATCCGGCAAATAAAAACAGTATTGGCGCCAGTTGGGTAAAGGCTGTTTACAAAGATAGCAAGGGTAATATTTGGGCGGGTACACATGGCGGTGGCCTGGCACTGTATAACACCAAAAGCAATTTATTTATAAATTTTAAACACGACCCCAATAACAGTAATAGCATTTGCCACAATGATATTCTTTCGATACTGGAAAGCAACGGAAAACTATG
>NZ_DASVOB010000814.1:0-3096 GCF_036383575.1 Mucilaginibacter sp.
CTGCCAGCATGGGGTATTTGAAGGATAAGCTGATGGTGTAAGTTGAGGTTACCTCCCTGTCATCCTGAACGATAGTGAAACATCTTCTGCGTAAGGCATAGCGAAGATGCAAAGTGAAGAAGATGTTTCACTATCGTTACCAACGTAATTAAAATAGGGGTCATGCTGAGCTTGTCGAAGCATGGTGGGCAGGCCTCTGCGCGCGAGTCTTCGACAGGCTCAGACTGACCAGCCTTTTGTTATTTATCCCCTTAACAATTCCATAACATATGCCAATTTTGATTTAACCCCATGTTTAAGTAATTTAAGGGGCGAATCACTTTCCTTAACGGAGGCTTATGGCGGAAACATCTACAGAACATTTAAAACGGGTTTTAAAACCGATCCATTTATGGGCCATAGCCGTAGGGCTGGTCATCTCGGGCGAATATTTTGGGTGGAATTTAGGCTGGGCCGTATCGGGTACCATAGGTTTGCTGATAGCCACCCTGGTTATCACTTTAATGTACATTACCTTTATTTTTAGCTACACCGAACTTACCGCATCCATACCACATGCAGGCGGTGCGTTTGCCTACGCATACCGGGCAATGGGGCCGTTTGGCGGTTTAATTGCCGGTTACGCTACGCTCGTCGACTTCCTGGTAGCTACACCCGCTGTAGCAGTATCGTTAGGGAGTTACCTGCATTTCCTGTATCCTGCCATTCCTATAACCGAGGCCGCAATGGGCTTTAATATCCTCTTTATTCTTCTGAATATGCTTGGCGTAAAGGAATCGGCTACATTTTCGGTGTTTATTACCATCCTTGCCGTAGTTGAACTGCTGCTTTACCTTGGTATTGTATCGCCGCATTTTAAAATGGATAATTATCTCACTAATCCAATGCCGTTTGGCTGGGCGGGAGTATTTGCTGCGCTACCTTTTGCCGTTTGGTTTTACCTGGCTATTGAAGGCGTTGCCATGGTGGCCGAAGAGGTAGAGAACCCTAAAAGGAATATACCACGCGGCTATATTTCGGCGATAATAACTTTGGTTGTACTGGCTTTAGGTGTGATGATCATCACCGGCGGGCTCACCGACTGGCGCAAGCTAAGCCATTTGGATTATCCTTTACCCGAGGCTATTGGCATAGTATTGGGCAAAGGAAACGGTTTAACCAAAATATTTGCCAGTATAGGTTTGTTTGGACTGATAGCATCGCTGCATGGAATTATCCTTGCGTCATCGCGACAGGTGTTTGCCATGGCACGCAGCGGTTATTTGCCCCGGATGCTGTCAGATATTAACCACAAATTTAAAACGCCGCACTGGGCGCTTGTAGTTAGCGGTGTGGTAAGCTCTATCTTCATTTATAAATTTAAAACAGATCAGATCATCATGTTATCGGTGCTTGGCGCTGTGGTCATGTATATCATGAGCATGCTGAGCCTCTTTATATTGCGCAAAAAGGAACCCCGCTTAAGTCGGCCATTTTTGGCCCCGGTATACCCGGTTTTCCCGGGTATAGCTTTAATAATTTGCGTAGTATGTTTAATAGCAACAATATATTTTAACCCTGATATGAGCCTCATTTTTGCTGGAGGATTGGCCATTGTATTGCTGATTTTTATAGCGATGGGAAAACATAAAGTCGCATTAACCGAAGATATGATGAGTGCTCCTGCTGAAGAAGTCATTAATCATTAAGTCATTTGTTTGACCTCTTTGCAATAACGACCTAATGACCCAATGAAATAATGATATAAAATATGTACCGCCACAATATACATCACCGGGTTTATAAGTTTCCCGACCTTAAAACATTGCTGGGCAAGGCTTCGCCTTATCGCTCGGGCGATGAACTGGCCGGGCTTTGTGCCGGTGGATATGAGGAACGTGTGGCTGCGCAAATCACACTGGCTGATGTGCCGCTCAAAAACTTTTTGAATGAGGTGGTGATCCCCTATGAGGATGATGAAATTACCCGGCTCATCATAGATGATCATGACCCTGTAGCTTTTAGCCTCATCAGTCATTTAACCGTTGGCGAACTGCGAGACTGGCTGCTAAGCGATGAAACCGATTGTGCAACATTAACAACCATAGCTCCCGGTTTAACGCCTGAGATGGTGGCAGCAGTATCCAAACTCATGCGCAACCAGGACCTGATAGCTATGGCTAATAAATGCCAGGTGGTTACACGCTTTCGCAATACTATTGGATTGAAAGGGCATTTTAGTACCCGTTTGCAACCCAACCATCCAACTGATGATACGAGGGGAGTAGCGGCGAGTATTATTGATGGCTTGTTATTTGGCAGCGGTGACGCGGTTATCGGTATTAACCCTGCAACGGATAGCCCGGCGGCGGTGAGCAGCTTGCTCACGTTGATGGATGAGTTAAGGCTCCGGTTTGAGATCCCCACACAAACCTGCGTGCTTAGCCACATTACTACCACATTGCAATTGGTAAACGAAGGTGCCCCGGTTGATCTTTGTTTCCAATCCATAGCAGGCACAGAAAAAGCCAATGCCAGTTTTGGGGTTAATTTAAGTTTGATTGAGGAGGCTTACCAGGCTACACTGTCATTAAAACGGGGAACTGCAGGTAATAACGTGATGTATTTTGAAACCGGACAAGGCAGTGCACTATCGGCCAATGCTAATTTCGGTGTTGATCAGCAAACCTGCGAGGTAAGGGCTTATGCTGTTGCACGTAAGTTTAACCCATTGTTGGTAAACACGGTTGTGGGTTTTATCGGCCCGGAATATTTGTATGATGGCAAGCAGATCATCCGAGCTGCGCTCGAGGATCATTTTTGCGGAAAATTGCTTGGCCTGCCCATGGGGGTTGATGTTTGCTATACCAACCATGCGGAAGCCGACCAGGATGACATGGACAACTTGCTTACCTTACTTGGCGTGGCAGGCTGCAACTTTGTGATGGGGATCCCCGGTTCGGATGATATCATGTTGAATTATCAGTCAACTTCATTTCACGATGCCTTATATCTGCGTAAAGTGCTGGGATTGAAGCCTGCGCCTGAGTTTGAAGGTTGGCTGATAAAACAGGGTATTGTTGATGATAAAGGAAATATGCTGCCAGTAAGCGAGCA
>NZ_DASVOB010000815.1:0-2179 GCF_036383575.1 Mucilaginibacter sp.
TATCAAACGGTCGTTCTGTACTAATGATCCCTTGTTCAAACTGAAGCAATACAGGCAAATCTTCAATGGTAGCTTTTCTGATCAGCATTAATATCCCCTATTTAAATGGTAAATCGTTCACAATCCGCCAGGAATGCTTCATCAGCATCTGCGCCAATCCCCGGCGCATCCTCAATGGTTAAATGATAGCCGTCGTATATGGCCCCACCAATACAGGGATCAACCAAATGCCCCAGCTTACAGGTATCCATATCATAAAACCGGATATTAGGACAGGCATATACAAAATGCAGTTTGGCACTCAGGGCTATGCGGCTTTCCAGCATCCCTCCCATCATACAAGGGATGCCATATGAAGCCGCCACATCATGGATCTTTTTGGCCTCATAAATACCGCCCGACTTAGCCATTTTAATATTGATATAATGACAGGCACCAGCGTTGATCTGCTTGCGGGCGTCATGATGGTTATAAACACTTTCGTCGGCCATGATCTTAACAGGTGATAACTGCATCAGTTCGGGCACCCTGTCGTCATACCAGGTGCGGATGGGCTGTTCACAAAATTCTATATCATATTTCGCAATAGACTGTAATGCAAAAACAGCTTCGTTAAAGGTCCAGCCCTGGTTGGCATCAATACGGATCTTCATAGCCGGCCCAACGGCTTCGCGAATTTGTTGAATGCGCTCCACATCTTCCACCACATTTTTACCCAGCTTTACCTTTAAGATATTGGCTCCCGAAGCTTTGAAATCAAGCGCCTTTAAAGCCATGGTATGATGCCCGGCTATACCTATAGTAATATCCGATTCTACAACACGCTTTTCGCCACCCAAAAACTGGTATAAAGGCAAGCCTGCGTTTTTGGCAGCTATATCAAACAGGGCATTATCAAAAGCGCTTTTTATAGTGGTATTACCGGCAGTAAAGCTATGCAACTCCTGGAGCCTCGTTTCTATATCAAGCGCATCTTTACCTTTCCATAGCCGGGCAAACTCACGTGCCATAACCAGGCAGGTATCCTGTGTTTCACCAACGATCATCGGGAAAGCGGAGCACTCCCCTACGCCATAAAAACCGGCATCGGTATGTACGCGGATAAAAACATTTTGAGCATGGGATAAAGTCCCGGTGGCAATGGTAAACGGCTCCATCGGGATACTGAAGCGGTAGATATCTATATGGGTGATGGTAATTTGCTGGTTTTCCAAATTGGTAAATGTTTAAAAGCTAAATTAAAACAATTAATTGCAACAATTTACCAACGTAATTTGCATATTATAAGTATTAGTTTATATTTGCATTACTTCAATACAAGTAACAATTCAATTTTAGCCTCTTTTGCCCTTCCATCAGGGAAATTTGCCTGGCTAACTTTCAACTTTCATAAAAACATTTAACATGGCTCAAGAAAACACGCCTGCAAATTTTGATTATAATTCAACCAGGAATAAACTGATCCTGTCTGAATATGGCCGTAACGTACAAAATATGGTTAAATATATTGTAGCGTTACCTACTAAAGAAGAACGTAACCGCTACGCACAGGTAGTAATTGACCTGATGGGCTTTTTAAACCCACACCTGCGCGATGTGGCCGATTTTAAACACAAGCTTTGGGACCACCTGCATATCATATCCGATTACCAGATCGATGTGGATTCGCCTTACCCAAAACCATTGCCTGAAGCGGCTCATATTAAGCCGGCACCTTTACGCTATCCAAATCAGCGCATCAAATACAAGCATTATGGCAAAACCATTGAGCTGATGATTGAAAAGGCTAAAGCCATTGAGGAGCCCGAACGCAAACGCCACATGATCCAGGCCATAGCCAACTTCATGAAAATGGCTTACGTGCAGTGGAATAAAGACTCGGTAAGCGACGAAAGTATCCTGTCTGATCTGTATGCCTTATCAGGTGGTACACTGAAACTGGAGGAGAACATTAACCTCAACCGGGTTGATTTCCGTCCTAATAACTTTCAGCAAAATAATACTAACAATAACCGCGGTCGTAATAACAACCAGAACAATCAAAACCGCGGTGGTGGCAGTAACGGCGGCAGGCAAAACAATAACCAAAACCGCAGCCGTAATAACAATGGCGGTGCAAAAAAATATTAAAATCAAGAGCCCCCTGAGGATTTAGAAATAAGAAAAAAGCGTCATTGCA
>NZ_DASVOB010000816.1:0-3516 GCF_036383575.1 Mucilaginibacter sp.
AGTAATTACTCATCTACTCGTTAACTTAGATAATGAAACACTTTATCTCCTTAAGATATACGACAAAAGCGATGCAGAAACTATAACAGACGCCGAATTAAAAGATCTTTTAAATTCAATTAAAAACTAATTACCTCACCACCACCTGTATCGTATTCCTGCTGATCTGTTCCAATAAAATAGTTTTGCCTTCGGTTAATTCTTTGATGGTATTTATCCCGTCGTGACGTACCGTAATAAGTGTTAAGTCACTATTGTACTTCACCTTAAAGTCCTGCTTAAGACCCGTTAAAAGTTTTTCAAAACGTTCCTCATTTAAATCAAAGCAAACTGAAAAACTTAAGGCGGAAGTTTGCATTACGTTTACCTTAACATTGTTCTGGGCAAACAGGCGAAATACATCGCTCAGGTGATCTTCAGTAATAAATGAATAATCCTTGCCCGATACCGACAGCAATACCTGGTTTTGCTTCATGATGATCACCGGTTTGATAAACTGATTGTGTCCATCCTCTTTAATTATTGTTCCTGATGCTGATGGATCTGTGAAGGGCTTTACCAATAATGGGATCCGGGCATTCTGTAAGGGTTTAATGGTTTTGGGGTGGATAACACTTGCCCCGTAATAAGTCATTTCGATGGCTTCGGTGTAGGAAAGTTCATCAAATTTTACGGTATCAGCAAAGTATCTCGGATCAGCATTCAGAATGCCGGGTACATCCTTCCAGGCAGTTACCGACTCTGCGCCCAAACAGGCTGCAAATATAGAGGCAGTATAATCCGATCCTTCGCGACCAAGTGTCGTAGTAAAATTTTCGGATGTGCCACCTAAGAAGCCTTGTGTTACCACGATACCTTTTTCAAGCATCGCCGGAATATCCTTAACAATGCTTGCCTTTGTTTTATCCCATTCAACTATGCCTTCGCGGTAAGTATTATCTGTATGCACGTAACCCCGCACATCAAGCCATTTACTTTTCAGGCCTTCCTTGTTCAGGTAAGCGCTAACAATACGGGTCGACACCAGTTCGCCGATAGATACGATCTGATCGTACACAAAATCGTAGCTATCATGTGGTTCATCTTCAATAGCCCAGTCAATCTCCACAAAAGTATTGGCCACTTCATCAAATACCGGGTGGCCCGGCTCAAATAATCCGCCAAGGATATTGTAATGATATTCCTTGATCTCGTTAAAGATGTCGTGCATATCATCAGCCTGATCCATATAGGCTTTGGTAAGCTTTTCGAGCGCATTGGTGGTTTTGCCCATGGCCGATACCACGATAAGCAATTGTTGGTCAGTATATTGTTTTACAACATTAGCAAGGTTGGTAACACCCGCGGCATCCTTAACCGATGCCCCTCCGAATTTAAAAACAAGCATTTATTTGATGAATTGACTTACAACGGTATTGGGTCGTAATAAATTTTTAATTAATTGATAAGGGATTACCAATTCTATCTCACCTTCCGAATATGCTGTAATTTCATAACGGTTGTAGAGATAAGTAATGCCCTTTGATGTGATATAAAAGTTATTATTCAGCGCAAAAATATCATTTTCGAAATTATAACCGCTTAATTTAGCACGCTTCTGTATCCCCCTTTTTTTACGAAATATCTTTTCGGCAATTGCAGTTAATGGCGCTTTATAATTTCCGATGAAAATATCATCAGCGGTGATCGCTTTGTCGGTTTTAATATCCCAATTTAAAAAGTTGACATTAAAATTGGGATGCGCACCGCGCGACAACTCATCACTTATTTCGAGTACTGCGAGATCTTTTATCTGCAATTTAAAAGCAATTACATGATTAGCCACTAAAGCACCTGTTAACTTGCTTCTATCTATTCTTGTAGTATCTACCGGTGCATTGGTGGTTTTGTTATAAGATTTTACAAAATCTATAAAATCCACATTAGGTTTGTATGCCTGATCAATGTAGCTAAACAGTAAATGATTTAAGGTATCGTTTAATGCTGGTTTGTTTTTTATGGCAGGATATTTAATTGATGTGTAATAACAGTTTTCACTATCGCAATTCAATGAATCTGTTGTTTTGTAGATGTACCTGATAGTATCCGGTCCGGCATTATCAGATACGAATTTCGACTTGCTTCCTTTGCAGGCAAACAACACTAAACTCAGGATCAAAACAAGATAAAATCGCACTACTTAATGAATTGACTTACAACCGAACCCGGCTGTACTAATGATTTGATCTGTGTATAGGGAATAAACAATTCGGTAATACCGGCTGCGTATGGTTTTATGTCGTACTGGTTATACAAAAATTTGATACCAAGGGGCGTAATCGAAAAATTATCGTTAATGGCAAACTTATCGTCCTTGAAAAAATAATTATCCTTAAGTGATGCCGTGGCGTTTAGCTTTTCATTCTTTCTGAAGATCTTTTCGGCAACGGCAGTTAGTTTATCATGATAACCGCTAACAAAAACATCATTAAGTTTAAGGTTTTTACCGGCTTTTGTATCCCAGTTGATAAAAGTGATAGATGTGCCGCCATGAGCACCGCCAGTGTACGAGTAGCCACGCACTTCAAGTGTGGTTAAACTCGAATCCTGGTGGATCATCTTGACAGAATCATCCAGCGTAAAAAACATTCCCGACCGCGAATCATCCTTTTTAAAATCGTCATATGATTTCAGGAAATTTTTGGTCATCAGTTCCAGGCTGCTGTCTGCTTTACCATCCATAGCAAACATCACTGTAAGCTTACGGTTTATAGTATCATTTAAGGCTTTGGCGCCGCCAAAAAACGGGTAGTTAATTTTCACTACTGTACAGGCGCTGTCAGGTTTTGTGCCGCAATCTGCCGCCCGTGCTTTTATTACTTTATAGGCATAGCGCAGGGTATCAAACGACTTTTCAGCAACCTTATTAGGCACTCCCCACTGGCACGATGATACCCCCAGCACAATAAAAAACAACAGGCACAGATTTTTCATAGGTATATGTTTTAGTAGTTTAATAACTGCTCCCTCGAGAGCGAAGCATTTAACCAGCCTGCTTCAATATTCGCGCCGTACTTGTTGTAAAAGTTAATGGCCGGCTCGTTCCAGTCGAGCACCTGCCAAACCATACCGCTAAAACCACGCTCCTTAGCTTCCTGTATCAGCCTGTCGAAAAGCAACTTGCCAATCTTTTTGCCGCGCATATCTTCGGTCACTATCAGGTCTTCCAGATACATACGGCTGCCCTTCCACGTAGAGTAACGGATATAGTATACTGCAAAACCAACAACCAGGCCATTAACTTCGGCAACAAAAGCCTTCCAAACAGGATTTGGGCCAAAGCCGGTCTCTTCAAAATGCTGTAAGGTAACGGTAACCTCTTCGGGTGCTTTTTCATATAGGGCCAACTCGTGTACCAATTCCATTAAGCGCGGACAATCGGCCTGAACAGCTTCCCTGATAATTAGCCCCCCAGCCCCCTGAAGGGGGTGCTGACTTTCAGTTTTATTTTCTGTATTGTTCATTTTCTCTTTTTCT
>NZ_DASVOB010000817.1:0-1665 GCF_036383575.1 Mucilaginibacter sp.
CACAGGTACGCCAAGTTTCTTTTTACACCCGGGCGAGGCTTTTCACGGCGATTTGGGCATGGTAAGTTCTACTGACGTTGTTTTGCTGATTTCCTATTCGGGTGAAACCGATGAAGTGCTGAAGCTCATTCCATATTTAAAATGGAATAAAAATGTCATGATTGCCATAACTGGTAATCCGGCATCAACCGTTGCCAAAAATAGTAGTTATCATCTTAATATAAAAATTGAACGCGAGGCTTGTCCGCTTGAACTGGCACCCACGTCATCAACCACAGCGGCATTGGTTATGGGCGATGCCCTGGCCATAGCGCTAATGGAATCGCGCAATTTTCAGCAGCATGATTTTGCCCGCTTCCATCCGGGCGGCAGCCTTGGGCGTAAGCTGCTTGTAAAAGTTAAGGACCTGATGCGAACCGACAAACTGCCTTTTATAAATGAAGAAGCTTCGTTTATGGATCTGTTGCTGCGGATGTCTGAAGGTAGATTGGGAATGGTTATGGTAGGTGATGCATCCCGGATAAGCGGGGTTGTAACGGATGGTGACCTTCGCCGGGCATTACTTAAACATCCGGACACATCAACCTTGACTATAGCCGAAATCATGACTGTTAACCCGGTTATTATCGATGATAATGAATTTGTAGGCTATGCCGAGCAGTTAATGCTTGAAAAGAAAATAACCACTTTATTGGTTGGTTCTGCTCAAGATCGGTCAATAACAGGTGTCTATCAGATCTATACTGTATAAAGCCAATTTTGATTAGCCGCATCTGCTTGTTCTTTGAGCCAAAGGTGCAGGATTCTGGTAATATTTAATTAACTTTACAGATATCTATCATATTCTACCGTACTAATTAAATGTCTGATCAGTTAAGTCCGACCATTAATAAATTTCAGGCTCCTGCAAATATTCATATTGCAATAATAGGTCTTGGCTACGTTGGGCTACCTCTTGCTGTTGAATTTGCAAAAAAATATCCTGTAAAGGGTTTTGATATTAAACAAAGCAGGGTTGACGAACTGAACACGGCTTTTGATCGTACCCTTGAAACCAGTACCGATGAGCTATCTGCCGTTTTAAGTTTAAAAGATGAGGGTAAAGGACTTATTTTTACCTCGCAGATAGCAGAAATTGCTTCGTGCAATGTTTATATTGTTTCGGTACCCACCCCAACAGATCAGCATAACCGGCCCGATCTGAGCTTGCTTATCAAGGCAAGTAAATCAATAGCAAGTGTATTGAAAAGGGGAGATGTGGTTATTTATGAATCCACAGTTTATCCTGGCGTAACAGAAGAGGTTTGCGTGCCTGTTTTGCAAGAGGAATCGGGTTTACAATATAACAGTGACTTTTTTGCAGGATACTCGCCGGAGCGCATTAATCCGGGGGATAAGGTTCATACGTTAACTAATATATTAAAGGTAACATCGGGCTCAACACCCGAAGCTGCCGATTTTATTGATGGCCTATATCAATCAATAGTAAAGGCGGGAACGCATAAAGCCCCTGCCATTAAAGTAGCCGAAGCCTGTAAGGTGATAGAAAATTCACAACGCGATATCAATATTGCTTTTGTAAATGAACTTGCCAAAATATTCAATATCATGGATATAGATACCCATGCAGTATTGGCGGCGGCAGGCACCAAGTGGAATTTCCTG
>NZ_DASVOB010000818.1:0-9981 GCF_036383575.1 Mucilaginibacter sp.
CTGTCATTGGTGAAAGTATGCTCGCGCAATTGTTTGTCCAATATTTTCACCAAGTCGGGTTTTACATTTTTCTCGGCCCAAACCAAAAATCGAGCAGTTACGCGGTATGCATTATCATAGTTTTGGGTAGCTTTAAATGCAGGCAAAGCCCATTTGGCGCCGGCATTATCAACACCAAATTTAAAGCGGGCATAATCGGCAATCCCTTCGGTTAACCAACCCGGGCCATCGCTGTTACCATAGGCCTGTACAATGTGCATTACCTCGTGCGTAACCACATCAATATCACCGGGATGTTTGGTCATGTATTTTGCGCTGAATACTACGGTATCATTCCCGGTAGCAGCCACACCATCATAAGCAGTATCGATAACAAACGTTACTTTTTTAGATGTTTCTTTGTTATACTCCTTTGCCAGTTTAGGGTACACCTCAAAAAAGGTCTTGATCAGCCTGTCTTTCAAATTAGTGCTGAACGCAGCATCCTTATTGATAAAAGTTACCTGGTAGCCCTTTTGTTTAAAAACTTCCTGAGCCTGGGCAAGTGAGCCGGAAATTAAGAATAGTGATAAAATGAATATTTTTTTCATGAATAGTTATGGTTTTGCGATTGATAGTAGTTAAAACCGTTCAAATATAGATAAAACGTTTTATCATTAAAAACACAATCCTTTGTAATATTATTAATAGTTGAACCTATAACATGGTCAAAATAAACGCCTGTTGCTCTTCAAACAACAGGCGTTAGTTTTAATTAAACAATATTATCAAAAAAGAACTATGAAGCGCCTGAACTGTTGAGAGATACTACCCCATCTATACTATCTTATTTTGATAGTTTATAAGTTCAAAGCTAAATAAATAAAACGTTTTACCAAATCGTTTTGAAAACTTTTGTTTACCAATACTAAACCCTATATCAAGCTGAGGCTTTGGCTAAAGTTGATCCCCGTTCAATCAATTTTGATGGGATCTGGAGATCAATTTTTGAGGCGTCAAGCTTGTGGGTGTTGATCTGCGCCATTAAAATATCTATTGCCGATTTTGCTATATCATAGGTAGGCTGCTGTATGGTGGTAATGCCCGGCGGGTACAAACTAAATACCTCATTATCGTCAAAACTGATCACCGCAAGGTCCTCTGGAATCCGGAGCTTAAGATCTTTAATAGCCTGTAAACCCATAGTTCCCAGATAGTTGGTGGTAAAAAACACAGCATCCATCTGTTTTTGCTTGTCAATAAACGCTTTAACGGCCTCAACTCCTTCGTTTTTATCCATATCGAACGGGATCTTTAAAACCATCTTGCTACTATCCTTCAGCTTATTATCCTTTAAAGCCGCCTTATAACCCAGGCTTCGGTCATTAAGCTGGATCAGCCCCAGGTCGGCGGTTACCATCCCGATATTTTTATATCCTGATCTTACAAAACAATCAACCGCGTTATAAGCACTTGCAAAATTATCAACCAGTACGTGCGGAATGTTTGTCCCTGGAAAGTATCCATCAATAAGTACTACAGGCTTTTCATTATCAACAAGGCTCTGAATATCCTTCTCCAAACCCTTCATTGGCGTAATAATATAACCGTCAACCAATTGTTGGGTTAACATCCTGATCATATCCTTGCCCTTTTGAAGGTTATTGTTGGTACTGCAATATATAATACGATAACCGCTTTTTTCGGCTTCCTCTTCTATCACCTTGGCCATCTCCCCAAAAAATGGTCCGCCAATACTCTCCACTATCAGCCCGATAACTTTTGAAACACCGGTACGCAGACCAACCGCCATACGGTTAGGCTCATACCCGTTTTTCTGGGCTACATCTAATATTTTTTTGCTGATCTCTTTGCTAATGCGGCCTTTGCCATTTAAAACAAATGAAACAGTAGTAATTGACGTATCGGTAAGTTTGGCTATATCCTTAATGGATATCTTTTTTTTCATCATCGTTTATTAAAATTCAAGGTTAAGGTTTAGTTCGTTCACCGTTTTAAATATCTCGTCAATTTATTCCCGATCCGTAATTATTAAAAAAAACGGGCTCTTCTATCAAAAATTTAATTTTTTATTACTTTCCGGTTAAAAATAGCAACTTTATTTATCTAACTGCCAATATTTTAACCTTACGATATAAACGCTTTAAACCGGCCGGGTAAATATAGCTTATGCCTTCCATTTTTGACCGGTTTAACAACAATTTGTTACAAAACTGTAAAAACAGGTGTTAATTTTCGGCCATGATGTAAAAAAATAAAAAATTACTAATGAATTTAATAAAAGCTTTTACCAACTCAATTACTAACTAATTAATGCTAAATTTAGATTTTGTGTTTTCCCTGATTAATTGATATTTTAAAACTACATGAGCATAACGCCAAAACTTAACCGTTTTGATCTCTCAATGATTGTTGTGAGCCTTGTGATAGGCATGGGCATTTTCGCGGCACCAGCTGAAGTGGCAAAAAACTCAAGCACGCCTCTTTTATATTTCGGGGCCTGGCTGCTTGGGGGGGCAGTAAGCCTGTGCGGAGCATTAACCTTTGCCGAAATCGGGGCCCGCTACCCCACTACCGGTGGCTTTTACAAGGTTTTTTCATATTGCTTTCACCCTGCTTTTGCCTTTATGATCAATTGGGTGCTGGTAATAAGCAATGCTGCTTCGGTTGCTGCTGTAGCACTCATAGGGGCAGAATATATTAATCCTGTTATCATGCCCCAAAGTCTGCAAAACGATACGGGTATTAAGATCATGACCATAACGTCTGTACTTATTTTATATATAATCAACTACCTGGGCATTAAAATGAGCGCCCGCACCCAAAATGTGCTTACCCTTTTTAAAATAGGTATGATCCTGATTTTGTGCACCGCGGTGTTCAAAGGCAATATACATACCGCCAAAGAAGTTATAGCCTACCATACTAATAACAATATAAGTGCGTTCGGAATAAGCCTGGTGGCAGTATTTTTTACTTATGGCGGCTATCAGCAAACTATAAATTTTGGAGGCGATATTATAAACCCTAAAATAAATATCCCCAAGGCTATATTTTTTGGGATAGCCACTGTGATATCATTATACATGCTTATCAATTTTGCTTATTATTCGATTTTGGGTATTAGCGGACTTCAGCACAAAACAACGCTCGCGGCAACGCTTGCAGGCGTTTTGTTTGGCGCGGCGGGTTATAAAATAGTATCCCTGCTCATGTTTGTTTCGGTACTGGCTTTTGTCAATGTAAATATCATGGCCAATCCCCGTGTTTACTATGCTATGGCCGAAGACGGTATATTACCCGCCCGTTTTAAACGGGTAAACAGCCAAACCCAGGTGCAGGAATTTGGACTTAGCTTTTTTGTTGGGGCAGTGCTGGTTATTTTATTTGTTGCAAACTCGTTTCAAACTATATTAAGCTATGTAATGTTCTTTGATACTATTGGCCTTTCAACCGCCGCTATTACGATCTTCATTTTACGGCGCAAAACTAAACAGCTTAATAACACCGGCATCTATATTATGAAGTGGTACCCTGTTATCCCTGTCATATTTATTACCACTTACTGGTTTGTTACCATCAGCATTTTTATTGAAAATCCGCAGGCTGCTTTAATATGCATCAGTGCATTTATTGCAGGCCTTATAATTTACTATATCACAAAACGAAGCCAAAAACCTATTACGAAACTTTAACTATGGATTTGTCATTTATTTTAAATGAACTTGGGGAGGAAAGGGAAAATTACTTTAATGCCGTTTCGCCGCCAATTATGCAATCAAGCAACTTCAGTTTTAATGATGTTGCGGGGCTTCGGGAAGCCATGAGTGATGAATTTGAAAGCAGCCTGTACTCAAGGGGGCAAAACCCGACACTCAATATACTCAGAAAAAAACTTGCCGCGTTAGACGGGGCCGAAGATGCCCTTTTGTTCAGCAGCGGAATCAGTGCCATAAGCGTACCTATTTTATCGCTGTTAAAATCGGGCGATCATATTATAGCTGTAGATAACCTGTACAGCTGGACAATTAAACTATTCAAAGACTTTTTACCCAAATTTGGCATCACCACCACATTTATTGACGGAACAGTTTTTGAAAATTTCGAACAAGCTGCAACTCCGCAAACCCGTTTAATTTACCTCGAAAGTCCTAATACCTTTTGCTACGAGCTACAGGACATCAGGAAAGTAACCGCTTTTGCCAAATCAAACGGCATCATAACCATGATTGATAACAGTTACTGCAGCCCGCTTTACCAGCAGCCAATTGCCATGGGGGTTGACCTGGTAGCGCAATCAGCCACAAAATACATCGGTGGTCATTCGGATGTGGTAGCCGGCGTGCTTACCGGCAGCAAGGCCTTGCTTAAAAAGCTTTTTGAACATGAGTTCATGAACACCGGCCCAGCGCTATCTCCCCATTCGGCGTGGCTACTTCTGCGGGGATTAAGAACGTTACCCCTCCGCCTGCATCGCAGTTTTGAAAGCACCCGGATCGTTACAGAATGGCTTGCCACCCATCCGGCTGTAGAGGATGTGATCTGGCCTTTTAGTCCACAGTTTAAGCAGGCCGAATTAGTTAACCGGCAAATGCAGGGCTGCGGAGGACTGTTTAGCCTTACCTTAAAAAACAGTTCATTTAGCAAGATTGAAAAGTTTTGCAACAGCCTGCAGCATATCCTCCTGGCTGTTTCATGGGGAGGGCATGAAAGTCTTGCTGTTCCAGCCATCGCCTCATTTAGTGAGGATGAATACTCGGCTGATAACGACCATCACCAATTGATCAGGATGTACATTGGCCTGGAAGATCCGCATTATTTAATAGCAGATATTAAACAGGCTTTAGAAAAGTAAACAATCCCGGCCTCGCGCCGGGATTTACTGTTTAGTTAGGAAATCAATAGTTAATTTATTTATAAGGATGCGTGTTGAGTGCCTTTTGCATGCTGATGCTCAAAATACAGGTATTTGATCTGGTATTCCCTGTTAATACTGTCATAAGCCATCAGGTCGGCATCACCATGAAAATAATTCCGAATGCTGTACCTGAAATCGTTTTGCTTCGGAAAGCTCCTGTACACATTAGCTATGGTTAAGTTTAAAACAGGGGTGGCAGTACCAGTGCTGTAAAAGTAATTCTCAACCCGGGCATATCCTTTGCCTTGAGGGATTAACTGTACATGACAGTAAAGCGTGAACCCCGCTGTATCAAGCACCTCATATGCCTCATCTTGATAAAACCTGTAATCTTTACCTCCATCACGATAGCCAAAAATTTCGCTTTTTGATAACCTGATCTTTTTTCCTCCGGAGGTAAGGATGATGTGGTTACCGCCTAAAAAATCATTGAGTTTTAGTTTCGTACCGGCTTCAGGTACATAGCTCAGTTTACCTGCTTTGTAATCCTGTCCAGTTAAAAAAATTCCTGCTTTTACATTTTCATTTTGTGCCATAAGGCGGTTTGCCTGTATACCGATCAGCATGATGATGATCATTTTAATTGAATTTTTCATTTTGTTTACTATTTATTTGAAAATTAAGGGCATAAAAAAGCCGGGCGGCAAAACCCGGCCTCCAACCTTTACTAAACCTACCCTTACAATCCAAACGGGATAAGTTATCGCGGTTTTAAAGTACGTTTATATAATCTGCCTGTTGCTTAAAAGCGAACCAGCAGGGCAGCTATAAATCTTGTTTCTGAGTTTACCAGATCAGGGGAAAAGTTGGTACCATCCAATGGTGTAGTATTGTAACCATCGGGCGAGGTAACACCTCCGTGGCCGGCAAAATATGGCACGTTAGCGTGACGGTGAACAACTTCCATTCTGAAAGTCAGGTAATCGTTAGGCATCAGATCGACAGTGGTTGAATAATCATAGGCTTTAAATTTATCGCCGGGGTTAGCCGAAAACGGATGCGTACCTACTGCACCTGTACCTACCGCTGGGATCGGGTTTGCGTCGCCGGTTGGGTAAAGTACCAGGTAACGGCCGGGGTTATTCATTACACCTCCGCCAAAAGTCCAGCCTAAGTGACCTTTAGCCATTACCATACGGTGGTAAAACATGGCACTTGCAAAGTATTGGGCAGGGCCTTTAACCGGATCTGATGTAAAGCCGTTAACGCCATCACCTTTTTCATCGCCAAGGTCACCTGTTATGGAGAAAGCTGCGCTGTTTACGAAGCTGTTTTTATTAGTGTTTTTGTAATAACGTACCTCCACACTGTTATCGGTATGAAAACGTTTACGTCCCGGTTTATCCTGAGTATCGGCACCGTAATAGTTATTGGTTAATACCTGTAACCACTCTTTAGGACGCCAAAGGATCTGACCACCAATACCCGGCCTGCTGTTAAACATACCGTATGATTGCCAGCCGTTGATCAGCCAAGGCTCAATTTTCAGTTTGTCTGATACGAAGATCTGTACACGTACACCATTAAAGAACCATGGCGTATTATCACTGGTGAACGATGGCTGGTAAGCCCAGTTCTCAGCATTGTAATATGAGAATAAACCTACGTACGACATGAAGATACCAGCATCAACGTTAATACCATTCAATACATTGAAGTGGTAACCTGCATTGGCCTCACTCAGGTAACGGTAAGCCGTAGTAAGGTCAAACTGCCCGCGGGTAACACTAAAGTCGTTGCGGGGCACTACGGTAGACCGGGTGCCGAACTGTGTCAATAAGCTGGCTCGCACGTTATCGTAATGAAAATCGCCGCCGAAAGCTACTGTTGATATTTCAAACTCATGATCCCGTGCCAGGGCAGTTGAACCAACCACAGTATGGTCTATCGGGTTATTGTTTGATGCGGTGTAGTTAAAATCAAGCAGGAAACGACCGGTGAAATATTTGGTATCAAGCAAAGCTTTATGACGGCGGTCGTTACCGTTAAGCCAGGTAAAATCGCCAAAAGCAAATGGCTCAGGTTTGGTTTTTACGGTGTCTTTAACAATGGTGCTGTCTATTAAAGATGCAGCATTTGCCTGGGCATAGGCTAAAAGTAGTGTAAGGCCTAAAGCAATAAATAAGAGAAGTTTTTTCATTTTGAATATGAGATTATTTGTTCGCGGCCGGGACGGTTTGCAGTGTTTAGTTTAATTGTCCCGGCCTGCGTTAATTATGGCACGCCTGCCAATTGCTATACCAAAGCGGTTGCAATATTTTTCGCTGATTTGATTATCAGCAGTTTATGAGTTTTTATTTTATTTTTCGATGACCGATATATGAATGATCCTTTTCATTTTGAGATGGTGGTTTTCTCATGCTGAGCAGATAAGAGTTCTGAGTCTCTGAAGAGGCATATCAACGTAGTGGGGCCTGTCACCCTGAGCTTGTCGAAGGGTCGCGCGCAGAGGCCCTACCCGCTATGCTTCGATAAACTCAGCATGACACCCATTTTTAATTATGTCATGGGTGACTTGTCGAATGGTCGCACGCAGAGGCCTGCCCACCATGCTTCGACAGGCTTAGCATGACATCATCTTTTTAATTATCTTTCATGATCAGTTCATAATAATGTGGTACTCTTCAATTTTGCGGTACAGGGTAGCCAGGCCAATTCCAAGCACCCTCGCAGCTTCGGATTTATTTCCTTTAACATACTTCAGGATCCTGCGGATATGATGGCGCTCCACACTATCCAGGTCAAGCGCTACCAGGTCATAATACCCGCCGTTATGAAATTCATTGGGCAATAGTTTAGGGGTAAGCACAGGTTCATCCATCAGAATAATAACCCGCTCAATTACATTTTTAAGCTCGCGGATATTACCGTTCCACTTGTGTTGGTTAAGCAGTTTAAAAAAGTTCTCATCCACATCAGGCTGCTTTTTCTTCACCTTGGCCGAATACAGCTTGATAAAATGTCGGGCCAACACTTCAATATCTCCTATCCTATCGCGCAGGGGGGGCAGCACAATAGAGAACCCGGACAAGCGGTAAAACAGATCAAGCCTGAAATGCCCTTCTTCCGATTCCTTTTGCAGATCACGGTTGGTGGCTGCAATGAGGCGTACATTTACTTTGATAGTCTTAGTCTCTCCTATTTTTATAAAAGTTCCGTTTTCGAGTACCCTCAACAGCTTAGCCTGTAGGTCGTGGCTCATTTCGCCGAGCTCATCTAAAAAAATAGTACCACCGCTGGCTTCCTCAAACAAACCCTTCTTATCCTTAAGTGCTCCTGTAAATGCCCCGGCCTTGTAGCCGAACAATTCACTCTCTAAGAGTTCCTTGCTAAACGCGCTGCAGTTAACGGCTACAAAGGGCTTGTCTTTACGCAGGCTTTCATAATGGATGGCTTCGGCAAATACCTCTTTGCCTGTTCCTGTTTCGCCTAAAAGCAAAACTGTGGCATCGGTTCGTGCTACTTTTTTTGCCAGTTCAACCGCTTCCAATATCGCGGGCGATTGCCCGAGCACTATCGGGAAGCCGTGTTGGGTTTCAACCTGGTTTTGCAATTCATTGATATGGTATTGCAGGTTGGCTTTATCAAGTGCTTTGCTCACCAGCGGAATGATCTTATCGTTGTCATCTCCTTTGGTCAAATAATCAAAAGCCCCATTCTTGATAGCCAGCACCCCATCACTGATGGTACCGAAAGCCGTTAGGTTGATGATCTCGATATAGGGCTTTATTTGCTTGATGCGCTGCACCAGTTCAACCCCGTTAGCATCGGGCAGCTTTACATCGCTTAATACTACCCTTACATCCTCGCGCTCAATGAAACGTAAACCGGCTTTGGCATTGGGTGCCTGGATCACATTATAGCCTTCCAGCACTAATATGCGGGCCATCAGCTCGCTGAGTTTAACCTCGTCATCAATTATTAATATGCTTGATTTCATTTTTGTATTTGTTTGGATTATTGATGAGCATCAGCGGCAGCGTTTCAAGCAGCCGTACATATAAGTTGATGCCCTTCTTGATCTCTTCGAGGTAGATAAATTCATCGGCCGAATGTGAACGGGCGGAATCGCCGGGGCCAATCTTCACCGAAGGGATAGATAACCAGGCCTGATCTGATGTAGTAGGTGAAATATAGGTTTTGCAGCCAACGGCTATCCCTGTTTTAACTATTGGATGTTCGGGAGATACCGATGAAGCCCCCAACGAGCCGGGACGCGGGTTTACCTGGCACGATACATTCCGTTTAATAATATCAACTATCTCATTTTGCGAAAAGGTATCGTCATGCCTGATATCAACAGTAAACTCGCACCTGCCTGGTACAATATTGTGCTGAGAGCCGGCTTTGATGGTAGTAACCGTCATTTTCACCGGCGCTAATCCCTTCATTTGCTGCGGAAACTGGTACAAACTAAACCACTCCAAATCGCGCAGGCATTTGTGAATAGCATTATCGCCTTCTTCACGCGCAGCGTGACCAGGGCGACCATTACTTATACAATCAATAACAAGGTTACCCTTTTCGGCAATGGCCATTTGCAATAAAGTGGGTTCGCCAACTATGGCCAGTTCACACTTGCCCAGCAGCGGCAGGATTGATTTAATACCGTTTTCACCTGAGTTTTCTTCTTCGGCCGTAATGGCGAGGCAAAGGTTAAAACCAAGTCCCTGGTAGCAGTAAAAATGCAGGAAAGCAGCAATAAGCGATACTACACACCCACCGGCATCATTACTACCAAGCCCATAAAGTTTCCCCTCGCTTATTTCCGGGCAAAACGGATCTTTTGTGTACCCCTCGTTTGGCACAACCGTATCCATATGAGAGTTAAGCAGTATTGTCGGTTTAGTTTCATCGTAGTATTTATTATAGCACCAGATATTATTTCCCTGCCGTTTTACCTTAACCGAATAACCCTGCAAATGCTGATGTATCGTATCGGCAACCCCACTTTCATTACCACTAAACGATGAGGTTTTGATCATATGCTGCAACAGCACAACAGATTCGCTGAAGAAATGCGGGTTTAAAGGCATAGTGTGCCCAACTAAGGAAGTAACGGG
>NZ_DASVOB010000819.1:0-7287 GCF_036383575.1 Mucilaginibacter sp.
TAAACGACCGAAATAGGATTCCTGGGCGCTTCCGTTTCCGTTGTCTCCTGAATTGGTGGCTGTAGTTGCATCACCCGAACTGATCGCCTGCACATTGTTTGACGCGAAGTTTGAACGGGCGCCAGATATGTTTTCGAACGAACTCAGTTGGGATTCATGGCCTAACAAGGCATTAATATTGTATTTACCGAAGTTGTGGCTATAAGTGAAAAAGTTCCTCAACACCTTATAGAAATTTTGTGCCATATAAGATGAGCCGCTGTTGGTGCCGTTAACTGTTTTGCCGAAGGTATATATTGGTGTAAACCTATCTTCAGTATTGATATCAAAGTTGCCGGATACCTCATTTCGTAATGTCAAATCTCTGAAAATCTGTATTTCAGCATATAGGTTACCAAATACCTGATCCCTTTTTTTCAAATCTTTTACAATCAAGGCTAAGGCAACCGGGTTGGCAACTCCAGGTGTCCATCCGTTGGTGCTGGTAACCCCTCCCCATGAGCCGTCAGCGTTTTGTACCGGAATATCGGGCGTAAGGTTAAGGGCTGTACTGATTACATTGGATGCGCTTGAGTTTACGTTCTCATTAACGTGGGCCAATTGCAAACTGGTTCCTATTTTTAGCCAGTTAGTAGTTTTGTTATCTAAGTTCACCCGTACAGACGACCTTTTAAAATCCGAGCCAAGCGCTATCCCTTGCTGATCGTAATAAGATCCGGATACTAAATACTGTGTTCTGTTATCACCGCCACTTACAGTAACTGTATGACTGGTTTGCGGAGCTTTCCTGAATAATTCTTTTTGCCAATCAGTACCGGTGCCTAAATATTGCGGATTAGCAAACTCAGGCCTTACGTCAAAGCCCCATGCCTGGGCGCGGGCATTAATAAATGTGGCAAACTGTTGCAAGTTCATTGTTGGGAGCTCGCCCGGTATTTTTTGATAACCGGTATAAAAATCATAAGATATCTGCGGTGCTCCTACCTTACCTCGCTTTGTAGTAATAACTATTACCCCGTTAGTTGCCTGTGAACCGTATATGGCCGTTGCCGAAGCATCTTTCAGTACATCTATCGATTCTATTTCAGAAGGATTGATCGTATTTAATGGGTTAGAGCCATTACCAGGGTCATTTACCGGAGGAATAATAATACCATCTATTACATATAGCGGCGAATTTGTACCACTTATTGATGACACGCCGCGTATTTGAATAGACACACCACCGCCAGGCTGTCCCGACACCTGTTGAACCACAACCCCAGGTACTTTACCTTGTAAGGCCTGGTCAAAGGTAGCAGGCTGTGTTTTGCGCAATTCGTTGCCCGATATTGAACTTATAGCCCCGGTGGCGTCTTTACGCTGTATCTTGGCATAACCGATAACCACTACTTCATTTAGGTTGCTGGAGGCTGAATTAAGCCTGATGTTTATTACTCCCGCTTGTTTAACTGTTGCTTCCCGTGATGCATAACCTAAGTAGCTAAAAACAAGTATTTTACCTGGTTCAGCCGCTATCGAATAATTGCCGTCAGCGCCGGATGCGGCACTAAAGCCTGTTCCCTTAATCTTAATAGTTGCTCCTGGTATCGGTTGACCATCGTCTGCACTTGTTACTTTACCCGTAATATTAACGGTTTGCGCGTGAGCGGAAAGACAGAATAATATGCCCGCCACAATTAATGAAATCTTATATTTCACTCTCTCTTGTAAAATTTTATCCATCTGATAATAGGACTTTAAGGTTTGATAATTGGTTCATTGTTGTTTTGTTAGTAATTAATTTGCTTTTCTCCATTCATAATTATTTGTCATATTTTTTATACCGACGAGCTCTTTTTGAAACTATCTGATGTTCTGAATGAAAATGACTACCGGAATAATCATATAGATATTAGAATACTGAATGCTTTTATGAAATGCAGAGCTGATATGGGTGAGTATCTTACTTAAGCGGTATTAAGTGGCTTATTAACAGTTTTTCGTAACTGTACGGCAGGAAAATAGCACAGGTGCTTATAAGTACGCGTTTGAGCATAATGCTTAGTTTAAATTAGGTTACTATTAAAATTGGTTATCTCGTCTTAACCATTGTGTTGGTATCAGACAGGCGGCAGTGACATAGAACAAATGCCGCTTTATAGAGGATAAAATTAGAGGGCTTGTCGCAATCGATTGTTTACAAATAGGGATACAAATGTTAATCTGAATTAATGTATTGGTTTTCAGTATATTAAACTGATTTTTGGAGAAAATTCAGAAAGAAATAGGTAAAAGAGTTAACAAAAAGGGCAAAAAACGGATTAAGAATTCAGGATTAACTTGAGTAGCTGTGTATTTTATTGGTAGAGATATGCCCGGGAAGACAATTAAATTCATTATAAGGAATTTAAAATATGATAAAGGCAATATTATCATATGTGGGATACGGTTAACGTTGGCTTGCAAGTAATTGATCGACGTGTGTTAAGCTGATAGATAGGGTGGGTTGTAACTGAAGCTTTCTGGTTAAGATCAATGCGCTCTTATATTGGTGAACGCGACGACTTTGTTGTTGATTTAGCATCCGGTTATTTCCGGGAGGTCTCATGCATATCTGCTTATATAGCTTATTCTTATTTGGAATTATCTAATGTTGATCGACTATTGATGTTAATTAACATTCATGTCCCTATTTGTAAACAATCGATTGGTGGACGAATTCTTACCTTTACATCGTTAAAAACTGAGAAGATCTTTATATCATCTTGTGGCATTTAAAGACTCTGTTTATTGATCACACCAATTTTAAATTATAACCAATCTAATTACGTATTATTATGTACTGGTAGGTGTTTGACTATCACGCGACTACAGGTATGGGGAGCATAAAATGACCAATATGAAAAAGAAAATTTTACCAATTATTTTAGGTAGCCTGCTTTTTAGCAATGTTTTTGCCCAAAATAACAATCTAAATAAAACGCCTGAAGCCAAAAGGATAATCAGCCTTGATTTTAAAAAAGAAAAGGGAGTTTTTAATACTTCATTTAAAGAATGTGTAGGGGCGGGGCGAGCAAATGAGGGTTTGAGGGCCGACTGGCAGCAACAATTGGCCACTGTACGAAATGAATGCGGTTTCAAATATATCAGGATGCACGGTTTGCTGACAGATGATATGGCTGTTTACCGCGAGGACAGGAATGGAAATCCGGAATATAACTATCAATATGTTGATGCCCTGTACGATTATATTTTGAGTATAGGCATGAAACCTTTTGTAGAATTAGGGTTTATGCCCGGTGCGCTGGCAAGCGGTAATCAAACCATTTTTTGGTGGAGGGGGAATGTAACACCGCCCAAAGACTATAAGAAATGGGAAGGTTTGATCAGGAACCTCACTCAGCATTTTACCGAACGGTACGGAACTGATGAGGTTAAGACATGGTATTTTGAAGTTTGGAATGAGCCTAATCTGAAAGATGGTTTCTGGACAGGTTCGCAGGATGATTATTTCAAACTTTATCAATACAGCGCGCAGGCAATAAAAAGCGTAAACAAGGCCTATAAAGTTGGCGGCCCTGCTACGGCAGGGGCGGCATGGGTACCGGAAATGATAAATTTTTGCAGTAAAAATGCAGTCCCTATTGATTTTATAAGCACTCATGCTTATGGCGTAAAACAGGGCTTTTTGGATGAATACGGATCAACCGGCACTGTGCTGGATAAAAACAAGGAAAGCGTTAGTGGTGATGTTTTGAACTCACGCAAACAAATTCAAAATTCCGCAATTCCCGGGCTGGAATTACATTATACAGAATGGAGTTCGTCATATACACCTGCCGATCCAATACATGATAGTTATCATGAGGCGGCATACATACTTGAAAAGCTAAAACAAACGGGATCAGCAGCCAACTCCATGTCTTATTGGACCTTTACCGACATTTTTGAGGAACCCGGGCCCAGATTTACCCCATTTCATGGCGGGTTCGGTTTGCTGAACACGCAGGGGATAAAGAAGCCCGCATTTTTTGCTTATTCGTTTTTAAATAAATTGGGTGAAACCGAAATAGCCGACCAGGACAATTCTTCCTGGGCCTGCAAAAACAAAAAAGGCGATGTGCAGGTGCTATTATGGGATTATACTTATACTTTACCTGATTCTGTTAATAATCAGTCCTATTACGTTCGGGATCTGCCTGCTAAATCAAAAGGAGAAGTTGAATTGGCCATAGCCGGTATGCCTAAAGGAAAATACAGGCTTGAGGTTTATCAAACAGGTTACAAAATAAATGATGCTTACACCAGTTATCTTTCGTTTAATAAGCCCAATCAGCTTAGCAAGACTCAAGTCGACTCACTTAAAAAGCAGAATAATGGTGCGGTGATTCTTAAAGAGAATATCACAATCAATGCTTCAGGAACATTTTCAAAGAAACTTCAAATCAGAGAAAATGATGTTTTCCTGATCAATATGATCAAGCTTTGACAGATATTCAATTTACCGGGTTTGGTATTGACATGAAGCCCATGGTTGATACTTTCGCCGCTGATGTTGAACATAATTTCACGAAAATATACATCATTAGTTCAGATAGTTGTGAATCAAAACGGCTTAAATTAGCTTTGGTAAGCCAATCATGATTTTATGAAACATTTGATTTGTACACTTATTTTAGTACTTGTTATTGCAGTTGTTAAAGCACAACCTACCCCGGTTAAAGTGAAAGAAGGCCTGATACAGGGAACGTATGAAAATGGCCTTTCAATTTACAAAGGTATTCCGTTTGCTGCACCGCCGGTTGGCGAATTGCGCTGGCGTGCCCCGCAGCCTGCTGCAAAATGGGATGGCATCCGTATGGCCGATAAATTTGCGCCGGAACCCATACAGGGAGCGCCACCTTTTTCAGGAAAAAGTGAAGATTGCCTGTACCTGAACGTTTGGTCGCCGGCTAAGTCGCCGGGCGACAAAGTTCCGGTATTGGTATGGATCTACGGCGGAGCTTTCAATTTTGGCGGCACTGCTGAACCTGCTTATAATGGCGAAAAGCTGGCAAAAAAAGGTGTCGTGCTGGTAAGTATCGCTTATCGCGTAGGCCAGCTCGGATTTTTGGCACACCCCGAATTAAGTGCCGAAACCCCAAACCATGTATCGGGCAACTATGGCCTACTGGATATGATCGCCGCTCTTAAATGGATTAAAGAAAACATAGGAGCCTTTGGGGGCGATCCTGAAAAAGTAACTATTTTCGGCGAGTCGGCAGGGGGGATAGCGGTTAGTATGCTATGCGCAAGTCCTTTGGCTAAAGGGTTATTTTCGGGGGCCATCTCCGAAAGCGGAGGTTCATTTGGCCCTACACGCATTACAACTTACCCGGGCGAAAATATGAAAACTCTGCATGATGCCGAAGTTGCAGGTGAAGCCTATGTTAAAGGTGCCGGGTTTTCCTCAATTGCCGGTTTGGGAAAGGTAGATGCTGATAAACTACCGGGTATACGTGGGCTCGCGTGGCCTATTGTTGATGGTTGGGTCATACCCGATGATCAGCATAAACTTTATGAGGCCGGCAAGTACAACGATACGCCCGTATTGATAGGTTACAACTCTGACGAAGGCGCCAGTTTTTCGCCGCCCAAAACCTCCGAAGATTATATTACCGCCGTAAAGAACCGCTATGGGAAGTTTGCCGATGAACTAATTAAGGCTTATCCTCCCGGCACAGGTACGGTTGCGAAAACAGCCCGCGATCTCACTCGTGATGCGGCATTTGGCTGGCAAACATGGAGCTGGGCTACGTTACAGGCAAATAGAGGCAAATCGAAGGTTTTTTATTATTATTTCGATCAGCACCCTGAATATCCCGTAGGTTCCCCTCAAGAGGGTTACGGATCGCCGCATGCGCAGGAAGTTGCTTATATATTTGGAACGCTTGACGCTTCAAATCCGCAAACAAGTAAAACAGATCTGGATATCTCAGATGCGATGAGTACTTATTGGACAAACTTTGCAAAGTATAGCGATCCCAATGGCCCCGGCTCGGCTAATTGGCCAGCATTTAGTACTACTCAACCCACGGTTATGTACTTTTCCCAAACTGCGCATACCGGTCCTGTTCCAGATGCGAGCGCGTTAAGCGTATTGGATGCTTATTTTAAATGGAGACGTTCGCCTGAAGGTAAAACCGGTGTTCAATAAGGTTGCATTATAAAATCCAATTAAAACGAGGCTGATCATGATAACCATGATCAGCCTCGTTTTGTATGATTTATTGGCGGGACTCGATGAAGCCAATTTTCATATAGGCGACTCCCGGAGGCGTATTTTAATTTAGGATACTCCTCCGGTTGTGCCAATAAATATGCTTACTATCACTGCATTTACTTTAGTTAATTGAATTTTTCGACCTTTATTCAAGCTGCACAAGCAAAATATCTGTGCTATTTTAGCCTAAACTACGCCATCGCTAACCTCTGCAAATGAAGAAATGTTGGATAAGTAAAATAAAAGCTCCCGAAATTATCTATACTTAAAGCGTATCCTACCTTCCGATTCGATAAAATCAAGGAAAAGAGCTTTCATAATTAATAAGATTACTCCTTTTTAATGAAGCAAAGGGTGTTTCTAAAGAAAAAAGGCCTGCAAATACTGTTTTTTGCAAACGAAAACATTCTGCACCCTATTTTTTAACTTTTGTGCTCCGGTAGCAACCTAATTTCACTGTCAAATTAATAAACCTGGTACCAATTAAAAATATGGCCATTATTCCAAAGGCCATGATTTGTTGATTTAACATGTGCTTTTTTTATTAATTATCCTTTGCCTTTAGGAAAATAAATTAACCAATTAAACCGGTTCAAACCTGTTTTTATTCTATCTGAAAATGAAATTAACGTTAGCCTCTGCTTTGCGCAGAATAACAACTGCCGTATTGATTTTTTTAATAAGTGCAACTGTTGTAAAAGATGGTACTTACAAATTGTGCAAGAGGTTAAACGGCTCCCTGTTTAAAACTACTCCTAACATTATCTATATAAGCATTTATGTTAATGAGATACATCTCCTCCTCTTAGCCCGGTTGTCTACTACTTCACACTAAATAAACCAATTATTCACGACGATAATACCGTCAATTAAACCAATTCTTTATGAAGAAAAACTTAAATTATTTTTTATGCATCATTGCAACAATTTCATTAGCAAGTTGTAAAAAGCAGGGAGTTGTTACTCAGGGTAGTAAGCCGATTGAAACAAGTACAGGCAAACAGAAGGTATTTGCCACATCGTACCCGAGTTACAACACCTCG
>NZ_DASVOB010000820.1:0-6682 GCF_036383575.1 Mucilaginibacter sp.
GGCGGCCTACATGTTTAATTAATTCAACCAGTTGTTTGGTGCTCATACCCGGATGCTGTTCTTCGGCACCGGCCATTGAATAAATTTTTGTCGTATCATCCAATGTGCCATCGATATCATCAACACCGAAGTTAAGCGAAAGTTGAGCCGTTGTACGGCTGATCATTGCCCAGTAGGCTTTGATGTGGTCGAAATTATCCAAATAAATACGGGCCACAGCGTAATTGCGTAAGTCTTCAATCACAGAAACCTCTGGCACGTGCGACATCTGGTTATCCTTATTACGGAATTTAAGCGGAATGAAGGTTTGGAACCCGCCGGTTTTGTCCTGCAATTGACGCAGACGATCCATATGGTCAATCCGGTGTTTATATTCCTCAATATGACCGTAAAGCATGGTTGCGTTTGAACGCGCTCCCAGTTTATGCCATTCTTCGTGAATAGCCAGCCACTGATCGGCAGTACATTTATCTTTCGAGATCTGGTCCCTGATTTCCGGATCGAAAATCTCTGCGCCACCACCGGGGATTGAGTCCAAACCAGCCTCTTTCATCAGGCGCATGCCTGTGGCGTAATCAATTTTGGCTTTTTTGAAAATGTAATGGTATTCAACCGGGGTGAGGGCTTTAATATGCAATTCTGGGCGGTGGGCACGGATGCGGGTAAAAAGCTCCTGGTAAAAAGGTACGTCATACTGAGGCAACACACCACCTACAATGTGAACTTCGGTAACCGGCTCGCCGTCATATTTGGTAACCATGTTGAACATCTCATCCATGGTATACTCCCATCCTTCTGATTTTTGTTTCAGCAGGCGTGAGTATGAACAAAATTTGCAGTCGTAAACGCAAAGATTGGTTGGCTCGATATGGAAATTACGATTAAAATAAGTTTTATCGCCGTGGCGCTCCTCGCGGATGTAGTTGGCTAAAGTGCCAAGGTATCCAAGCTCGCCCTGCTCATAAAGCAAAACGCCTTCATCAAAAGTGATGCGTTGTTTATTTAGTACCTTTTGGGCAATGTGCTTTAAGTCAGCAGATAAATTCGGATCCTGGAGCAATACCTGTAAATTATCTGAATTATGCATCATTATAAATTTGGCCAAATGTACAAAAAAGCATAAAAGTAATATGCGTTATGACACATATCGGCCAAATTATCTGGTAAATTACATTAAGGTTACAGAGCCTTGATCTCACTTATGGAGATCCCGATTGAGCAATCGTCCTGGCAGCCATTAGGCACATAACTGACATCGGAGATCATACCGTTATTGTTGGTTTCAAAATAAATAGTATTTTTTTTCTTATCGGCCGAGAGCCATTCTGTTTTTGCTTTTTGGTACACCTGGTCAAGCGTAAGTAATGAAGCTCCAGAATTATGCTGCCCTAATGATGCCTTATCTTCGTGCCATTGTTCCCTGATTGTTTTGCCGGGGGCAGCATTTGGTGTATGCTCTAATGTATATGATAAAAAGTCCCGGGCTACCACAACACCATTTTGAACAGAGATCTTTGTTTCTGAACCGTAGCCAAAAACTGAACCGGCGTTAACAGTATAAGCATACGAGTTTTTACTTTCAATCTTAAAGCTTTGCCAGGCTTTATAGCTTTTGTCATAAGCAGTTTCGTTAGCATCTTTTTTACAGGCTGATAAACCGGCGATAACAAGCAGGATCAGGATAAAGGTTCTCTTCATGTGGATAGGTTTTATAGCCTATTCGGCAAAAAATGCACAAACGCTACAGCTAATAACAAATATTCTTGTTTATTTTGGGCGATAAGCATACATACCATGAAAACTGAAACTATAGCTATACACGCCGGCAACCATGTTGATGAAGCAACAAGGGCCGTAATACAACCCATTATTATGTCAACCACGTTTGAACGTGGCGAGGACGGCGGTTTCCCGGCAGGTTATATTTACAGTCGCTCAGCAAATCCTAACAGGCATGCGTTGGAGAATGTGCTGGCTAAACTGGAAGGTGGTGTTGAGGCTGCTTCATTTTCATCGGGTAATGCAGCAGGGATGTCGGTTTTTCAGTCGCTTGAACCGGGCACGCACATTATTGCGCCTGATGATATGTATCATGGCTTGCGCAATCAACTTAAAACCCTGTTTGCCGGGATCCTTACTTTTGATTTTATTGATGTAAACGATACGGAAGTTTTGCAGCAGCATATTAAGCCTGAAACAGGTTTGATCTGGATAGAAACCCCTTCAAACCCGTTATTGAAAATTACAGATATAAAAAAGGCAGTAGCGATTGCCAAATCAAAAGGCATTAAAGTTTTGTGTGATAATACCTTTGCAACGCCAATTTGTCAGCGGCCGCTTGAATTAGGCGCTGATATGGTCATGCACTCGGCTACCAAATATTTCGGCGGGCATAGTGACCTGATGGGCGGTGTTTTGATCACTGCCGAAAAGAATGATTGGTGGACAAAAATCAGGCAGGTGCAGGAAATGGGTGGAGCTATCCCCTCGCCTATGGATTGTTATTACCTGGTGCGCAGCATTAAAACCCTGCCGTACCGTGTAAAAGGCCACGTACAAAATGCCCAACTACTTGCCGAATACCTTGAACAACATCCTAATGTTGAAAAAGTGATGTACCCCGGTCTGCAATCGCACCCGCAGCATGATATCGCTAAAGATCAGATGCTGGCTTTCGGCGGCATGTTATCCTTTATTATTAAAGGAGATGAGAATGATACGCACAACATTATCAACAGACTCAAGCTATTCATCAAAGCCACCAGTCTTGGCGGCGTAGAAAGCCTGATAGAACACCGCGCTACGGTTGAAGGCCCTGATACCAAAACACCGAGGAATTTATTAAGAGTGTCAGTTGGGCTAGAGCATATTGATGATTTGATTGCGGATATGGAACAGGCCCTTGCGCTTTAGGCCATTTTAGGTAAAAGGCGAAAGGTAAAAAGCAAAAGGTCGAAGCAGTCAGCTGGGTTTAAAAATATCCTGCTCATGAAATCTTTAACCTTTCGTCTTTAACCTTTCAGCTTAAAAAGAAATAAAATTTGGTACATTACCAAATAACCTCTTATATTTGGAACATTATTTGGTAGCGATACCAAGGTCGATCAATACTCCGCACATAGTTCGGGTTTTGATTTATAAAGAAGCGGCGAGAGATCAGGCTCAATGACCCGCTGGCAACCCTTCAATGTTGAAGAAGGTGCCAATTCCTGTCCCGGCAAATAACACCGGGGAATATAAATTTATAACCATGAAAAGTTTAATTAAATTTACGCAACGCAACACTTTTTACACCGCAAACGGTAACGTACAATATATTAGCTCCCCTATTGGCTGTATTTGTATGTGTTGCTGCTGTTGATGCTTAACACGCTCTTTTTCATCTCTCTGAAAAATGTGTGTGCTGTTAAACCGGTTATTTCAAACCGGCTTGTCAAAATCCATCTTAACATTAAAAATCTAAATTAAACACATTTAAAAATTACAACTATGTCTGCCTTAAAATTCGAAACCTTACAATTACATGCCGGCCAGGAAGTTGATCCAACAACAGGTTCACGCGCAGTGCCAATTTATCAAACTACTTCATACGTATTTAACAGTGCCGAGCACGGTGCCAACCTGTTTGCGCTAAAGGAGTTTGGCAATATTTATACCCGCATCATGAACCCCACTACCGATGTGTTTGAAAAACGCATTGCAGCTTTAGAGGGCGGAGTTGCGGCATTGGCCACAGCATCTGGCCAGGCATCACAATTTATAGCTTTAAATAATATCCTACAGGTGGGCGATAATTTTGTTACTTCCCCTTTCCTGTATGGTGGTACTTATAACCAGTTTAAAGTAGCATTTAAACGTTTAGGCATTGATGTGCGTTTTGCTAAAGATGATACTGCAGCAAGCATTGAAGCACTTATTGATGACAAAACAAAAGCTATCTTCCTGGAAACCATAGGCAATCCGGGCTTTACCATTGCCGATTTTGACAAGGTAAGCGAAGTTGCCAAAAAACATGACCTGCCATTAATTGTTGATAATACTTTTGGTGCCGGTGGTTACCTTTTCCGTCCTATTGAGCATGGCGCTAATGTGGTTGTGGAATCAACTACTAAATGGATCGGCGGGCATGGTACCAGTATTGGTGGTGTCATTGTTGATGCCGGCAATTACAATTGGGGCAATGGCAAATTCCCGCAATTTACTGAACCATCTGAAGGTTACCACGGATTGGTGTTTAACGATGTATTTGGTATTGGCGGCCCGTTTGGCAATATCCAGTTCATTATTCGTGCACGCGTTGAAGGCTTGAGAGATTTCGGCCCGTCACAAGCGCCATTTAATTCATGGTTGAATATCCAGGGTCTGGAAACGCTTTCATTGCGTGTACAGCGCCATGTGGACAATGCTTTGCAATTAGCCAAATGGCTTGAGCAGCATCCACTGGTATCAAGTGTAAATTACCCGGGACTGGAATCATCGCCATATCATGAGCTTGCTAAAAAATATTTAAAGAATGGTTTCGGCGGCGTATTGTCGTTTGAGATCAAAGGTGACAAAGAGCAGGCCAGCCAGGTGATCAACAACCTGAAACTGGTGAGCCATTTAGCCAATGTGGGCGATGCAAAAACACTGATCATACAGCCATCGGCAACAACGCATCAGCAATTATCTGATGAGGAGCAACTGTCGGCTGGTGTTAGGCCAACATCGTTACGAGTAGCGGTTGGTATTGAGCATATTGATGATATTAAAGCCGATTTTGAGCAGGCTTTTGCAAAAATTAAGCAAGGTGCGGGTGAGTTAGTTTAACAATGTATAGTTTTTTTTAAGTGATATAGTAAACGTTATTGCAGGTTGCAGCCGGAAGTTCCGACTGCGCCTGGAATAACAAACAAAAGAATGAACGCAGAGATATTTAAATACACTGATACTTTTGAATTTGAATCGGGCCGGCAGATTGAGGGTTTAGAGATAGGCTTTCATACATACGGCAGGTTAAATAAGGAAAAAAATAACGTTGTTTGGGTTTGCCATGCGCTTACAGCCAACAGCGATGTACTTGACTGGTGGAAAGGCCTTGTGGGTACAGGTTACTTCATTAATCCTGAAGAGCATTTTATAGTTTGCGCCAATATTTTGGGTTCGCCTTACGGTACTACCAGTCCGCTGAGCATTAATCCGGTTACCGGACAGCCATACTATCTCTCCTATCCCCAGTTTACTACAAGGGATATGATCAAAGCGCATCAATTACTTGCCGGTCATTTACAGATTGACAGTATTCATATATTAATTGGCGGCTCTCTTGGGGGCCAGCAGGCTATGGAATGGGCCATTATTGAGCCCGCGCGGATCAAAAATCTCATCCTGATAGCCACCAATGCCAAACATTCACCATGGGGCATTGCCTTTAACGAATCTCAGCGTTTAGCTATCACTGCCGACCGTACCTTTTATGCCAACACATCAGATGGCGGCCAGAAAGGCTTAAAAGCAGCGCGTAGTATAGCGCTGCTGAGCTATCGTACCTATAAAACCTATGGCATTACCCAACAGGAAGAGGGTGATACAGTACAGGACGATTTCCGCGCCTCCACGTATCAAAATTACCAGGGGCAAAAGCTGGTGAACCGTTTTAATGCTTATAGCTATTGGTATTTAACCAAAGTGATGGACTCGCACAATGTAGGCCGCGGCCGTCATGGCGTTGAAAAAGCGTTAAGCCTCATCAAGGCAAAAACTTTGGTTATCGGCATCTCTTCGGATGTTTTGTTCCCTATTGAAGAGCAACAATACCTGTTCAGGCATATTCCAAAAGCGGCCTTTGCCGAACTGGATTCGTTTTATGGACACGACGGATTTTTAATTGAAACAGAAGCATTAACAAACATATTTACATCGTTTTTTAAAACCGATGTGAAAGGAAAAATTATAGAATTGCAACGTACAGCGTAATGAGTAAAAAGTTAAATATCGGCCTCTTCGGATTTGGAGTTGTGGGCCAGGGTTTATATGATATCGTCAAAACAAAGCATTTAAATATCGAGATAGTAAAATTTGCTATCAAGGATCCAAATAAAAAGCGTTCCCTCCCGGCCCATTTGTTTACCACAGATAAAGAGGAACTGCTTAATAACCCCGAGATCAATACTATTGTTGAGCTCATTAATGATACCGAGGCTGCTTTTGAAATTGTTTCAAGAGCTTTAAAATCGGGTAAGAACGTTGTTTCTGCCAGCAAAAAGATGATCGCCCTGCATTTGGAGGAACTGATTGAGATCCAGCATCAATATGGCACATCATTATTGTATGAGGGTGCAGTTTGTGGTAGTATCCCAATTATTCGTAACCTCGAGGAATATTATGATAATGAATTGCTGCACTCGATAAGCGGTATCTTCAACGGGTCCTCAAACTACATACTTTCAAAAGGTTTTATTGAAGGATTGGATTATGACAGCGCATTAAAACAAGCCCAGGACCTCGGCTTTGCCGAAACCGATCCAACCAGTGATGTCGGCGGCTTTGATGCCAAATACAAACTGGTTATTGCTGCTGCTCATGCTTATGGTGTAGTTGCACAACCCGATGAGGTATTTAACCTGGGCATCCAGAACCTTGCAGCTGCTGATCTGCAATATGCCCGCGAGAAAAACCTCAAAATTAAACTGGTACCGGTAGC
>NZ_DASVOB010000821.1:0-5555 GCF_036383575.1 Mucilaginibacter sp.
CTAAGGCAGCCCGTCTGGAACATGATCTATAAATGGGATGCATGGCAGCCCCAGCATCTTGAGCCCCGTTTTTTACTTGGTAACGAGGCAGAAGCCCGGTTAAGAGCACAGAAAATAACCGTCCCCGTAATGGTACTCACCGGCGCTGCTGATGCTAATGCTCTCGATAGATTATTAAAAGTGTTGCCATCGGCTAAGCATCTGACCATTCCTCATGCTGGACATGTAAGCAATCTCGAAAACCCCAAGGGTTTCAACGAAAAACTACTTGCTTTTTTGAACACGATAAAATTAAAAGAAGATGAAAAGAATTAGGAGGTTCCTGTGGATTGGATTGCTGATGCTGCCTTTAGGTTTATCTGCCCAATATATAGGACAGCATCAATCTGAAATAAAAGCAGCATCAAAGGTTAACGCTAAAGCATGCAGTTTTGATTTGCAGGATGTAAAGCTGCTTGACAGCCGCTTTAAGGAAAATATGGAGCGTGAGGGCGGATGGATGCTATCCCTGCCTGTAGAGCGTTTGCTGCACAGCTTCAGGGTTAACGCGGGTATGCTTACCAATAAAAAAGACAGTAAAACAAAAATGCCTGCCCCGCTTGGCGGCTGGGAAGCTTTGGATATGGAATTGCGTGGCCATAGTATAGGCCATTTGTTATCAGGGCTATCTTTTCAGTATGCAGCTACCGGTAAAATAGTTTTTAAGCAAAAGATAGACAGCCTGGTTTCAGGACTCGCCGAGGTGCAGGCTACTCTGAATGAAGGTGGATATTTAAGCGCGTTTCCGCAAAATTATATCGACAGAAATATTCAAGGCAAAAGTGTTTGGGCTCCCTGGTACACCCTGCATAAAATAGTGGCCGGTTTAATTGATGCTTACTGGTATGCAGGCGATACGCAGGCACTGGATGTGGTGAATAAAATGGCCTCATGGGCTTATCAAAAGATCTCACCACTGAGCAAGGATCAACTGGCACTAATGCTCAGGAATGAGTTTGGCGGCATGAACGAAGCATGGTATAATCTGTATTCCATCACCGGTAACCCGGAACATAAAAAGCTTGGCGACCTGTTTTATCACCACGCTGTGCTTGATCCCTTAGCTGCCGGGGAGGACAAGCTCAACAAGATGCACGCCAATACCGTTATTCCCAAAATTACGGGTGAGGCCCGTGCTTATGAATTAACCGGAGATACCAGGGACAAAGCTATTGTAAGCAATTTCTGGGATAATGTGATCCATAATCAAACCTATGTCATCGGCAGTAACAGCGATAAGGAACATTTTATTGAGCCTGGAAAGATCTCAAAATTCATAACCGGCTATACCGGCGAAACCTGTAATACCTACAATATGCTCAAAGTAACACGCCACCTGTTTACCTGGGATGCCGACGTAAAATATGCCGACTATTACGAGCGGGCTTTATACAATCATATTTTGGGGCAGCAGGATCCTAAAACCGGTATGGTATGTTATTTTACGCCATTGAAAGCCGGGGCCTTCCGGCTATACAGCACCCGCGATAGTTCGTTTTGGTGCTGTGTAGGCTCGGGGTTTGAAAGCCAGTCTAAATACGGTGAAGCTATTTATTACCATAACGATCAGGGTGTTTATGTCAACCTGTTCATTCCTTCGGTATTAACCTGGAAAGCTAAAGGTTTGAAATTAAGACAGGAAACCGCTTATCCCGAAGAGGCAACCACACGGCTTATTATCGATTCCGCAAATGCAGAAAGTTTATCGCTTTATATTCGTTACCCAGGCTGGGCGAGCAGCGGCGCAACAGTTAAAATAAATGGTAAAAGTGTTAAAGTTAACCAGGCATCGGGCAGCTACATCTCCCTAAACCGTAAATGGAAGACCGGTGATAAGGTAGAAATAACCTACCCAATGACATTGCGCCTGGAACCAACACCCGATAATCCGAAAATAGCTGCTGTGATGTACGGGCCGGTGGTACTGGCAGGTGAAATGGGTACCGAAGCGATGCCAGCACATGCACCTTATCATGACACTACCGATCCCTATCAATATTACGATTATGATTATAACATCCCTGCAAATCTGCCTCATTCTTTGAGAATTAATGACGAGAACGTTGCTGATGCTTTAAAACCGGTTAAAGGAGAACCTTTAACTTTTAAAACTACCAATACCACGAATGGAACGCCGGTTATACTTGAACCTTATTATAACCTTCACCGTCAGCGCTATGTAGTTTACTGGGATTTAAATTAAAAAAAACAGCTTAAACATGTATAAAAACAGTTTTATCAAAAGCTTAATAACAGGCTAAGGTAGGCTTGTTTTGTATCAGCGCACCCGATGTGCGTATGGGGGGCTACGCGGATTTCGATTGGTTCAGGGTGGATAAATAGCATATTACTTTATAAAGAAAGAAGAATAAATGATGATCAGCATGATTAGATATTTACGGAGACAAAACACAACGACCAGACTTGTTTTATCAGCTTTGTCGCTATGGTTATTTGCAATTATACCTGTTTACGCGCAACAGATAGATATCTCCGGTGTAAATGTAAAAGTCCACCCCCGTTTGCTTGCAGATGAAAACACCGGCAGGGATAAGCTCAACACACTTATAAAAAAAGAAGACTGGGCAACAACAACCTTTAACCAGATCCGGGCAGATGCAGATGCAAATGTTTCCCGCTATCAAACAGATAGCACATGGATGTCATCACGGTTACAGATGTACTGGAAACAGCATTATACCGATGTTTTTATTAAAAATGGCATCTATGCTTATGCAATCGGTCATGCACCTGTGCCCACCGTTAGGTTTACCGGTACGCGGGATGTTGCTACCCAATATATGCGCCCGAAACTGGAAGATATCAAGCCTTACATGGATGAGGATGGTAAATTGTACCTGCAAAACGGAACTGTGCCGGGCACGCCATGGGAGTGGGTTGAGCAGTCAAAAACAGGACGGATCATAGAGTCCATCAATATCGAGATCATTGAAAAGGCCCGGAATGCTGCAATGCTTTACTGGCTTACCGGCGATGAAAAGTATGCTGCCTTTTCCTATTCTATCCTGGATACCTATATCACAGGGATGGGGTACCGGAACGAACCGGTTGACCTTAACCATGGTCATGATCAAACGTTGGTTGGCTTATCTGCTTTTGAGGTGATCCACGAAGATGTGCTGGAACCTTTAACAGCAGGTTATGATTTCCTATTTCCATATATCAAAAAGCATCACCCCGAAAAATTACAGACGTATGCCGTTACCTTTAAGAAATGGGCCGATCTCATCATCAAAAACGGCGTGCCTTTTAATAACTGGGATTTAATAGAAGCAAAGTTTGTAGCGGATATTGCCATCATCCTTGAAAATGATAGCTATTATGCCGATAAAAGGGGATGCCAGTATTACCTCGACCAGATCCTGAATAAAACTTATACCCGCCAATGGAGCTTGACCACATTGCTCAAAGGTTATGACCCGGTAACAGCCATCTGGGGCGAGTGCCCCGGCTATTCTCAGAATGTGATAGCTGATTTTACGGGCTTTGTGAATCTCTTTGACCGTACACTGCATACCGATCTCCTGAAACAGGTACCTGTTTTGCCCAAAGCTGTGCTGGCTTATGCCCAATACCTGTACCCCAACGGATATATTGTTGGTTTCGGTGATACCCATTATGGCAAACTCCGAACCGATGCCATATCCGACCTGATCCGCAATGCCCGCGTGAACAATAAGGCCGGCCAGGAAGCTGTTTACAGCAGGATGCTAAAAACAATCAACGCCCTGGGGCAGCAGGACGGCGCCGGAACAGTTATGCGCCAAACAGGTTTTAATGCGCTTTTTGGCACCCCGCCCATCACTATTCCTGATACAGTTAAGGCGGGATCGCCGGGCGATTACCTGACGGCAACGTTCTGGTCGCCCAATGTAAGCTGGATGGTACAGCGGAACGGATTGGACATAAACACGGGGCTGATGATCTCTCAAGCTGGTTCCAGCGGCAACCATATGCACGCTAACGGCATTGCCATGGAGCTTTATGGCAGGGGGATAGTGCTCGCGCCGGAAGGCGGTATTGGCGGAAGTTATTTTCAGACCGATTATGCCGAATATTACTCACAGTTTCCGGCACATAATACCGTGGTGGTAGATGGGATTTCTTCATATCCGGTTATGAAAAGTAACCACCCCTTAAAACTCAATGCCTGTTACCCGCAGTCGGCCCAAAAGGTGGGATATTTTAAGGGCATTACATTTTCAGATGTCTCCTTTCTTGAACCCGAAACCAATGCCGATCAAAACAGGCTGATGAGTATTATCAGCACCAGCGATTCGACAGGGTATTATGTAGATATCTTCAGGTCGAGACGTAAAAATGGAAAGGATAAATCACATGACTATATCTACCATAACCTTGGGCAGCAGGTAACTTTATCTGATAACGACAATAAACCGCTGGAGATCCGGCCAACGGAGAAACTTACCTTCGCCAATACGGAATTGGTAGGCTATGATTATTTCTACGATAAAAAATCGATCAGGACTGAGCGTGATTTTAAAGCTCGTTTCAGTTTAAGCATCCCCGGCAGGGAAGCTATATTCATGAATATGTGGATGAAAGGTTATGCCGGCAGGGAAGTATTTAGTGTTAAAGCGCCGCCATCAAAAGCCTGGCGTAAAAATGAAATGATTCCGGATAGCATTGCCAACATGCCATTACCTACGGTTGTTGTGCGCCAAACCAGCGAGGCATGGAGCAAGCCATTTGCCGCAATCTATGAGCCATCAGGAGCCGCCAATAATGGAACTGCAATCAAAAGTATCAAATCGTTTGGCGCTGAACCAGGTTTTACCGGATTAATAGTCAACAATAAATCAGGAAGGAGCGATTACATTTTTGCCCATGCTGAAACACAGCAGGTAGGGTTTGAGGATATGGAGTTTAAGGGTTTATATGCGGTGATCAGTGTTAGCGGCAATAAGTTGGTTAGTCTGTTTTTAGGCAAAGGAATGAGTATAGCTAAAAATGGCTACGGCTTAACATCTTCGCAGCCGGCATCTGCTGCATTGTGGTTTGATAATGGCAAGCTGCATTTCACCGCCGATCGACCGGTGAAGCTTTATCTGCCTGTTAGTATGCTGTCTGCACATCATAGCATCTCCCTAAATAACGTAACGGTAAAAAGAGAGCCGGTAAACCAAAAAGGAAACAAACAGTGGTGTTTTAATATGCCGGCATGTGCCGATGCTGAAATTGTATTGAATTAAGATCATGAAAAGAAGGCATAACCACTACGCTACGCTTTTGATTGTTTTACTGCTTTTGGTAGGGCCGTTTGCTCATGCCGCGGTATGGCAATGGTCGGTACCTGTTAAACCGATAGGAGTTAACAAAGACCCTTCAAGGGCATTTTTATGGATACCGCCAAACTGTAAGCAAGTAAAGACTGTCATATTTGCTCAAAACAATATGGAGGAGCAATCTATATTGGAAGACCCAGGATTCAGGAAGGAAATGGATAAACTGGGTGTTGCAGAGATCTGGGTTAG
>NZ_DASVOB010000822.1:0-1871 GCF_036383575.1 Mucilaginibacter sp.
CGTACAAAATCAGGCATATCACGTTCAAGCGATGCGCCGGTTAAGCCTTTCAATTCTTCCATTTCGCCGGGGCGATAGCTTGCTGCTGAAACGTTTCCGCCGGCAAACACCAGCTTCTTCACCAAATCGGGATGGCGAATAGTGAGGTCAAGGGCTATCACTGCACCGTCACTGAAACCGATGAGTGTAACGCTGTCTTTAGTAATGTACCTGATCACCGAATAAGCATCATCCGACATTAGTTCATAAGTATAGGGCTGATGCCCTATCTCCGATTTGGTGTGGCCCCGGGTAGCTATGGCTATCACCATAAAGTTTTTGCTCAACACGGGGATCAGGTTTTCATATTCCGAAATCTCGCCATAGAGGCCACCGTGCAATAATACCAGCGGCCTGCCCATTCCATAGGTTTCGTAGTAAATACGGGTACCATCTTTTACTTTCAGATAATTACCTGCAGCAGGATTATTACCATAAGGGATGTTTTGGGCTGTAACTATAGCCGGTACAAAAAACAACAGTATCAATAAAATCCTCCTCATACAGTTTTAATTAAAGGCTTTTACAACAAGATTTTTGTAAGCACCTTCCGGACAGTTGCCATGCCAGTAACCTACTGCACCGCTTTTTAAGGATGGATCGAGTTCGGTATATACCATTGCCGGCTTTGCAGCATTATCTACATAAACTTCCATTTTACTGCCCTGCACCACCACCTTGATATGGAACCATTTATTTTGCGGAATTATAGCTTTGGCCTGGTATTTTTCGGCCTCATAATCCCACCAGTTAAATTCGGTCTTTTTTTCGGGCATGTATTGAATAGCGTTAATGGTTCCTGATGATCCCGGCCTGAAATAAACAGTTTCGTAATGATGATCATCCTGGATACGAAAAGCAAGCCCCACAAAGCCACCCTTGGGAAGTATACAGGCTACATCCATTTCAATAATACCATCCTTAAAGTTTAAACCGGGCTTATAAGCTAAACTGGCCGATTTATAGTTGAATATTTTACGTTTGATAAGCAAAGCTTTTTTTCCGTCAAAACTCCCTTGCTCATAGTCGAGCGTATCACTTTTAGGGATGATCCATTCTTTAGGGTTTACAACAGAAAGGTCGTGCAACTGGTACTTTTGTTGTGCTGATGCTTTTACAGCAGCGAAGAGCGTCAACATTAAGATTAACTTTTTCATGATGATTGGTTTATAATTATTGAGTGATAACAAGATTGGCAAAATCACCGGGCAGTCCGGACGACCACAGTCCGATGAGCCCGTTTTGCCGGCTATTTAACTTTTTCACAGTGAGTGATGGTTTGTTGGAATAATCAACATATACAACAATATCATCGACATTGATCACGATGCGCGCATGAAACCAGGCGGTAGCCAGCGGAGACGGGGTAACCTCGTTTTCATAAACCAATGGATGTTCTTTTCGGAGTTTATCCCACGGAAAATCAGGCGCGGTCATGTATTGTACCGAATGCTTACGCCTCAGCGTATCCATAGCTTGAAAATTAAAAGGCCTGAAAGAAACTACATCATTGGTTGTGGTATCAACGCCATGAAAAACTATGCCTAAAAAGCTTTGCTGAAAAACATCTCTCCCACGCAGGTCGACATCAACAGTGCCCGTTTTAAAATCCACATCTTTAAGCCACAAAATACCATCCGAAGTAAGGCCTTGTTTACTACCGTCGGTAAGTTCTGCAACTGTTTGCCGGGGGTAGGCTTTCACCAGTTTATTTTCTTTCAGCAGGCTGTTAATATCATATGTAACTTTTTTCTGCTGGCTGTAACAATATCTGCTACCAAGCGTCATGCTTAGTATTGCAAACAATAAAACTTTGTAGTTCATGGGTTTTG
>NZ_DASVOB010000823.1:0-7382 GCF_036383575.1 Mucilaginibacter sp.
AAATTCGAATACTTGTACTTAAAAAAAGAAGGGGCTTATCATTAAACTGCCCCTTCTTTTGACTTGTTCAGATACTTAAGCTATATATAGTTTGGGGTTTACTCTACTAACAAAAGGGGGTTAACAGGGTTAACATAATTCAGAGTTAATGTTTGTTTATATTGTTAATAGTCAGTTAATTAAGTGCTTTTTACGCAAAAAATATGTTAACCCCCCTTTTTGTATAAATATTATCGGCTAAATTTCAATCCATAGGTAAGGGTGATTGTTTTATGGAGGAAGATGACCTGTTTTCAATAAAGTTTTAACTGCTGTTAGTTGTATTGCCAGCGTATAAAATGATTGTTATCGTCCAGTGCTAAGGGGTTTTCGTTAAACCATTTCAGAAAATTATCCCATTTTGTTTTGTTACTGCTTTCCCATGCATTGAATGCGTCCGGCTCTCCCTGCATTAATATCCAGTGGTTGTAGGCTTCTATATTGCCGGATTTGTCTACCAAATCCTGGTAAGTAAACAAGGCATTTGGGTATTTTTTATCAAACTCTCTTTGGAAATAGGACTTCAGGAAATTTTGCCTGATCCTGTCGAGCGAATTTAAGTCGATACTTTTTTCGGTAACGGCTGCAATGCCCATAGTAGGTTCATATATCATGCTGAATGGCAGCTTTAATTGCCCGCCAGCCGCAATCGAACTGGTAGAAATAGTACTTGTTTTACTAAAGCTGATGGCTGTCTTCCCCGGTTCTGTATATTTTATTCCGCTTTGATATCCATTGTACAGCAGTTTGCTGATTTCTTCTGTGCGTTTACTGTTGCGCTCAAGGTTCATGAAAAGTTCGCCATAAATCATTCCCCATAATTTTTCTTCCGAACCAAGGTAAAGTTTTGCCGCCCAATAATAATTTGATGGAAACGATGGCTCGGCCTCAATACCTTTCTCAAAATAGATGATGGCTCTGTTATAGTCCTTCGCTGCGAGTGGGATAACCCCACGTTCAAGGTAGAGGCAACCCGCTTTCGGGAATTTTTTTAATCCCGATTCATATGTGTTTATTGCTTTGTCGCTTTGCCCCAGCATATCATAGCTGTTGCCTAATAACTGATATATGCGGTCAAATGATCCTGGTTTATCCTTTATGTTTTCTAAAACATCAATCGTTTTTTGATACTCTTTCCTGCTGTAATAGCAATAGGTCATTTCATAAGGGTAGGTGAGATTTGATGGATCGAGCTTTTGAGCATCTGTAAGTAAGGCAAGGGCTTCATCAAATTTTCCTTCATCTTCAAGAGACACGGCTTGTTTGCCTTTTTGCAGGGCTGTTTCTTTATCAGTTTGTGCCGAAACGGTAAAACTGAATACAGTTAATAGCAAGGAGATGAAAATAGATCCGGATTTGTTCATTGTGTAAGGTTTATAATACCCTAAAATACTTATTTACCAATCACAATTACAATAGTTGCAACCTGATTTTATTTCGCCAATTGCATCACCGCGTAAAGCGCAGCACCAGATATGGCAACCCAAAGTGCTACTCCCTGCAAAAGCGGTTTCAATCCAACTGATGCCAATACTTTGCGTGAAAGACCTGCACCTATTAAAAACAAAGTAAGTGTTAACCCGGCCTTTGCTATATTAATTACATATGGGCTTATTAACTTTACAACCGGTAAATAAGTGTTAGCTATCATAGCTAATATGAACAGGCCGATAAAATACGGGATACTTACTTTTTTTGATTTGTTCTTGAATAGGAAGGTAGATAAAAATGCTACCGGGATGATCCATAAGGCCCTTGCCAGTTTAACTGTAGTTGCTACTTCCAATGCATGTGTACCATATTTACTTGCTGCCCCAACTACCGAGCTGGTATCGTGAATGGCAATAGCGCACCATAAACCAAACTGGGTTTGTGATAAATTAAGATAATGACCAATCAGCGGGAAAATAAAAAGGGCTATAGAGTTGAGGATAAATACACAGCCCAAAGCTACCGAGATCTGTTTTTCTTCGGCTTTAATAACCGGTGATATGGCGGCAATGGCGCTTCCGCCGCAAATGGCTGTGCCTGATGAGATCAGAAAAGAGGTCTTTTTTTCGATGTTTAACCATCTGCCCATCAAGGTTCCGAATAATAAAGTTCCGGTTATGGACGCAACGGTAAACAGAATGCCTTCCTTGCCGGCCTGCAGGGCGCTATGTACGTTCATGCCGAAGCCTAAACCAACCACTGATACCTGCAATAAAATATGGGTAGCCTTATGATTGAGATGCAAATAGGGGTGACCGGAACATTGTGCTACCACTAAGCCTAAAAATAAAGCTACTGCCGGACTCATGAAAGGCATCAGGCATAACATGATACATATAGCGAAGATAACCTTGCGGGCGTTTTCATTGATGTTCAATAACAGGCCGCCGGTATTGTTTAATTGATGTGGGGTATTCATTTTTCCTTTGTTTTGATGATACAAAGGTGTGTGAATTTATCGCCGGTTTTTTATTATAAAATGCAATCTGTGATAACCAAAAGTTATTATGTATTTAATAGTTTAATGTTCCAAACACGCCATTTTTATAATCAGTAAGGGCTTGTTCAATCTCTTCGGGTGTGTTCATTACAAAGTTATCTTTAGCTGCTACCGGTTCGTCGATAGGTTCGGCCGAGAGGAATAATACCTGCGAATCTTCCTCAGCCAACACCAGAATATCCTCATTCTCTTTTTCAAACACAAGGAGATTATATTGGCTGATGGATTGTCCGTTTACATTAACGCTGCCTTTTATAATATAAAGTAATGCCCAGTAGCCCGGTATAGCTTTGAAATTTGCTTCTTTGCCTGTTGCTATTTTCCCAACGATAGAAATAACCGGGCTGAAGTTTTTGATAGGCCCGGTTTTGTCTTCATAATCTCCGCTTGCTAAATTAAAGTCAAGGCCTTCGCCAATAATTACTTTAGGTAACTGGTCTGCTTTGGCCGATTGATAAAAAGGCTCATCCCATTTTTTACTTTTAGGCGCATTGATCCAAAGCTGGATAAGTTCCTGTACACCGCCCTTTTGCAATAATTCGGCGGTTGGGCCTTCGCTGTGCATAATACCTTTGCCTGCAAACATCCATTGCACATCCCCGGCTTTAATCACCTCGTCATTACCGGCATTGTCCTTATGATAACCCTCGCCCTGTAATATAATAGTATAAGGGCTAAAACCACGATGCGGATGCGGATGGATCCGTAAAGTTTGACCGGGTTCTATCACCTCGGGGCCCATATGGTGCAATACAATAAATGGGTTAGCAAAGCGAAAATCCTTATGGGGCAAAGGCTGGCGCACGGTTTCTTCGGCAGTGATCTTCTTTTCACGGCCAGCAAGGATATGAGTGATGGCTTTTTTCATTGGTTGATGTTGTTGGAATAAAAGTAGTTTATTCTGTAATTAATACAGACAACCAATAACAAAATTACGATGGTTTTACTTGCTGAGTGTTAGCCTTACCAAATATTGTTTAAACTCATCCTCCAACAAAACTTCCATATCAAAACCTGCTTTGTTAACAATAGGCTCCAATGTTTTTTCATCAACATATAGCCAGGGAAACCAGTCGGTTTTTTGACGGCTGTATTGGTATTGATAAAGCAACTCACCGTAATAGCCTTTTTCTGGCAAGCCATCTTCATATAAATAAGCAATGTCCGATGAGTCGAACAGGAGCTGCCCGCCGGGGTTGAGCAGGAGTTTAATATGTTGTAAAAATACTTTGAGGTTTTCAAGCGTCCCGGCAAGGCCAATGCCGTTCATGAGCAGGAGCAGGGTATCATACTTTTGTTCATCGTAAACAAAGATATCGCCTTTAAGCACTTTGTTTACGCCTCGTTCTCTCATTACATCACAAGCCAATGGTGAGATATCCAGTGCAGTACAATCAAAGCCGCGCTCCTGTAATGTTAACGCATGGCTGCCTGCGCCAGCGCCAATATCCAATACGGTCCCGCGGCATTCGTTCATGGCCAGCCACTCAATATCAGGCATATCGTCCTCATCCCTGAAATAAATATCAACAGGCATTTCTTCTTTTGGCCCATATTGATTATTGATCCATAACTTATGGTTAGCTGATTTATGGTAATGATCATGTATGGCCTGGCCCAGTATATCTTTCATGTGCCCAAAAGTATGAATTGAAAGTTTAATTTAGCGGCAATAAATCCCTTTGATTAGCTATGTGGTTAAGTTACGGTTTATTGGCGTTTATTCTGATCGCAGGTGTGGCGTATAGCACAGCGGCCCGTAAACTAACTGTTATAGCTGCTTTAACAGGTGCCGCAGTTGCTGTTTTAGTATTTGCCGGTAATGGTTTTACCGGGTTAGCCATGATGACCACTTTTTTCATTTTAGGTTCGGCTGCAACCTCGGTGCAAAGCAACACCAAGAAGGATCTAAACGCGGATCAAAAAGGAGGGAGGACTTCAGCGCAGGTTTTAGCCAACGCGGGTACCGCGGCTCTATGCGGGATTTTGATCCTGGTATTACCGGTGGTGCATGCGCATGTTTTACAATTGATGATGGCGGCCAGCTTTGCCTCAGCTACCGCTGATACGCTTTCGTCGGAGTTGGGAACGGTTTATGGTAAACGTTTCTTTAACATTATTACGCTAAAGCCGGATGTACGAGGGCTTGATGGTGTGATCAGTTTGGAAGGTACTTTAATTGGAGTAGCCGGCTCTGTTGTTATCGCTATTGTTTGTACTATAGGTTTAGGCTGGACTATAAATATCATCTGGATTGTAGTTGCCGGTACGCTCGGCAATTTAACAGATTCGATTTTAGGTGCTGTGTTTGAGCGTAACGGGATAATCGGTAACAATACCGTGAATTTTTTGAATACCCTGATAGCTGCCCTGTTTATGCTGTTGTTTTACTTTGTTTTATAATTTTATCTATAATAAAAAATGGTTCCTGTTATAGTTTTGATAGTTATCGTACTGGCGGTATTCTTTTTCCTCAATAAAAAGAAAGTAGTAAATGAAGCTCCTGAGGCCTCATTGAATTATAAAACACTTTTGGAGCAAAATATTCCTTATTACCAGCATCTCGACGCTGATCGGAAACTACTATTTGAGCAAAGAGTAGTTGCATTTTTAGCGGATATTACTATTGAAGGTATAGGCACAACGGTGAGCGATGCCGACAAAGTGATGATAGCCGCAAGTGCGGTGATCCCGATATTTGGCTTCGCCGATTGGAAATACCGCAACTTGACCAACGTGATCCTTTACCCGGATACTTTCGATAGCGAGTTTCAGTTTGAAGGCGAAAACAGGAACATTTTAGGAATGGTGGGTTCCGGATATATGAATGGGCAGATGATCCTATCGAGAGCGGCATTAACGAAAGGTTTCAGTAAATCAGCTGGGAAGGAGAATACAGCCATTCATGAGTTTGTACATTTGCTTGATAAATCTGACGGTGCTACGGACGGCGTGCCCGAAAACCTGCTCGCGCATGAATACATAATGCCATGGCTAAAAATGATCCACCAGGAGATCCATAAAATAGAAGCCGGGCGTTCAGATATTAATCCATATGCTATCACCAATGAAGCTGAATTTTTAGCAGTTGTTGCCGAATACTTTTTCCAAAAGCCTACCGAACTAAAGCACAAACATCCCGAGCTTTATGAGATGCTGAGCACCATGTTCTCGCAGGACCTGGCTGATAACGATATCGCCTGATTAAAAGCTTAAGCCAAGCTGCCCCAATGGTTCAGGCTGAACAACCGTACTGCTGATATAATAAACAGGTGTTTCCTGGTGCCTTGAAGCCACGATGATATTGATACCATTGGCACAATTGGTAAACAGATCTTCTACGAGTTTAGGGTCGTTATTGTTTTTGGAAAGATGGGAAAGCAGCAGGTGGGTCATGTGCGGCGGGCGGTGCGTCATGAATAAACTCAGCGCCTGTTTGTTTGATAAATGCCCTTTGCCGCCACGGATGCGCTGTTTTAAGTAATACGGATAGCCACCTTTATCCAGCATATCATCATCATAATTGGCTTCCAAAAAAGCGGCATGGCACTGGCTAAAGTAGCGGATCAGCTGGTCGCATACTATCCCCAGATCGGTAAATACACCAACCTTAACATCGCGGCAGCTTACCATGAAACTATGCGGTTCAGATGCGTCATGTACTTTTGGGAAAGAAGTTATTTCCAGGTCGCCGATAAGTACGGTTTGAAAAGCGCTGAGATGATGAACTTTTGAATGATCAACCCCGCCAAGATGTATCAATGTCCCGGGAGTGATATAAACCGGCAGCTGGTGCTTTTTAGCTAATACCGGGATGCCGCGGATATGATCTGAATGTTCATGCGATACAAATATGGCTTTTACCTTTTGCATGGATAAACCCAGCCGGGCCATGCGTTTTTCAGTTTCGCGGCATGAAATACCTACATCAACCAATATAGCCTCCTGATCGTTCCCCACGTAATAGCAATTGCCATTACTTCCCGAATTTAATGATGTAATGAATAAAGACATTGAAATGCAAAGTAAACTATTTTGATGCTATTATTTCAATCCCAATGATTTTAGCATTCAGAAAATTAGCAATTTTTTTTGACGCTATAAAAACCTGCTTATATTTAGCCATGGATTCACCGCAAACTTTACCCGTACTTGATGCAGAAGAACTACGTGTACTTGGCACTTTAATGGAAAAAGCCAAAACCACGCCCGATTATTATCCCATGACCCTTAACGGACTGGTAGCTGCCTGTAATCAGAAAACATCGCGCAAGCCGGTTACTAATTATGATGATGATACCGTTATTAATGCCCTGAACTCGTTGAAAAGACGTGGGTTGACGTCAACTGCTACGGGAGGTTCTATCCGTAACATTAAATACAAACACAATTTTGCTATTGTATTCCCGGTGATACCGTCGGAAGTGGCTCTGATCTGCCTGCTGATCCTTCGCGGGCCTCAAACCCCCGGTGAGCTAAATACCAACAGCGGCCGCATGTATGAGTTTGATTCGATAGAAGAGGTGCAGGAAATATTAGATAAACTGGCCGGAGGGGAAACGCCTTATATCGTACAATTACCTAAACGTCCCGGTCAAAAAGAGGTTAGATACGCCCATTTATTAGGCGGAACGCCCGAAATTAACGACGATGATTTTGCAGATGAACCAGCTGGCCGTTCGTCTTCGTCGGCATTGGAAGCCCGTTTGGTCAAAGCAGAACAGGAAATTGCTGAATTGAAAGAAACAGTAGGCAGGTTGATGAAGGAATTGGGAGTGGAATAATACTCTTTGGAACCAAGTTTTTTTACCACACCGTTATTGGAGGAAGGAAGCAATCCCCGACTTACAGG
>NZ_DASVOB010000824.1:0-5445 GCF_036383575.1 Mucilaginibacter sp.
GTTTTCGATACAGTTTGTTTTTTATTTTAGTTTAAATAATTGATATTGAATTGATTATGTATTGGCATTGTATTTATCTGTTATTTTAGTGAACTAATATTTAAGCCATTCATTTTATAGCCAATTCAAATGATACGGAATTATTTCAAGACTGCCTGGCGCATCCTTTGGCGCAATAAAATTTATACTTCAATTAACATCCTTGGACTTTCATTAGGGATATGCGCATGTATCGTCATTTACCTGATCTCCAGCTATGAACTCAGCTTTGACACCTTCCATCCGGACAAGGATCGCATTTATCGGATAATGACAACTGTCCATTTCGCATCCGGGGATAAAGATGTTATGAATAAAGTGCCCTATTCCGCCGTGGCAGCTGCACGCAGCGAGATCCCGGGTCTTGAAGCGATTTCTGCAGTAAGTATGTATTATGCTAAGATAGGTGTACCTGAGGCCGGTAAGCCGGAAAAAAAATTTGACAGCTCAATTGATGGAGCATATTACCCGGGCACGATAGTAGCGGAGCCGCAATATTTCAAGATCTTTAGTTATCACTGGCTTGCCGGAAACCAACAGACCGCTTTGAACCAACCCTATAAAGTAGTACTTACGCGGAGTAGGGCACAAAAGTATTTTGGTAATGTTGATCCGCTGAGCCTGCTTGGCCGGGAAATTGTTTATGACGACTCTCTTCGTGTGCAAATCTCCGGAATTGTTGAAGACTGGAAGAAAAATACAGACTTCGCCTTTACTGATTTTATTTCTTACAGCACGGTTCAGAACAGTTTCCTGAAAAAAGCTTTTGCAGACGATTGGAACCATATCTCCACTCAAGCTTTTATTAAACTTGCTCCGGGTACCAGCCTGGATAAAATCAATGCCGGGTTTGCGGATATCGTTAAAGCATATGCACCTAAAAATCCGGATGTTAAACTTAACCTATGGCTGGAACCTATTACCAAAGTGCATTTTGATACCGAAGTTGTAGAAAACCAGATCCGTACCGCCGACTTACCCGTAGTATACGGAATGATAGGGACTGCCTTATTTATCCTTCTGCTGGCCTTGGTCAACTTTATTAACTTAGCCACTGCTCAATCAATTCAGCGCACGAGGGAAATGGGGGTCAGGAAAATAATGGGTAGCAGTAAGACCAATATTATAATGCAGTTCCTGGTAGAAACGTTCCTGGTTACTTTTTTCGCCTTGATCATTGCACTGTTATTGATCAACCCCGTGCTTTATGCATTTAAGGCATTTATTCCTTCTGGGCTGCGTTTAAAGTTACTGGAGACTAACACCCTGTTTTTTATATCGGCGATAACGCTGGTTACTTGCTTGTTTGCAGGTTTGTACCCTGCAAGGACATTAGCGGCCAATGCCCCGGCCTTAAACCTTAGAGGGGCCGCAACCCCTGGTAGTGGACATTCGTGGCTTAGGAAAGGACTAATTGTTTTCCAGTTCACCCTGTCGCTGATTTTTATTATATGTAGCTTGGTCGTCCATCAGCAATTAAGCTATACCCGCGGCATAGCGATGGGGTTCAATACAGATGCCATTGTCATCTTGCCAACCAGCCGAAAGGCTCCAGCAAAACAAATGAGTGTATTAGCACAACAATTGAAACAAATTCCTGGCGTTGCCGGTGTTGCCATGGAGCAGTACACGCCTATGGACGGCAGAGATGGTAACATTGCGTTGAAATTGAATGGGATAAACGGAAATGAGACCCGTATACCTGAATTGTCAGGCGATGAACATTATTTGTCGCTATACGGTATGAAGCTGCTTGCCGGAAGGAACCTTTTACCAGCAGATAGCTTAAAGGAGTATGTTATCAATGAAACCTTTCTCCATTTGCTGGGGTTTCGTGCCCCCCAGGAAGCTATCGGCAAAACGCTGCTTTATCAAAACAAACCTTACCCCATTGTGGGCGTGGTTGCCGACTTTCATGAAAAATCCTTCCACGAAACTATTAAACCTGTTTGCATCGTGAATATTCCAAAGATGCAACAGGACCTCGCCCTTAAGCTGGCAGTTAGTGGCAAAGAAGCTGCTGCACTGAAGATAACCCTGGCACAGATCGAAAAAACATGGAAAGCGATGTATCCGGGAGAGATATTTGACTTTCGTTTTTTTGATGAATCGATAGCGCTTTTGTATGAAAAGGATTACCGGACGGCAAAACTGATTAACGCAGCAACGATAATCGTTATCTTTATTTCCTGCATTGGACTATTTGGACTGACTATATTTACCACCAAAAGAAGGACAGCGGAGATCGGCATCAGGAAAGTGCTTGGCGCAAGTGTAGCCAATATTACCCTCATGCTTTCCAAAGATTTTGTTGTAATAGTATTAGGGGCATTGGTGGTAGCCTCTCCCGTTGCATGGTATTTGATGGAGAACTGGCTGCAAAATTTCGCGTACCGCATCACAATAAGCTGGTGGATGTTCGCATTGTCAGGTATCGTAGCTATTGTTATAGCCCTATTGACCATTGGCGCCCAGTCGATCAAGGCTGCCATGATGAATCCCGTTAAAAGTTTGAGAAATGAGTAAAGGTTTGTAATGTTTTGATAAAGCTGCGATCCTGAAAAGAATGGCCCTTTGGTTATTTCTGTAACCTGTAGACACAGTCTACAGGAATAGACCTCCGAAATCCCTAACTTCGGACAGTAGTGTTATTTGGGACGAAGTTACACCTCGCTAAACTTCAAGCAGTTAATGTTCTAATAGCAATACTGCGCTTGGCATGCGGACCACAAGGCACAGCCTTGCGGTGGCGATGTATTTTCCACCCGGTAATTGGGGGTTATTTAGATTTTGATATCAGTTTAACGCTGTCTGATCTGATATCGCCACCGATGTAATTGACCTTAACAAACGTAGTACATTGGTCTTTAAATTCATCGCAAAGGTCAATTAATATAGCGGCTCCGTTAGGCGTTATCGCTTGTTTAACAATGCCGAAGAGATCTGTTCCTCCTTTGGGGTCTGCACTTGTTAAGTCAAAAATTAAATGGTTTGTCCAGGAAAGCGTAGTATAAAGCTCCAGTTTTCTTCTCACATCTCCGGCAAGGGTATTTACTTTTGTGTTTCTTGTTAACGAAGGGGTATTGTAGATCTTTTCATATACCGGGTTGTCCTTATTGGCATGTTTTTGATGATACTTACCAATGGTTACAGGGGCAAAATGGTAGTTAAGGAAACTCTCCCTAAATTGTTCAACAAACCTGAATTCCGAATTTATTTCAATAGGACTATCAGCAACGGTACCGGTAAGCAAACTTTTTAGTTTGGATAAAAGAGGCTGAAACAATGCTCCGCCCGAAAGCTCGATGACAACAATTTCGCCCTCATTTATTTGAAAGGCAGGGATGATAAAATTGTTAAAGTTTTGTTCTGGAAAACTGATCAACATAACGGGGTATGTAAACCCATCAACGTTTGTTTATTGAAGAAATTACCTTATCTGTCACAAAAAAGTTATATACAGGGATTTTTCAGAAGTAAGAGAAATTAACTGATCAGTTTTCATTGATCAATATATCCTTCGCCATGATCATGGGTACGCTGATATATTTTTTCTCCATGTAGTTGATCACTTTTTCCAGGATCTCGCGCGATTGTTCATCCAGCCCCTGTACCTCATCGGCAAAAACAGAGTTGATGGCAGTGTTACGGATCTCTTTGATCTTTTCAGGAACCTGGCGCATAGCTACTTCAATGCGGCGCTGTTTTAGCTGCATGATAAACTCGGCAATGTTTTGCTCAATAATAGCTTCGGCGTGTACCAGCTCATGGTAGCGTTCCTGAAGGTTCTTTTTGGCAACCTCGTTAAGGGAGTGTACTTCGATAAAGTTAACCGGGAATTGCTCCAGTACTTCGGGAGCGGTATCATTAGGGATGGCAAGGTCGACAATGGTTTTCCTGCCGGTTTCGCCGTTTAACAGCGATTGATATATTTCGGTGGTAATGATAGGCTCAACCGCTGATGTGCAGGTGATGATGGCATCAAAACCTTTGTTATAAGTTTTCAAAGCTTCAAGGTCAAATGCTTCACCACCCAGATCGGCAGCTAATTTTTCGGCATTGGCCACGGTACGGTTAAACACCGCAAAGTTTGAAAATTTATGTTTTTGAAGATATTTAGAAATATTACGGTTGGTTTCGCCTGCGCCGATGATCAGGATCCGGGCATTTGAGCAAAGATTAAGGTCTTTAAGCTTGCGGTAAGCCAGCGATACTACCGAGATTGGGTTTTTGGAGATGTTGGTATGCGTATAAACTTCCTTGGCTGTTTTTACCACACAGTTCATGATCATGCGCATGGCATCGCCGGTTAGGCCGGCCTCTTTGCAATGTTCATATGCTTTGCGTAACTGCGCCAGGATCTCCTTTTCACCCACGATCAAACTCTCCAGCGAACACGAAGTACGCAACAGGTGTACCATGGCTTCCTGATCTTCATAAATAGACGCGCTATCCATAAAAGTGCTCAGTGAATCATGGCAAAGCTCTGTATTAAAGGCTTCTATGAACTTTTTGGCAAAATTCTTATCAACCGATTGCGGAGTTGTCATCACAAATTCCACACGGTTACAGGTAGCCAGGTAGAAGATCTCGGGAATATTAAACTGCTCTTTAACCTGCGCAAGTTTATCTGTCAGATTTTCCTGGCAAACCACCAATCTACCCAATTCCTTCAGTTCAATCTGTTTGTGCGTAAAAGCTATTACCTTTAGATACTTCAAAGCAGTTTTAAAATTTGACCGAACAAAAGTATCACTATTCGGCACATGCAATGTCAACACTTTGTCAAACAGACTTATTTGGAATGGTTATAAATTACAAAATCGGCTTGTTTTGCAGCATTTAAACTGTTTTATGATGCATATGACAAAATATTTGTAAATTAAAGCATGGATAAGTATAAAAAAATAAGCCTTGTAATACTTGTTGTATTTTATGTGCTTGCGGGCTTGAACCACTTCAGGGATCCGGACTTTTATTATGCCGTGATGCCCAATAATTTGCTTTACCCTGAGGCTGTTAATATACTGGCCGGGGTTGCTGAGATCTCCTTAGGATTGCTCCTCATCTGGCCTAAAACACGGTACTGGGCAGCCTGGGGGATTGTTTTAATGCTGATAGCTTTTTTACAGATCCACGTAAGCATGGCATTTAAAGCGCCTATGAAACTAAACTCGATGACAGTTACGCCCTTTTTAGCATGGCTGCGCCTGGCCTTACAGTTTGTGCTGATATACTGGGCCTGGTGGCATACCACGGATGGTAAAAAAAATGCCTAAACCAAAACGGGCTTTGGCTGTTGGGGAGATGGGGTAGGGCGATGAGCTGACTCACCCGGCCGACGCTTCGCTGGGCCGCCCTCTCTACGGCTTTGCCGTAAAGAGGGGGAGAGAAAATAAAAAAGTA
>NZ_DASVOB010000825.1:0-5078 GCF_036383575.1 Mucilaginibacter sp.
CCAATTTTATCCCGAAGCGGACGGAAAATAGCTATCGTGGTCATTTCAATAAAAGCAAGGTTCCAGCGTTTGCCCCAAAATTCGGTGAGGCTCATGGCTTTTGCCGGCTGCCTGAACAGGTAGTATGTATTAACCCCCATCAATCGCCACTGCCCCGCCCCTATGCTCAATAACCCAAAATGTAATATCAGGCTCAAAGCCACCAACAACAAAGGGCTTACCAACAAATAAGCTAACCCTGTGTCAAAATGTAACCCCACAATGCCATGCGCCAACACAATAAGCAGTAAACCGCCTATAACCCTGCTAATGCCAAACCTGATCATAGTCCAGGCATGTGGCAAAGCCGGCTGCCCAAGGGTTTCAAAGGGTTGCGCACGCATACCTGCCCAACCGGCGGCAAAGGCCAGCCATGGCATAAATTTAGGTTTCGTTTTTTTGCCGCTGTAATCAACCGTAGCGGTGATCACTTTCATACCGGTAAAAGTTGTGGCAATAATGCCAAGCATTTTAAGTACCGGGTGCTCGTGGTTAAAAATGCAATACACTACAGGGATAACCAGCAGCATTGATAACCAGCCCGGCCAAACCAGTTCACGTTTTACAAATAAAAAACCCAACAGCACCCATGCAAGGTTTATAACCGCGAAGTAAACTATGTGGATCAATGTATTTTGCATGGCTTAGCTTTGAAGATAGTTAACTTTGAAGATAGTTAATATATGCAGCCCAACTGTATACAATACTCAAAAAGACAAAAAGCGTAACCAACACCACCTCGCCCAATTTATGCCATAAGCCCTTGGAAAAAGTTGCCCTATCAAAATAAAAGAACTGGATCAATACCCTTGAGATCCAATACACGGCAATAAAAGCGGTAAGTAGCGTAGCCAGTCTTGAACTATTACTCAACTCTCGATAACAAAATACCGAAACCAGGCCGAAACACAGGTTAATGACCAATATATACGCCGCATACGTCCAGAACATCTGTTTAATGAGGGTTTGAACTTTCTCCAGTTCTCCCCGCCAGTTCAGGATGCGCGGAATGGCGAAACTCCCTATCACCAGAGCGATTTGGGCGAGGCCTGCAAGGCGAAGAAGTAATTGAATGTTCATCGAGAACAAATATACTTATTTTATTGAATTTTCAAAAAATACTGAAAATAAAGAATACGAACAAGAGCCTGTCACCCCGAGCAGTCGAAAGGTCGCGCGTAGAGGCCTGCCCAACATGCTTCGAGGACATCAGCAGGACAGCCCTTTTTATCATCTCATAGGTAGCTTGCTTTAAGAGCTCACGGGCAAGCCTTGAATCACGCATACTTAACATATTAGGTACCCAGCTAAATTCTACACGACCCGGATTTTAAAAACAGGATCCTATTTTTCCACAATCAAACTCACATAACTCGTGGCCTCCACCTTAAACTTAGCTATGCCATTATTTATCGCAACCGGGGTTTTCTCCATTTGATGCCCCTTATCCGTCAAATACAACACACCTTTCGTTACCATTTGAGGCAAACCGCTGAGGGTAACCTGCCGTGTTGCACCATTATTTACCATGTGCACAACATAGGCATGTTTGCTGTTGTTGCCCAGGGCTGCTACCGAAAGGTATTTACCGTTGTTACTAATAGGCATGGCGTAAACATCCTCAGGTGTTGAAGCTAATTGTTTCAGGTTCCAAAAGCGCTGGGTTGGTGCCAAAGGTGCATTATTGCCGAAAATGCCGCCGCCAACAAGCGGCGAATAATCGGCAGTGAGTTGCCATTGCAGTATGGTGAGCGGCTGGCAGATGGCCAGCAGGCGGGTATACAGGTTAATTTCTTCAAGGGCGTAGGTTTGTTCTTCAAAAATGGCCGGATAGTTCCAGGCGGCGGCGTCAATACTCCCCTCACCTACTATTAACGGCAGGTTCATTTTTTTTGCAGCCTCAGCCCATTTTTGTAATATCGATGTGTCCCAGCCTCGCCACGAATGGAAAGAAATCGCGCCGATATATTGTCGTGCAGCCGGGTCGGCCATGGCCGGGTAGATAAACTCGTAAGTAGTGGCATCGGAATTATCACCTAACAACAATTTGGTTTTTAATCCCCTTGATACAAAATAAGCGCCGAGGCCTTTGATCAGATCGGCATGTTGTAGACCTGTTTGACGAATATTGATACCCAGATCCGACTCATTAAACGAAAAAAGTTTCACATCAACGCCATAGGCATCGTGCAGGTAAACAATATAATCCGCAATGGATTTGTAGGCAGCATCGATGTTGCCGTAATTTAACGGGTTACCCCAGGGCTCACCCGGCTGATGCCTGAACCGGGGTTTACCCTCAATGGCCCAATCAGGTGCCGACCACGCCGTCAGGATCACCGGGATATTCATTTTACTTAAGCGCTGTGCCATTTCCATGGCTTTCTGAACTGCAGGGTGCAGCTTGTTGTCTTTTGCGTTTTCGGTTGGGTCACTATCTTTTTCCGGCTGCCAAAAGCGCCAGGGCATTTCAACCCGGCTCCAGGCAACGCGCAAATTATTAAGACTATAGTCAATCACCTGCGGATCGGTTTTGGGGTTCTGGATCCTGAAATTACCACCGAAACCGGCAAAGAGCCTGCCGCTTTGGAGCGTATTGAGCTTTAAAGTAACCGGCGCATTATCAATTTTGCCCGATGCGGTAAGATTATATGTTTTAACAATGCCCTGTCCCTTTTTGATATTGCCTTGCACAATGGGCAGGTACAGCAGGTAATCCCCCTTATGTAATTTGCCGGTATCTATCCTCAACGATACCTCCATTGGCTCATCTAACGTGAGTTTAAGCGAGCGGTTCAATGATTTTATTTCGACAGCTTGCGTGTTGCTCTTAAGATATTCGTTCCCCGTGTTAGCTTTCAAGGCATTCAGGTTATGCCAACCGTTATTTAGATTTACCGAAGCGTTGGTATAATCCCCTTTGGGAATCCGCACCACAAAATAAACACCAGTAAGCGTAGTATCAGCATGGGGCATAAAATTAATGGTCACAACAGCACTGCCTGGTTCACCATCGGCTACCCGCTCATTAAAATAAAGACTATCTATCCGGGTTGTAACCAATTGTGTTTTACCCTCCCGATGGTATTTGGGGTTTTGCTCTTCTTTGGCTGTAGCGTGGAGCTTCTTCCAATCTTTGCCGACAACCCTCAAACTTGTTTCAAACTCAAACAACTGCCCTTGTACCCTGATACCGGTGATATTGCCCCAGGGTTCAATCTCTGTTTGGGCGGATGCTTCCCGCGTAAACATCCCCAGAAAAAGCAAAACCAATAACAGGGTTTTATAACTAACAATCGATTTACTTACCTCTACCATTATTGAAAGTTGTAGTTTTTAATTTAAATCATTTACCCAAAACCGACTGGTTCCCTGCCAAATCAACCGCCCTCACAATTAGCCTACCCGTTAAGCCCTTATCCACCATAAAATGATTAAGTGGTGTAAAACCTATGCGTTTGCCATTACTGTAAATATTATAACCCAGCATGCGTTTGTTATCTGTTGAAGCTTGCCATTTTAAAGTACCGGTAGCTTTAATCAGTTTTACTTGCCGTGGTGCAGTGGGTGGCGTTTTATCCGGATCCAGCTGCATAACGCAATTCATCAGCGCACGGAAGGTGTGGTAAGTACCTTTCCAGATCTGCCCTTTGAGCGCGGTTTTATATTGAGGTTGCTTATCAATACCGCCCTGGTACCAATCGCCATGCTCATGATCAATGAGGTAGGTTTGCGTGTATTGCCATAGCGTTTTAAACTTGTCAAAGTATTGGTGCTTATCCTGCGGATACTTAGCGGCCATGATGAGCAGTGTGTTAAGTCCTTCGGCTTGTGCCCACCAGTTTTTGGTATCCTCGGTAATGGTAAGTCCGGGTTTATCTTTAAAGTAATATCCCTCGTCGTAAAAGCCACCCACTTTGTTATCCCAGCCGTTGTCCAGTGCATCATCGACCATCTTTTTGCCGATCTCCAAGGTTTTGGCATCACCCTCTAAACCTAAAGCATGTGAGGCTTCAAGCATCAGGTATGCAGTCTCCACATTATGACCGTATGAAATATGATCAAGACTATGATGCTGTTTATAAACTGCCAAACTCGAGTCTCGGAAAGAAACCGGTGTCCAGTCGGGTTGAAAAAACAGGATGAGGTTACCCTTATCGTTAGTGATCTTATCGCGCACCAGCAGCAACATTTCTTCCAAACGTTCTTTTAGCAGTTTATCGGGCCATACACCATATAGTTCGGTAAACGATTCCAGCAGGTGAATGGATGAGTTTTGATCTTTATAACCAGTTTCGGCAGTTGATTTTATGGTTGCATCCCTAATAATAGGAGTACCGTCACGTTGCATGTGCTGGTAGTAACCTTTATATATCGGATCGTGCGCATGTTTCTCCAGCCACCAAAAACCCTGCTTAGCCAGGTTTAATGCACAGGTATCACCCGATGCCTGGTAATAAGCAGCAAGCGCATAAATGGCAAAGGAGTTTCCATAGGCTTCTTTTGGTGCAAAGCCGCCCTGTTTCGGGTTGCCCTGTTTGTCAGTAAAAATGTAAAAGCCGCCATATTGTTTATCCCAAAACTTGTCCCTCAAAAACTCAAAACCGTGACGGGCCCCTGCTATGTAATATTTTTTGCCAGGGAAAAGCTCAGCGGCTTTACTGTTGCTCCAAACATGACGTGCCTGGGTCACAATCATTTTATCCTGGTTACCGGTGGGTCTAAAATCAAAAGTGAATGCGCTCAAAAAGCCGCCATCGGCAGTATCAATAGCTGCGGGGTACCAGGGCTTGAGCAATTCGTCAACCATGGATTTTTGTATTTCATGGGCTATCTTTTGTTTTTCGCTCTTACTATTTTGAGCAAACACCACAGACACAGTACCTATTAAAGCCGAAAGCAACGTGATCTTCAATTTCATAAGCTTACTTTTTATTTAAAACATGATCGGCCGCTAAAACTAAAAACAGGTAGTCGGTTGTGCCACCGCCCAAAACGTATTCGCCCTGTTGCCATAGGTAAGGCCAGTTAAGCAGTTC